>SXIR01000168.1 GCA_005772765.1 Actinomycetota bacterium
CGATCAGCTTGACGCCGCGCCGCCAGGCTTGGTGATAGGGCCGGGCGCCTTTGAACCCGGGAAGGAACGAGTGGTGGATATTGATCGCTCGTCCTTGCAATGCCACGCACAGTTCGTCGGAGAGGATCTGCATGTAACGGGCGAGGACGACGAGATCCACGCCGCGATCTGCAATAAGTTCGAGGAGCCGCGCTTCGGCTTCGGGCTTGGTCGCGGCAGTCACCGGAACGTGGACATAGTCGAGTCCGAATCCGGCCACGAAGGATTCGAGGTCCGGGTGGTTACTGACGACACCGGCGATGTCGACGCGCAACTCGTTGGCCCGCCACCGGTACAGGAGATCGTGGAGGCAATGGTCATGCTTCGACACCATGAGCAGCACACGGGATCGGTCGGTTTCGCTGCGAACGCTCAACGTTGCTCCGAGCGCGGCCGCCCGAGGCTGGAGTCGCTCGTGGACGGCCTGGGGATCGTCGTGCTCGCACTCGAAGCGGGTGCGCATGCAGAACAAACTGCTGGCCGGATCGCCGAACTGCGCGTTCTCCAAGATGTTGCCGCCACACGCAGCGATGTCGGCTGCGACCCCGGCGACGATTCCCGGTGCGTCGGGACAGGCGAAGCGAAGTACGTGGATGGGCACCGTGACAACGTATCTGGCCGTGTCGCTCGATCGGGTCTTCGTCGCCATTGCGCGACGGTGACGTAACTTCGCGACCATGGAGTCGCGGGTTCGCCAGACTGTTCCCTTGGGATCGCAATGGCCGACGATCGATCCGTTTCTGTTCTGCGTTCATCACATCGACGCGTACCCGGCGGGTACCGCCGCGCTCGGTCCTGCAACGGGGTTGTTGGCGGGCCGCGAGATCGGGATGGACTTCGAAGGACGCGATGGTTGGCGGATGTACCACGGCGACGTCGTGCCGGGATTTCCTGCGCATCCGCACCGTGGGTTCGAAACGGTGACCTACGCACGCCAGGGGTTCATCGATCACTCCGACTCGTTGGGCGCACGTGCTCGATTCGGACGGGGCGATGTGCAGTGGATGACTGCCGGTCGCGGCGTCGTGCACTCCGAGATGTTTCCGTTGCTCGCGACCGATGCGCCGAACCCAGCCGAACTGTTTCAGATCTGGCTGAACCTTCCTGCCTCGGACAAGATGGTGGATCCCTACTTCACGATGTTGTGGGGCGACGATCTCCTCCACGCGAACGTCGGGCACCGAGGCCGCGTGCGCTTGACCGCGATCGCCGGCGGGTTCGATGGCGCCGCGCCGCCGCCACCACCGCCGAACTCGTGGGCCGCGCGCGCCGAGGCCGACCTCGCCATCTGGCACCTCGTCTTCGAGCCCGGCGCGAACTTCACCCTGCCGGTTCCGGCCGGTTCGGAGACGGTACGAACGCTCTATACGTTCAACGGCGTGGTCGTGATCGACGACGAGAGGATCGACGCGCCAACAGCCGCGCTGCTCGCGGACTCGGTGGCGATTCCGGTGGTAGCCGGCGACGCGGGCGCAGAGTGTCTGCTCCTCCAGGGACGCCCGATCGGCGAACCGGTGGCGCGGCAGGGCCCGTTCGTGATGAACACCCGGGACGAAATTGTTGCAGCGTTCGACGACTACCGATCGACGCAGTTCGGTGGATGGCCGTGGGAGCGTGCCGACCCCGTCCACGGACCCGAAGCTCGCCGTTTCGTCGACCTCCCCGCGCCGCCTGGTTCCGGCGTCCGCTGATCGACCCGCACGCGGCGCCGTCCGTCGAACCGCTGGGTCCCTCTTCGCGGTTGGTCAGTCGAGGTCGGGGAACCAGAGCGCGCCGTTGATGTGGCTACCGCCGTCCGCGAAGATCGTGTTCCCGGTGACATAGCGAGCATCTTCGCTCGCGAGAAACAGCGCGACTGGCGCGATGTCGTCGTCGCAGTCGCCGATGCGACCCATCGGGTTCGATGCATCCGCCGCGGCCTGGAGTTCGGGATGCTCGCCCATGACCCGGCGGAACGCGGCCGACTTCGCCGCGGGGCACAAGACATTGCACACGATGCCCGTCGACGCCCACTCGCGTGCCGCGGTGCGGGTCGCGGCCCGAAGCGCTTCCTTTGCCGTGTTGTACTCGAGGGTGCCCATGTGGGCGTTCACTCCGTTGAGCGAACACAGATTGATGATCCGGCCGTATTGCTGGTCACGCATCGGATTGAATGCGGCTTGCATCGCCCACAACGGTCCGCGGAAGCCCACCGCGAGACCATGGTCGATGAGTGCGTCGGTCTTGCGTTCGACGCGGCTGATCTCGCCGCCTCCCCACGCGTTGTTGACGAGAATGTCGAGCCGACCGAACTGCGCGACCGCGGTTGCGACCATGGCTTCGTTCTCGGCACGCTGGGCGACGTCAGTGCGCTGGAACACCGCGTGGCCGCCGGCGGCGGTGATCTCGTCGACGATCGCCATGCCGATCGACTCGCGCAGTTCGGCCACGACAACTGCGGCGCCTTCGGCGGCGAAGCGCCGCGCGATGGCCGCTCCAATGCCCTCCCCAGATCCGGTGACGATCGCAACTCGCTGATCGAGGCGTCCCATGTGCTCGTACTCCTTGGTCTGAGGTCACAGCGGCCGCGGCGCGCAGCCCCGCAGGCGGAGTCGCGCGGCGTCAGACGCCGAGATGGTTCCGCAGTTCGTCGTACTCGGTGCACGACGGGAACTGCGGGAACTCCTCGATGACATTCGGCGGTGAACGAAACAGGATGCCGCGGTCCGCGGCACCGAGCATCGCAGTGTCGTTGTAGGAGTCGCCGGCCGCGATCACGCGGTAGTTCAGCGACTGGAGGGCCTCCACAGCGTGACGCTTCTGATCGGGTTGACGGAGCGTGTAGTCGACGATGCGCTCGGTCTCGTCGACGACGAGACGGTGGCACAGCAACGTCGGCCAACCCAACTGACGCATCAGGGGCTGGGCAAACTGCTCGAAGGTGTCGGAGAGAATCATCACCTGCGTGCATGCGCGGAGCGAGTCGAGAAACGCGCACGCCCCAGGTTCGGGGCTGAGCGTGGCGATGACCGCTTGGATGTCGCTGAGCTTTAGTCCGTGTCGGTCGAGGATCGCGAGCCGCCCGCGCATCAACACGTCGTAGTCCGGTTCATCGCGCGTTGTGCGCTGCAACTCGGCGATTCCGGTGCGCTCCGCTACCGCGATCCAGATCTCGGGAACGAGGACCCCTTCGAGGTCGAGGGTGACGATGGTCTGCTGTGATTCGGCCATGGCGTGCAGTGTCGTCATCCGGTGGGGTCGGAAGCGAACCGAGGAAACCAACGCTGCACGACGAGGCGCCAGCCGACGAACAGCGCGGTGACCATCACGGCACTGACGATGATGAACGCGACGGCCGTTCCGCGTTCGAAGACCAGGTTGCGGAGGGTCTGACCGACACCGACCGTCACGATGGCGAGGTGGACGCCAGTACTCGGCTTCGTCGGTGCTCGCCATGCGCACAGCACGGCCCAGGCGACGCCGAGCGCGATGAGGAAGGGCGCGGCGATCTCAACGACTTCGCCGATGCCCCCACCTTCGTCGTGGGAGCGACGTCCCAAGGCAACGAACACAACGATGGCCGCAACGTCGAACAGCGGTGCGATGGGCATCGCGGCGAGGCTAGGCCCCATCGAGGGTCGACGATTCATGGAACGCAGCCTCCGCCGGTCATCGGCCCGCCGGGTCGTGTTCGGCTCGCGGATCGCGAGCCGGATCGAGTCAACGCAGACGAGGGGCGTGGCGGGGCCACGGACACGCCTGTTCGAAGATGCGGCCGAGGCGGAGGCAGACGTCCTCGCGGTAACGATCTGCGGTGACCATGAGCCCGACGGGCAACCCCGAACGAGTTCGTCCCGCTGGCAGCGAGATCGCCGGCAGGTTCGCCAGGTTGGCGAGCATCGCCAGGACGACCCCCATGCCGCCGTGGGTCGGTTGTCCGGCCACGTCGGTCGGCATGGGGCCCTCGGCCGCAAACGCCGGAATCGACGTCGCCGGCGTCACCAACACGTCGATGTCGTCGAAGAGCGCCGCCACTTGTGCCACCAGTTCGCGCCGGGCGCGATGGACTGCGGCGAGCTTTGGCACCGTGACGGTCGCGGCGCGCTCCCAGCCAGGTCGCACCAACGGATCGAGTTCGTCGAGGCGATCGGGGAAACGATCTTGAGGGATGTCGACCCACATGTCGGCTGACTCCATCCGCGAGTAAGTCGCGATGTAGTCGTCGAAGTCGATCGTGACCGGTCGTAGGTCGAGGTCGGCCGCGGCAACGAGTTCGCGCATCGCGGCTTCGACAATCGTCGCCACTTCGTCGTCGACGAGCGCGAAACCGAGATCGACCGACCAACCCACGCGAAGGCCGGCGACGTCGAGCTGGTCGGTGGCCACGGCGTAACGCACGTCGGTCGGGGGGAGCGCAGTGCGGTCGCGCCGGTCCGGGCCGGCCATGACGTCGAGCAACAACGCAGTGTCTGCAATCGTGGTTGCGAGTGCACCGACGACCGCGTTCTGTGCGAGGTGGGTCACGCCGAACGTCGGAATCCGACCGTAGGTCGGTTTGAGTCCGGGCAGACCGCAGAAGGTCGCCGGAGTGCGGATCGATCCACCGCCGTCGGATGCGGTGCCGAACGGGAGCGTGCCCGCGCTGACCGCAGCTGCGGTGCCGCCGCTCGAGCCTCCGGGTGTGCACCGTGGGTTCCACGGGTTGCGCGTCACACCCAATGCAGGACTTGCGGTGTAGGCCCACGCGCCGAACTCGGGCGCGGTCGTCTTGCCGACAGCGATTGCCCCTGCCCGGCGGAGCCGCCCGACGTGGATGTCGTCGCGATCGACCGGCGGTTCGCCGACGAACCACCGGCTTCCTCGCGTGGTCGGCATCCCTGCGCAGTCTTCGAGATCCTTCACCGCGAACGGGACCCCGGCCAACGGACCGAGCGCTTCCCCCCGGGCCCGCGAGTGGTCGAGGCGGTCGGCGGCGAGGCGAGCGCCGTCGGGGTCGACGAACGAGAACGCGTGCAGGACGGGCTCCACGGCGGCAATCTCGGTCAGTGTGTCGTCGACGAGTTCGAGCGCGCTGACCCGGCCTTCGGCGAACGCTCGGGCCGCGTCGACGACGCTCCAGTCAGCCATCGTGATGACGCTATGCGCCGAAGTCCGGTCGCGCCCGGGTCCGTGGATGGCTCGGCCGGCTCAGGCGACGGTCGCTGCGGTGCCGTCGACCTGGATCGCGCGGCCGATGAGTTCATCGGTCAAGGCCGCACGAGCGGCGTCGGGATCGCTGATGATGGCGACAACCCGGTCGCCATCGGGGGTGTCGCCGATCACGACAGCTTCGAGCCCGGACTGGCCCGTTCGGACGGTATAGGTCGCGACGATCGCTGGACCGACGTAGCCCTCGATCACGTTGCGGAGTTCGGTCGCACTTGCGGCCGCTTCGGCCAGGTCGGCCAGCAATGGGGCGCGTTCGCCTGGGTCACATGACCAGATCGCCAGACCCGGCTTCGTGAGCAGCCCGCTCACGGTCGTGACCAAACCGAGCTGACCGGGATCGGTACGGAGCCGCTGCACCATTGCGGCCGTGGCTTGGAACACGACGTTGTTGAACGGTCCGCCGGCGAACGGCATACCACCGGTCATCGTGGGTGTGCGATCGAGTGCGAGGCCGAGCTCGCGTTGTTGGATGCGAACGGCTGCGGGAAAGCAGCTGTACAACTCGACGAGCTCGATGTCGGCGAGACGGACGCCCAGGTGAGCCTCGGCCGCGTGCCCGAGCACGTTCATCGCCGGCCAGCGGTGTAACGCGGCGCGCTTCGACAGCGACACACTGTGACTCGACTCCAACGAGACGAGTGGGTACACCCGCCGCTCGGACTCGATTCCCAACTCGTCGGCGAGCCGACGCGAACAAAGGAGCAGCGCGCCCGCTTGATCGACACTCCAATGCGTTGCGTGCCACTTGTTGTACGGGAACGCGAGCATTCGGTTGTCAGGTTCGGGGTCACGGAGTTGCTCGGCCGAGCGGCCCGCGGCGAAGGCGGCCGCAGGGTTGGTGAGGGCGACGCCGTCGAAGCGCGACCACAGCGTGTCGATCTCCGCGGTGTGCGCGGGGATGCTGCGACCCTCGGCGGCTCGTACAGCGTTGTCGATGGCTGCGTACTGCTGCACCGGAACCACGAATCCGATCGCAAGCTCAGCTGCGGCGACGATCTCGCTGAGGGGCGTTTGGACCTCGTCGGGCGTGGTGCCCGTGTCGCCTGCGGACGGCAGCGTGATGCCGGCTCGCCGGGCGCGGTCGTCGCGAGCCTTCGCCTCGCCTCCGACGACGAGTGCCGCCTCGACGTCGCCGCGATTGATCGCCGTCAGTGCTTGGTCGATCAGCGCCTGCTGGGGAATGCCGAGCTGCACAAAGACGCTGCGGGCGTTGGGCGCTCCGATGGCGCGGGCGATCGATCGACCTGCATCGGGAGCGCGCCAGGTTCCCTGGCTCACGTACACCCGGCCTACCCGCGCCAACAACCCGTTCACGCCCGAGTCGGCTCCCGCCGCCTTCGCTGCGTCGATCATGAGGTGTACTGCGTCGACGCCCTCGCCCGGCGCGCGGTCCTGCATCGCGGTACCAACCCCGACGAGCAGGCCAGCATTGGCGTCGGCAGCGGCCATGCGTGCCAGTCTGGACGTTCGAGCGTCGATCGAGCGAATGAGGCGACATGTCCGAACGGGTTGCGGTAGTCACCGGGGGCGGCGGCGGGATCGGCCGCGCGACGGTCGAGCGGCTCCGGCGAGACGGTCGCGCCGTCGTCTTTGCCGAACTCGACGCCGATCGAGCCGAGGCAACCGCCCAGGCGACGGGCGCGACGCCGGTCGTTGCCGATGTCGCGACTCCAGACGGTGTCGCTGCACTCGTGGCTGCGGTCGACAGTCGGTACCCAGCCATCGACGCATTGGTGAACAACGTCGGCCACTACCTCGCTCCGACACCGTTCGCGAAGAGTTCGCCGGCGCATTGGGACGCGCTCGATGCAATCAACCTCCGTCACGTGTTCGCCGTGACGCACGCACTCCTGCCGAAGTTGCTCGCTCGTGGGGGTTCGATCGTGAATGTGTCGTCGGTCGAGGGACTGCGGGGCTATCCGGTCGACCCGGTCTACGCCGCCTACAAAGCCGCCGTGATCCACTTCACGCGTTCGCTCGCGCTCGAACTCGGCGGTCGCGGTGTCCGGGTCAACGCGGTTGGCCCGGACATCACCCAGTCGTTGCAAGTGGACTACTCGACCGTGCCCGTCGAGCTCGAGGACCGTTGGAAGATCTGGGCCCCGATCGGTCGGCCGGGCACTCCCGAAGACCAGGCCGGTGTGATCGCATTCCTCGTTTCGGACGATGCGGCGTTCGTCACCGGACACTGCATTCCGACCGACGGGGGCACGCTCGCCGGGGGCGGCTGGTTTCGGATCCCGGGGACCGGGCGTTGGACCAACCGTCCGACGAATCCCTGACGGTTCGGCGTGTGCCGAGACGGGATTCGAGTCAGGTCTCGAGATCGAGGGTGATGCGGCCCGTTGTGAGCCCACCCATGGTGCCGCCGTCGGTGACGAGGTTCTCGCCGTTGACATAACTCGCGGCCGGCGAGTTCAAGAAGATGCACGCGTAGGCCTGTTCTTCGGGTGTCGAGCGACGGCCGAGTCCCCGTGCGAACAGGTCGATGAGTTGGGCACCCGCAAAGTCCTCGAACGCTGACATCATCGGCGAGTCGGTCGGGCCGGGGCTGATGCAGTTGAGTCGAACCCCGCGCTGCGCGAAATCGTGGGCCGCGTGCAATGTCCAGGTGATCAGCGCTTCCTTGCTCGGTGCATAGCCGCTGTTGATGGCCTGCGGGTTGGCCTCGCACCACGCCTTTGCGCCATCGAAGCCCGCGGTCTCGACCAACGGCATCCACTTGGCGATGTTCTGGAGGTACGCGGCCCCGGCGGTCGAGGCGATGCTCACGATTGCGCTGCCTGCCGGCATGCGCGGCGCGCACAATTCGCTCAGATGCCGTGCCGCTGCGAAGTTCACGAGCATGGTGTCGAGATCGGGGAACGGGTGACCGGGAAGGCCGGCGCAGTTGAAGAGCGCGTGCAGGTCACCGTCGATGTTCGCCATGGCCGCCGCAGTTGCGTCCGGGTCGCGCAGGTCGGGGGACTGGTACGACGCCACCGGCACCGGCGGTTCCTTCAGATCGAGCACGTGGACCTCGGCTCCGAGGTCGACGAGTTCGCGGACTGCCGCCGCACCCATTCCCGCGCCGCCACCGCCGCTGACGACGCATCGTCGACCTTCATAACTCCACACGTTGACCATGGCGCGCAGCGTAGATCGGCTGTCCCATCGGGTGTCGCCGATGTCAGTGGTTCTGCGATGTCAGTGGTCAGGTGTACGGATGCAAGGTCGGCGGCAACGCATGGGCGCGCACGGCGCTGGTGCGGCGGTCGAGGAGCTCGCCGATGCGCTCGACCTCGTGGGTGATGATGTAGTCGCCGGCCTTGATGCGTTCGATGCAGTAGCGGCCGAGCTCGCCCACGTCCATGGTCTTCACGGGTGTGCCTTTGGCCTCCATGGCCGCTTTGAACTCGGCAATGGTCGTCATCGGCGCCGGCGGGCGGGGCCGTACCCGGGCGAGTTCGTCGGGCCGATTGCGTTGTGCAGTCCAGAGCCCGGTCTCGAGCAGCCCACCTGAGGGATACAGGACGCAGGCCCGCAGTCGGGTGCCTTCGTTGAGGAAGTTGTGCGCCAAAGACTCGGTGAAGCAACTCACTGCGGCTTTGCTCGCGGCGTAGACGCTGGCGTTGAGCACAGGAGCGAAGCCACCGTCCGCGCTCGAGGTGTTGACGATGAGGCCTTCGTCGCCGCCGGCAAGCATGCGAGGAACGAACTCGAGCGTGCACATCGCGAGCCCGATGACGTTCACCGAGAAGCACCATCTCCAGTCGTTCGGCTCCTGCTCCCAGGGCAACCCGCCGCCGCCCGACGTGACGCCTGCGTTGTTGAAGAGGGCGTGACACACGCCGAACTGGGAGTACACCGCGTCGGCTAACGCCCGGACCGATGCTTCATCGGCGACGTCGGTGCGGATACCAACGATCTCGCCGCGCGACGCAAGCTCGCGCACCGTGGAATCGAGAACCGCTTGTTCGATGTCGGCGACGACGACCCGGGCGCCCTCGTCGAGCAACGCCTCGACGAGACCGCGCCCGATCCCATTGGCGCCGCCGGTGACCACGACGACTCGGTCGGTGAAGGTCTGCATGATCCGTAGGCTAGGGAGATGGCGTGGATCGAGCGACCCGGTGGGCTGGTGCACCTCGGTGAGGCCTCCGAGTGGAGCTACGCCGGCGACGGCGAAGAACCCCGAACCGTCGACCTGGTGCCGTTCGCCATCTCGGCGTACGCAGTCAGCAACCGGCAGTGGGCCGAGTTCGCGACCGCCACGAACCACCGCACCGAATCCGAACAGTTCGGCTGGTCGTTCGTGTTCGCCGGGCTGCTCCCCGACGAGTTCGAAGCGACGCGCGGGGTCGTCGGCAGCGAGTGGTGGCGTCAGGTCCACGGAGCCGACTGGGCGCATCCGGAGGGTCCGCACACCGACATCGAGACGCGGATGGACCACCCGGTCGTCCACGTCAGCTGGCGTGATGCGATGGCCTATTGCGACTGGGCGGCGGTGCGGCTGCCGACCGAAGGCGAGTGGGAAGACGCGGCGCGTGCGGGAACGACCACCACCTGGCCTTGGGGAGACGAACTCGAGCCGGGCGGCGAACACCGCATGAACGTCTTTCAAGGCGATTTCCCGAGCGACAACACCGCTTCCGACGGTTGGGTAGCGACCTGCCCGGTCGACGCGTTCGCGCCGCAGGGCGCAGGTGTGTACAACGCGATCGGCAACGTCTGGGAGTGGACGGCTGATGTTTTCCAGGCACCCGGCCGGGTGACCGATCCCAACGCCAGGGTGATGAAGGGCGGGTCGTACCTCTGCCACCGTTCGAATTGCCGACGGTTTCGTCCCGCAGCGCGCCTGAGCAACACGCTCGACAGCGCAGCGGGGAACGTCGGATTTCGGGTGGCGCGACGCGACCGGAGCGGGGGCTGACCCTCCTACGCTGAGCCGGTGAGTGAACTCGACTACCAGGCGCTCGATCCGCGCGTCCGCACCGTCTGGCTGGTGGGCGGCGTCGGATCATTGTTCGTGGCCGGCGTCGCCGGGGCGGCGGCGCTCGCGTTCCTCGACGCTGCGCCCGTCGGGTTGCTCCTGTTGGTCGGCTGCGTGGTGGTCGCCGGGGCGTCGGCTGCGCTGATCGAACTGCGATTCCGGCGTTGGCGGTGGGCCGCCGGCGACGGTGCACTCGAGCTTCGCCACGGCGTCGTCCGTCGCGTGCACTCGAGCGTGCCGTACCACCGGATTCAACAGATCGACGTCGCGCAAGGACCGATCGAACAGTGGCTCGGATTGGCCACGTTGGTGTTACGCACCGCAGCAGCGACGTCCGACGGTGCAATTCCAGGTATCCCATTCGAATCGGCCGACGAGCTGCGCAAGAACCTGTTGCGACGGGCCGGACGTGACGATGCCGCCTGACGGTCCGCAGCGCACGAGTTGGCTGACGCTGCTCCTCGGGGTCGGTGGTGCCGGGCTCGGCTTCGTGTTCCTCGCGATCACGCGCGAGTCGATTCTCGGCTGGGTGATTGCGATCGCAGGCGGATTCCGACTCGTCGGTTGGTTCTTCCTCACCTACGAGGTCACCGAACATGAGCTCGTCATCCGCTCGGGCCTCGTGCAACGCCGAACCCAAGTTGTTCCCTATCAGCGCGTGCAGCAAGTCGACTTTCATCGCAACATCACGGCGCAGGTCTTCGGGTTGACCGAAATGCGGATCGACACCGCGGGTTCGACCGCGGGGAAGATCCATCTTGCCTACCTCGATCTCGCGGCGGCCGAGCGGCTGCGAGCCCACCTGCTCGAACGACGCGCGCACTGGGCCGGCGAACGCGCCGCGATCGTTGCGAGCAAGACCGGCGACGGGTCGGACGCAACGGTGCGTGCCAGCGCCGACCGGTCCCCGACGCCGATACCGGAGCCGCCGCTGCGACTGCTCGAACAACCGCTCGTCGACCTGCTGCGTGCGGGCGCGACCAACGATCTCACGGTGGGCCTCGGAACGCTGTGGCTGGTCGCTGCGGTCGGTACGTTCGGCGTGGCACTCGTCGACCGCGCCGAGGCGCGAAGCCTGTTGTCCGGCCTGGCGGCCGGCATCGGCATGCTCGTGCTCATCGCATTCGGGCTGACGGCAAGGATCGCGTTTGCGTTCTATGGACTGCGTTTGGAGCGCACCTCCGAAGAACTGCGGATCGACTACGGCCTCACGGCCCGCCATCACCTGACGATGCCGCTCAGTCGCATTCACCGAATCACCGTGACCGACAACCCGCTCCGGCGCCGTCTCGGCATCGTCGAGCTCCGACTCCACTCGGCCGCAGCGCCCGGCGGTGGTGAATCGTCGCAAATGGTCGTGCCGGGTATTGGCGCTGCGGACGTGCGCAGGGTCCTGGAAGCCGTGGCTCGGCCGGCTGCCGCCCTCGTCGTCGACGATCTGGTCCGTCGACCTGCTGCCGCGCGTCGTCGTGGGATCCTCCGCCGAACCGTGCCGTTCGCGCTCCTGGCGGTCGTCGGGGCGCTGCTGTGGTTCCCCAGCGGTCTGGCACTGGGCCCGATGGTCGCAGTGGGGTGGTGGTGGGGCGTCGTTGCCGATCGCCGGGCCGGACACGCGCTCGATCAGGGTTGGGCGGCCTTCGGTGCCGGCGCCGTCGTCCACGTTCGAACGGCCATCCCGTTGGATCGGGTGCAGAGCACACGCACCGTATCGTCATGGTTCCAACGGCGCGTCGATCTCGCCACGCTGCGGCTCGATCTCATCGGTGCGTCGCCCGGCCTCTACGACATGGATTCCGGCACCGCCGAGCGCGTCGCTGCGACGGCGATCACGCGACCTCAGGTTCGGGCGCGAGCACCGCTCGGGTCGTAGAACGGTCGCAGCGCAACGGTGGTCGCGATCGGTGTCGCCCGGCGATCGACGAACGCCAGGATGTCCCAGTTGCCGGACTCGATCCAGTGCTTCGACACGGGGACGTCGACCTCGATCATCGCGAGTCCGCACGCCCGGCCGATCGTGTGCCCGTAGGCGCCCACCCGCACGTCTCCGACGACGACACCGTCGCGCCGAATCACCTCGCCACCGCGCAGCAGTGGCGTCGGGTCGTCGAGCGAGACGGCGACGAGCCGTCGCGTGGGAATGGTCTCCCAGATCGGTCGGAGTGCATCTCGGCCGCGGAACGCCGTCTCGAGCGCGCAGGTGAACTTCAATCCGACGTCGATCGGCGTGTCCCAGTTGTCGACGTCGTGGGTGTAGTCGCGATTCGCCTTCTCCATCCGTAGTGAGTCGAGCGTTGCGAGGCCGATGAGGCGAAGCCCGAACGCGTCGCCCGCCGCGACGACGGCTTCGAACAAGCTGGCGGCGAGGTCGGACGCAACGAACAACTCGTAGCCGAGCTCGCCGGTGTAGGTCATCCGTTGGGCGAAGACGCGGGCGTAGTGCACATCGATGTGCTGCATCGTGGCGAACGGGAATGCCGAGTTCGCGAGATCGGTATCGGTGAGCTGCCCCAGGAGGTCTCGCGACATCGGCCCTTGCAAGTTGATGATCGAGTACGCGGATGTCACGTCGGTGATCACGACGTGGTCGTCGGGACGGTCGGCGAGACACGAACGCAACCAGGCCTCGGTGCGGCTGATGGTTTCGGGCCCGCACACCACCATGTAACGGTCTCGCTCGTGCCGGGTGACCGTGATGTCGGCACGGATCCGGCCCTGATCGTCGAGGGCAGTGGTGTAGAGGCAGCCACCGATGTCGAGCGCGACGTCGCCCGCGGCGACCCACTGCAAGAACCCTTCCGCATCGGGGCCCTCGACCCAGAACTTCCCCATGAAGGTCAGATCGATCACACCGACGCGTTCGCGCACAGCGACGTGCTCGTCGGTGTGCAACGCCCACCATTCGGGGCGGCCGAACGTGCGGTTGTTCGTGGGACGTCGGTCGTCGGTGGGGCCGAACCATTCGGGGTATTCCCAGCCGACGAAATCTGTCATCTCGGCACCGAGGCGCAGCATCTGTTCGTGAAACGGCGATCGTCGCGCGCCCCGGGCGTAGCGATACGAGAAACTCGGGATGGCGGCGTCACCGAACAAGATGCCCAACGACTCGCGAGTGCGATCGCGCAAGAACGCGCTCGAGTTGTGATGGGGTGCGACACGGGCGACGTCGACGTCGACGACGTCGGTCGGCGGACTTCCATCGAGGATCCACGCGGCCATGATCTCGCCGACGCCGCCGCCGAGGAGGATTCCGAGCGAGTTCAGACCACACGCCGCCCACAGTCCGCGCCGCCCGGGAATCGGTCCCAACAACGGATTCAGGTCGGGCACGAAGCTCTCCGGTCCGCAGAAGAACGTGCGTACACCGACGTCGCCGAGCGCAGGCAGACGCTCCATCGCGCGTTGTGCGAAGGGCACGATGCGGTCCCAATCGGGTTCGAGCACCGCGAACGGCAGGTCCGTGCGCGGACCGCGTGGGCCATCACCCCACGGTTTGGCCTCGGGCTCGAACAGGCCGCACATGATCCCGCCGGTCTCCTCGCGGAAGTAACCGTGGTAATCGGGGATCTCGAGGACGGGAAGCGATCGGTCGACGCCGTCGATCGGTTCGGTGATGACGTAGTAGTGCTCGGCGGCCTGGAGGGGCAGGTCGATGCCGGCGCGCTGCCCGAGTTCTCGTGACCACAATCCTGCAGCGATGACGACGTGTTCGGCTTCGATGAAACCCTGGTCGGTCTCGACACCGTTGGTGACGCCGTCGGTGATCCGGATGCGTTGGACTGCGCAACCCTCCACGAACCGCGCGCCGCCGAGCCGGGCACCCTTCGCCAGCGCCATGGTGCAGTCCGCGGGATTCGCGCGGCCTTGGTCGGACCAGTAGATCCCGCAGACGGCGTCGTCGGTCTTGGCGAGCGGCCAGGAGCGCGCGACTTCAGCGGGTGAGAGCTCGACGTTGTCGAGCCCGTGGCGACGCTGGAACTCCGCGTCGCGGCGCAGTGCCTCGGCGCGTTCGGGCGAGGTCGCGAGCTGGATGTATCCCACCTCGGCGTAACCGGTTGCCTGTTCGGTCTCCGACTCGAGGAGATCTCGATACAGCGACCGGCTGCGTTTGAACATGTCGAGGTAGGTCTCGGAGTGGAATCCACCAGCAACGATGAGGCCGGCGGCGTGCCAGGTCGTTCCCGCGGTCAGCTGGTGCCGCTCGACGACGACGACGTCACGACAACCGGCATGGACGAGGTGGTAGGCGATCGAACAGCCGATGACGCCGCCACCGATGATGACGACCTGCGCACGGGACGGGAGGTCGGTTGCCATGACTTGCGAATCCTCCTCCGGATGACGACGTTCTCGGTGCGACTAGTTCCGCGCGAGCTTCCGGGCCCGCTCGACGACGCGCTGGCGCGTCGTCTTGGCATCCCTTGCGACGACGGTTGCGCAGTTGCGGCCGCTGACACCCATCACACCACCGCCGGGATGTGTCCCCGCGCCACACAGATACAAGCCCTTGACCGGCGCTCGGTAGTCGCCGTATCCCGGGACCGGCCGGAAGCAGAACATCTGGTCGGGGCTCATGTCGCCATGGCTGATGCTGCCTCCCAACAAACCGTATTCGTGCTCCATGTCTTGGGGGCCGACGACCTGGACATGCTCGACAGAGGCGGCGAAGCCGGGGCAGAACTTGTCGATCGTGGCAATGACGTTGCGGCCGTACCAGTCGCGGGTCTGTTCCCACTCGGCATTCGTTTGGATCGGGGCGAACTGCGTGAAGCAGAGCATGAGGTGCTTGCCGTCGGGTGCGAGACCGGGGTACTGGACCGTCGGAAAGACCCCTTCGATGTAGGGGGCTTCGGAGCACCGGCCGTACTTGGCGTCGTCCCAAGCTCGTTCCAGGTACTCGATCGAGGGCGAGATCGCGAAGATGCCGGTGTGCGGATCGCCGGGAATCGGACCGTCCCAACCGCCTGGCCTCGGCAACTCGTTGAGGGCGAGGTTGACCTTGACCGAACCCGAGCGCGACCGGTAGCGACGGATGTCGCGCACGGCGTCGTCGGGCAGATGCGCTTCGCCGACGAGGTCGAGGTAGGTGGTCTTGGGATGAGCGTTCGACACGATCTGTTTGGCCCGCACGACCGTGCCGTCGGCGAGTTCGACGCCGCTGGCTCGGTCGCCCGTGATCACGACACGGCGAACGTCGACGTCGGTGCGAAGCTCGGCTCCAGCCGCGCGCGCCGAGCTTGCCATCGCATTGCTGATGCCGCTCATGCCGCCCTTGACCGCGGCCCAGGCTCCCTTGTGGCCGTCGATCTCGCCGAACCAGTGGTGCACGAGGACATACGCCGACCCTGGGCTCATCGGGCCAGTCCAGGCACCGAGCACCGCCTGGGTCCCGAGTGCACCCTTGACGCGTTCGTCGTCGAACCACTCGTCGAGGAAGTCGGCTCCGCTCATCGTGAACAGTCGGACGATGTCGGCGATGTCGCGTCCCGACCACTTGCGGAGTTTCGTGGCCACCTTCACCCAACTCGGCAGTTCAGCAATCGTCAGGTTCGGAGGCACGACGAACATCAACTCGTGCAGCATTTCACCGAAACGCCCGAGTGACTCGTCGAACTCGAGATAGGCCTGCGCGTCGCGTTTGTTGAACTTCGCGATCTCGTCGGCGCAGCGCACTGCGTCGCCCCACAGTGAGAGGTACGAACCGTCCTCGTACGGTACGAAGTAGTCGGGTGCCAGGATGCTGGTCTCGTAGCCGTGGCGTTTCAGCTCGAGTTCGTCGACGACCTGGGGTGGCATGAGGCTCATGACGTAGCTCGCGGTGCTGACCTGGAACCCCGGCCAAGGTTCGTCGGTGACCGCGGCGCCGCCGAGCTTTGCCCGCCGCTCGAGGACGAGCACGTCGAGTCCCGTGCGGGCGAGGTAGGTCGCACATGCGAGCCCGTTGTGCCCGCCTCCGATGACGATCACATCGCGTTCGTTCTTCACGCTCGGGCACACTACTGACTCATTGGTCAGTAGTGAAGCGCCAACCCGTCTCGAGCCACTGCGGCGTCAGCGCACGTGCCGGAGCTTCTCGGGATTGAGCTGCGACCAGACACGCGCAATGCGACTGTTGCCGTCGCAGCTGATCGTCAGCCAGAGGAACGGCTCGTCCGCTTCACGGACGAGGAGCGCCGTCAGACCGTTCGACGGAACGAGCTCGAACGTCATCGTGGGGGTCGATCGCGACGCCAGGTTCACCAGCAAACGTGAGGCGCGATGCGGCCCAACCACTGAGCGCCGGGCCGCGTAGCGATTCGGTCCCGCGTCGGATTGCACGATGACGTCGGGGCTGAGCATGGTCACGACGCGTTCGATGTCGCCTTCGGCGAGTGCGGTGACGAGTTCGCTGAGCGCGCGGGCTTGGTGGGGGCCGTCAGGTCGATGGGCCGCCTCGCGGTTGGCCGCGAGGTGGCGTCGGGTTCGGCTGGCGATCTGGCGACAGGCTGTGGGTGAACGATCGACCATTGGTGCGATCTCGTCGAACCGATATCCGAACACATCGTGGAGCAACAACACCGCGCGTGCAGTCGGGTCGAGCGTGTCCAGCATCACCAAGAACGCGAACGTCAAGGAGTCCGAGAGATCGGCCTGGGCTGCTGGGTCCTCGGCCGATCGCCCCGGGGACTCGATCAGCGGCTCCGGCAGGTAGGGACCGACGTAGGTCTCCCGACGCGTCGCGATCGAGCGGGAACGGTCGATCGCGAGGTTGGTCGTGACGCGCACGAGCCACGCATCGACCGATTCGATCGCGCGGCGATCGGCCCGACTCCACCGCAGCCACGCTTCCTGCACGATGTCGTCGGCGTCGCTCACGCTGCCAGTCATTCGGTACGCAATGCCATGGAGGCGCTCGCGGACGGCGCCGAACTCGTCGGTCTCGTTCATCGGCAGGCGAGCCTCGCAGCCTCGGCTCCACTTGCGATGGCCGCGTCGCCCAGCAATCCGTTCGCGCCGACCCAGTCGCCGGCGACGAACACCCCGGGACAGTCGTCGACCCGAGGGCCGAAGCGGCCGCGCAATCCGTCGGGAGCGCGCGGAACGTCGTAGGCCACGACGAGGTGACGGCCGAAACGGCGATCGATCACCTGCTCACGCCAACCCGGTTGGACCTCGTCGCAGTAATCCTCCAAGGTCGATTCCGTCGTGTCATCGGCCGTTCCGTACCACGACACGTGGACGACCTCACCGTGCGTCGCGAGGTTGGCGGTCGGAGTGTGGGCAGAGAAATACAACGGGGCGTCGAGCGCGAAACACGCTCGGCGTTGGCTGATCGGTAGCTGCGCGAGGTGGAGATCGAGCGATGCCATCAGTGCCGGTTCGGCGGAATCGGCGTGCGTGGCGAGGGACGCGCTGTGATCGGCCAGCAGGCGAGCGGCGTGGGCTGGACCTCCGGCAGCAATGATCACAGCGTCGCCCACAACCTCGCGGTCGGTTGTGTGGACGATCCAACGGGTGCCGGAGCGGGTGATCGCTTCGGCTTTGGCATCGGTCTCGACGACGGTGCCGGCGGCGACGGCAACGCTTCGCAGCGAGTCGATGAGTTGTTGCCAACCGCCATCGAGGTACCGCACGCCATCGGTGATCGCGCCGATGATCTGGGGAACCGCTGCCGACGCGGCGATCGTGGCGGGATCGGGCGAGTACGTACCGGTGCGACCGACCATGCTCAGCAGGGCACGCGCACCAGGGTCACGAGCCACCCGATCGATCCAATCGGCCAACGAACCCGAGAGGTCTCCGCGGAGCGCTCGGCGAGGACTCGCCAACAAGCGCCCGAGCTCGGCCTTGGCGCGCAGCCCGATGAGCCGAGTGCGGATCGCGTCGAGGTTCGTCCCCGGTAAACGGTCGATGCGCCCCTGCCAGCGTCCCCATGCGTGTGGCGACGGACGCTGCCCGCGCGGCCCGATCCCGAGCGCCGACAGCTCGCGCCAACCGGCGAGGCCCGCGTAGAGCGCATGGGGTCCCTCGTTGAACACTCCGCCGCTGGCCCGTCGCTCACTGCGCGCTCGACCGCCGGGTCGGCCGCGGGCCTCGAGCATCGTCACCGTGGCTCCGGCACGTGCGGCCGTTGCAGCTGCGGTCAGGCCCGCAAGACCGCCTCCGACGACGACAATGGGGTGGCCGGTCATCAGTGCATCCTCTCGTTCGGTTGTTGTCAGAGAGACGAGTCGGGCACGGAAAGTGTGACAGGGATACGGTGCGCCGACCCCGACCAGGAGGAATCATGAGCAAACCCGCGGTGGATATCGGCACGTACGGCGTTTGGTACGGCATGATCGACACGCTTGCGACCCCCGAGGCGCAAGCCACTGCCCAACTGATCGAAGAGCTCGGTTTCGGTGCACTCTGGCTCGCCGAAGCGGTCGGCCGCGACCCATTCGTGATGTCGTCGGTGTTGCTCAGCGCCACGTCGAAGCTGGCGCTGGCGACGGGAATCGCGAACATCTATGCACGCGACGCGATGACGATGAACTCGTGTCAGCAAGCACTCGCCGAGGCGTACCCAGGTCGATTTCTGCTCGGACTCGGCGTGAGCCACGGTCACCTCGTGGCCGGCATCCGCAAACACGACTGGTCGCGGCCGTACTCGTACATGTCGGAGTACCTCGACCGTATGGACAACGCGCTCTACTTCGCGCCCAAACCCGCCGCGGCGCCCGGACGCGTGTTGGCGGCACTCGGACCGAAAATGCTGCGGCTCTCGGCCGACAAGGCCAACGGCGCGCATCCGTACTTCCAGACGTCGGAACACACGAAGGTGGCCCGCGAGGTCATGGGGCCCGACGCGCTGCTCGCGCCGGAGCAAATGATCGTCTTCAGCGACGATCGCGACACCGCGCGGCGTATTGCTCGTGCGGGGATGAAGATCTATCTCGGCCTTCCGAACTACTACAACAACCTGGCGCGGTTGGGCTTCGACGAATCGGATTGGGTCGATGGGGGATCGGATCGACTCGTCGACGCGATCGTGGCCTGGGGGAGTGACGATGCGATCTCGTCGCGGATCCGCGACCATCGCGACGCCGGCGCCGACCACGTCTGCGTGCAGATCCTCACCGACGGGACGCCGGTCAGCGATGGCGAGTTCCGTCGCCTCGCCGACTTGTTGCCCTAGGCCTTCTAGGCCGGACCTGTCGCCCGAGGCCGGACCCGTCGCGGTGCCCGCGGTGGCTGCGGTGGCCGCTGGATCACGCGCGAGTCGGATGAGTCAGATGAGGTGGCGAAAGACCGGGTAGCTCTTCGTGCTCTCGGCGCCGTCGACCACGATGGTCGTGCCGGTGATCCAGCTTGCGTCGTCACTGGCCAAGAACGCGGCCAACGCGGCGATGTCCTCCGGCTGGCCCGCCCGACCGAGGGGAATCGATTCGACGTACGCGTCGTGGATCTGAGGGAGCACCCGCGCAAATCCGGTCAGCGGTGTTTCGACGTAGCCGGGCGCCAAAGCCACCACCCGAACGCCGTGCTCGGCGAGCTCCATGCCGGCGGTCTGCGTGAACATCGATACGCCGGCTTTGGCGGCGCAGTAGGCCGACATCCCGTCGCCGGGCACCGTCGCGTTGATCGACGCGAGATTCAAGATCACACCTGCACCCTGCTCGCGCATCACCCGCGCTTGGTGCTTGGTCGACAAGAACACGCCGGTCAGGCACACGTCGATCACGACGTTCCATTGTTCGAGCTCGAGGTCGGTGACCAGCCCGTGCGTTCCCAGCCCAGCCGCGTTCACGGCGATGTCGAGCCGTCCGAACCGCTCGGTCGTGGCCGCAACCATTGCCGCGACCTGCGCCTCGTCGCGAACGTCGACCGCGCAACTCGCGGCGTTGGATCCGAGCGTCGCGGCGACCTCGGCGGCCGAATCCGGATTCTGATCAGCGAGCATCACCGAAGCGCCCTCGGCGACGAAGCGTCGCGCACACGCCGCGCCGATTCCCGACGCGCCGCCGGTGACGAGCGCGACTCGATCCCGCAATCGGTCGGGGTTCATGCTGCCTCGGTGGCAAGCGTCCGGGCCCGTCGGTGCAGCCGCCAGAACGCGACCACGGCGGCCGCGTACACGAACCACGCGAGGGTTTGCACGAACCGGAATCCGAACTCCATTGCGAGAATGGTGGTGAGAACTGATCCGATGACCGAGAAGAACCCGTTCACCGCCCAGCCCCATGCGGTGTAGCCCTCACCATCGTCGCCCATTCCGGCGATTGTTCCGAGACCGAGCGGCATGAACATGCCGAGGCAGAACCCAAGGGGTAAGAGCAACAACACTGAGATGGCGATTCGCACGGCGGTGGGCTGGTCGAGCAACGACTCGGTCAGATCGGCGAGCGCGAACCGGTAGAACACCGTGAGCGCAGCCAGCACGCCGAGCAGCACCGCGAGGGCCCGAGTCGGGTTCGCACGAAAACGGTTCGACACGAGCGCGCCGACCCCGGTCGAGATCAGAATCGCCGCGAGCGTGACGGTGAGCGAACGCGTCGGATAGCCGAGGAACTGCACGAGGCGCTGGATCATGGTGATCTCGTAGAACATGAAGCCGAGGCCGAGGCATGCGAAGAACACCGCCGAGTTCGCTTTCGCAGGTAGGCGACTCCATTGCTTGCGGACGAAGACGAACGGCAGCAACAAGAAGATGCCCGCGTACAGCACGGCAAAGCCGAGCAGGACGAGCATCACCCGTTCACCAATCGTGTCTTCGGGGTCGAGTCCGTTCCACGGGTCGTCGATCTGCGGCACGACATCGAGGAAATCTTCGAAGTGCCAGAAGAACGGTGCATCGTCGGTGATCACGCCGATCTCGCCCGGATAGTCGCCGACGATCGCGTCGACGGTCGACTGGTCGGCCGCGCCTGCGAGTCGAGCCGGGATGCTCTCGTCACTGAATGCGCCCGGTGCGTACACCAGGCGAGTGTCCTTCAGTTCCGGAACCGTGGCCGTGAAGTTCTCGATCTCGTCCGCGGTGAACGGCGTGCGCTTCACCACGATTGCCGGTTGGGCGCCTTGGCTCTCCTCGACGGCCAGCAGGATGTGTTGCTCCGGTGTGTCGACGCCGAGCGCTTCGAGCGCGTGCCGTGCGGTCACGATGTAGCGCGACGTGCGGTTCGGGCGCGCGTCCTCGGGATGATCGGGGTTCGCGAACAAAAGCTCGCCGAACTGCACGACGATGACGCCGTCGTCGGAGAGGTGTTGCAGGCTCTCTTGGATCATCTCCGATGTGTAGAGGTAGCTCTCGGAGAGCACGAACGCGCCAGAGCTGGCCGCGTTGTTCGCGGCGTAGCTGTCGGGTGCAACGAACCAGATGAGGTCGTACTCGCGATCAGAGCGAGCCAGATAGGTACGTCCGTCGCCCTGGTGCAGCTCCACCTCGGGTCGGCCCGGGAGGTTGCCGGTTGCGTCGCGGAAGTCCTCGCGGAGGAAGCGGACCGTCACGGGGTTGAGCTCGACGGCTTCGATGTTCTTGGCCCCGAAGTGCAGCGAACCCAGAATTTCGTTCCCTCCGGCGGAACCGATGATGAGGGTGCGCTCGGGCGGGTCGCCGAGGACTTCGAACGGAATGCGCCGCGGGTCGGTATCGAACCACGTGAGCCCTTCGACGTCGCCGTTCCATCGATGCATGCCTGCGCCATAGGCGCCGTCGTGCACCAAGAGCCAGGCGTTGCCCTCGGCGGGCCAGTTCGTTCGGGTTTGCGGGACAACCTGCGCGTCCACCCGGAACACTGGGCCCCAGTCGCTCGCCGACGGTTCGTCGGCCTTGGTGCTCGCCACGTAGCGGGTCTTGTCGGCGTCGGGGATGACCTCGGGGATCCACGCTTGGTGGACGAGCATGATGATCATCACGATGGCGGCCAGCCACCCAACGCAGTCGTGCAGCACGGCGGCGTCGCCACGCCCTCGGTCCGAACGCGGCAGCATCCAGAGGCCCACGGCGAGGAAGAGCGCAGCGGCGAAGACGATGACCGCAGGCGGGCCGAACTCCGAGATCAACGGGATCGCACCGACGCAGGCCAAGCCCGCGGCGGCGAGGTCGGCGAAGTAGAGGCGTCCGATGTCGTCGCGCGCCCGCCCGAGCAAGGTCGCCAGCATCACGCCGGTGGCCACGAACGTCGCATAGATCGCGAAACAGATGAGCCCGAGCTCCGCCAGGTTCTTGAGCGCCGTGCGAGTGATCGCGCCGCCCTCGCGGTCGAAGATGTTCAGTCCGTCGTGCGCCCAGATCGCTTTGCTCTGGATCGTGCGACGGGCCACGAGCGCATAGCCCGCGACCGTTGCGATGGCGCCCCAGATCGAACAGGTGGCCACGATCCAACGCGTCGACGCACGCTTGAGCGCGGGAAACATACTCACCGCGATGCCGCCCGAACCGATCCCGAGCAGGGCGAGCCCGATGACCAGATAGCTGTAGTAATAGAACAGCTTGTAGGAGATGATCCGCGTGTAGGCGACCTCGAGCAAGATGCCCGCGAGGCTCACGACCGCGATGGCAACGGTGTTGCGGAGGCGCTCGGATTTGTCGGTCGGCGTCGAGGTCACGTCGAGGTCACGCAGTTTCCGCTCGAAGGGCGAGGTATCCCGAAAGGGATCGGGGCAGCGTACCGGTCGAGCTCAGGCGACCTCGGCCACGAGGCGCTCGTACTCATCGATCTGTGTGCGGACGACCGCCAGGCTGGCGGTCCAGAACTCCCCGTCACGGATGTCGATGTCGAACCGGCCGGCGAGCGTCGCCGCGTCGGCCATCCCCGTGCTCGACAGCAAGTCGGTATAGCCGGCCCGAAACTGCTCGGCGTCGCGTCGGTACCGTTCGTACAGCCCGAGTCCGAACAGCAGTCCGTAGGTGTAGGGCCAGTTGTAGAACGGCGTGAAGTAGTGCGCCTTGACCGCCCACATGTACCGATGGCGATGGTCGCGATGCAAACCGTCGCCGTAGGCCTGCTCTTGTGCTTCGAGCATGAGTTCATTGAGTTCGGTCGGCGACAACGCGGTGCGCTGTCGACGTCGGCACAGTTCCGACTCGAACCGGAATCGGCTGTGAATATCGACCACCACCTGGGAAGAGCCAACCAAGTTCGTGTCGAGCAGCGCGAGCCGACTCCACGCGTCGGTCGCACTTGCGAGCGCGTGATCGAACAGCAATGTCTCACAGAAAATTGACGCGGTCTCGGCGAGCGCCATCGGCGTGCGTTGCTGGATCGGCGTGCGCTCCGCGAGGGCAACATTGTGAAAGGCGTGGCCGAGCTCGTGGGCCAACGTCGACACAGCGTCGATGCTGCCGTCGAAGTTCATCATGATGCGGCTCGCTCCGTGACCGAGCGACGCGCAATAGGCGCCGCCACGTTTCCCGTCGCGGATCTCGCCGTCGATCCACCGCTCGTCGAAGGCCCGGTCGGCCAAGGCCAAGAGTTCGGGGGAGAACGTGCCGAACGCGTCGCGCACCAAAGCGCTCGCCGACGACCAATCGACTTCGGGCGCCGCGCCAACGGGCGCGAAGAGATCCCACCACGGAAGTCCCTCGGTGTGGCCGAGGAGTCGAGCCTTGGCTCGGAAATAGCGGCGGAAGTCGGGCAACGATGCGACCACGGCTGCGGTCATCGCGTCGAGCGTGGCCCGGTCGACTGCGTTCACCTGGAGCGCCGGAGCGAGGTCGTCGTCCCATCGGCGACGTCGATTCAGCACGGCGAGTTCGCCCTTGGCACCGTTCAACGCCGCTGCGAGTGGGACCTCGACCGTCGCCCAGGCCCGCAACTCGCCGAGGTATGCCTCGTGCCGGCGCGCCGCGTCCGGGTGGGTCGCGAGGCCGCGCGCCAGCGCCATCGGAACGGTTTCGGTGGTCCCGTCGATCTCGAACGTGACGAGCAGCTGGGAGGAGATGTCGCCGTGGAGACGGGCCCACGCCAACCCACCACTCGGCCCGAGTGCCGCCGCCAGCGACTCCTCCGACTCCGACATCTGCAGATCGGCAGTCTCGTGCAACGTGTGGAGGAAGTGCGCATGCGCGCCGGCGGTCTCGGATCCTCGGGTGAGCGGATCGGCACCAAGTGCTGCGATCCACTTGCCGAGCCGTTTGGTGAGCGGACCCAGCATCGAGGTGCGGCTCTGGAGTTCGACCGTCAGCGCCGCCGCGCGGTCGTTGCGGCTATCGGTCGTGACCAGGGCATAGAGGTACGTGTTGAGCCGACGTAGTCGTTCCTGGAGGTCGTTCGTGACGTCGAGGATCTCGCGCAGGGCCGCGTGGTCCGCCTCGGTCGGATTGGCGCCATGGCGGTCGCGAATCCCGAGTTCGTCGTAGCGGGCGACGAGCCGGTCGACGTCAGCAAACGCCAACTCGAGCTGATCGCCGAACGTGCGATCGGTGAGCGAAGCGAAGATCGATTCGAGTTCCCAATGTGGCGCTGTGCCGACCATGGCTGCAACGTACCGTGCGACGCCCGTGATCCCGCGGTGCCCGATGACCCCACAGCGCCGGGTCGGCCCCGAGGTACGCCGACCGCCGGGGCCCAGTCGGATCGTGTCCCGACTGGCGCCGACGGACCCACGAGATGAAGCATGCTCCGATGAGCGATCCCCGCATCCGACTCGACTTCGACGGTCCGATCGCGATCGTCACCAACAACCATCCGGCGAAGCACAATGCGTTCGACGACGACATGGACTTGGCGTTGTTCGAGGCCTTCGCCGAGATCAAGTCGCGTCGTGACGTGCGTTGTGTGATCTGGCGAGGCGAAGGCAAGTCGTTCTCGTCGGGGCGTGACGTCGGTGTGATCGGAGCGCACCAGGTTCCGCTCTCGCACCACGAACTGATGACGCGCGGTCACCGTGGAATCCTCCAGATCTTCGACATTGACGCCCCGATCATCGTGGCGGTGCAAGGCTGGGCCATCGGCGCGTCGTTTCAGCGTGCTCTCCTCTGCGATCTCCGAGTCGCCGCGCAAGGCGCACGGTTCATGTTGCCCGAGGTGACCCACGGGGTGATCCCCGACACGGGCGGCGTGGCACGGTTGTACGAGATGGTCGGACACGGACTCACCCTCGATCTCGTCCTGACCGGTCGCGCCCTGAACGCGGATGAAGCACTCCACCACGGCGTCGTGTCTCGAGTCGTTCCTCCCGAAACCCTCGACGACACGGTGCGCGAGATGGCCGACAAGATCGTCGCTGCGCCCGCGGTGACCGTGAAGATGGCGCGACGGGTGGTCAACCATCTCGGTGAGCCGGTCGTGCGCGCCGCGATGGCCGAGGAGTTGATCGCCCAGACGTTCATCAACAAGTCGGACGATTACGCCGAGTTCCGGGCGGCGCGCGCCCAAGATCGCACCGCGCAGTACACAGGGAGCTGAGACCACATGACGGACACGCAGTCGCCGCAAGGACTCCCGGAACCGCCCCCGATCGGAACCTCAGCGCTGCCGCCCGACACCTTCGCGGGCCATGCGGTCGTGGTGACGGGCGGCGGAACCGGGCTCGGTCGCGCAATCGCCTCGGAGTTCGCCCGCCTCGGTGCCGCCATCGTGATCGCGAGTCGCAAGCCCGAACACCTCGAACAAGGCGTCCGAGCGATCGAGGAGATCGGCGGACAGGTGATGGCCGTCGGCTGCGACATCCGTGAGCCCGAACAGATCGCGGCCGCCTTCGCCGCAGCCGAGGAGCGGTTCGGACTTCCCGCCACCCTCGTCAACAACGCCGCGGCGAACTTCCCGGTGCCCGCGGAAGATATGTCCCCGAACGCATGGCGGACCGTCGTCGACATCACACTGAACGGGACCTTCTTCATGGCCCGGGAGTTCGCTCGGCGCCACCTCCTCGCGGGCACGTCCGCCTCGATCATCAACGTCGGCGCGAGTTACGCATGGACCGGCGGACCAGGATTTGCCCACAGTGCGGCAGCCAAGGCCGGCGTGAAGAACCTCACCGAGACCTTGGCCGTGGAATGGGCGCCGTACGGGATTCGCGTCAACGGTCTGGTGCCCGGGCTGTTTCCCCACGAGGACATGACCGCCGACATCCAGGGGAATCTGGCGCGCACGAGCGACAAAGACGAGTGTCAGCCGGCGTTGCGGGTCGGTCGCCTGCGGGAGTTGGGCTGGGCTGCGACCTACCTGGCTTCACCGTTCGCCGCATTCATCGCAGGACACACACTGGTTGTCGACGGAGCCAACTGGCAACGACGATCACTGACTAATCCGACCGTCGTGACGGTTCGGGATCAGATGGGCAAGGGGCCCTTCGTCGGCGAGTGACGCGACCGCGGCACACGCGTCACAGCGTGCCGTCAGCGAGCATCTCGACGGGATCGCTGCCGTGGAGGATCCCGAGGTAGCCGCCGAAGTCGGCGATGGCGTCGTGGACGGCGTAGCCGATGAGTTCTTGCGCTGCCCGCGGCAACGTGCGCGCGACCTCGGGTGGCGTGCCGAGGTAGTTGTTCTCCTCAGTGCGCAGCCATCCGAGACAGAACGAGAGGTGAAACGCGCGCCGCCATTCGTCGGTTGTCGTATTGGCACCGCCGCCGTGCAAGGTCGACCCGAGGTAGAACACCGCGCTGCCGGCC
Organism: Actinomycetota bacterium; assembly: GCA_005772765.1. GTDB lineage: Bacteria > Actinomycetota > Acidimicrobiia > IMCC26256 > PALSA-610 > SXJQ01. The sequence continues at coordinate 26,772 of SXIR01000168.1, forward strand.
GGCATGTGAGCGACGGCGACCTCGGCGTCGCCGACGGCGCGCCAGCGATCGGTGTCGCGGTGGCTCCCCGGAACCACGCGGGTTGCGCCGTTCGCTTCGGTCAGGTCGACCAGCGCCCACACCGACGCAACCTGAAGATGCGGACGAGGTTGTGGAAAGTGAATCCACACATCCTCGTCGCGATGCAGCATCTGCGCGGTCGCTCCCGGCCCGCGATCGAGGATCGACGCGATGTTGAGCTGATAACGCGCACAGTTCGGGAGCAACACCGCATTGCACACGGCTGCGAAGGCCGGGTGCAACAGCACGTGGTCGACGAAGGCGGGCGAGCGGCCGGTGAGCGAGTCGACGTGGCGGGTCCGCGGGCCGAAGAACTCGTCGAGCGCGGCGTTGATCTGCTTCGCGCCGATCTCGGCGGACTCGACGAACGGGTCGACCTCGGCATTGATCTGGTCGAGTTGGCGGGCGTCGAGCAATCCTTCGACGATGACGCCGCCGTCGTCGAGCAGGATGGTGACGATGTCGGCGACAGGTGTCGCGACATCGCAGCGTCGGAGTTGCGCAGTGGCCGTCGTCATGGCGGGGAAGTCTCGCAGATTGCGGTCGGTGTCGACCATGATGGGGTCGTGTCGATTCCGCCGCGGGCCGTTGTCACCTTGCCGTGGGACGATGCCGTCGAAGATCCGGTGGCTGCATTGGCCGAGGCGCGATCCGAACATGGTGACACCTTCGTCGTCGAGGCAGCGCAGAGCAGATGGTGGTTCGTGTTCGGCCCGATCGGGGTTCGCTCCTTCTACGAGCTCGCCGAAGACGACGCAAGCAAAGGCGTCGCCGATTGGCAGATGCTGCGACGCAAGCTGCCGCCGGAACTCTTTACGGGCCGACGGATGTTGCCGCACGAGCTCTGGAGCCGCCACGCGACCGAGTCGTACCTCGGCGCGCTCGAGCGATCGATCGACGTTGTGTTCGTCGAAATGGGCGACGCCGGGGAGTTCGAACTCTTCGACTGGACCCGCCGGCTTGGCCATCGGATGGGCCTCGCCAGCTGGGGCGGCGTCACGCCCAGCATCGACCCCATGTTCGATCAACTCCTGGGTTGGTTCGACGTCCTCGATGGCGCGGCCGCGTTCGTCGACCCGGCCGCGACTCGCGCCGTCGCGGCGGGTGGCTACGTCGCCGAACGCGCCGCGCTCTCGTCGCTCGAAGCGTGTTTTGGCGACCGTGTCGAGGAACGCCTCGCCGCCGGCGTCGCTGCGGATGATCTCTTCGATGCAGTGGTCGATCGCTGGCGCGGGGACGATCCCGTCGAACGCCGCATCGGCGTGACGCGTGACGTCGTGCTCATCCACCTGGGTTCGATGTCCAATCTGTTCGCGGCACTTGCGTGGACCGTCGCCGATTTGCTCGCGCATCCGGCGGTCCAACACCGGGTCCTGGGGGGTGAGGTCGGTCTCGCGGAACGGTGTGCGCTCGAGTCGACACGGCTCGCCCAGCGGTCGTTGATGTCGCGAGCTGTTCTGCGCCCCGTCCGGCTGACCACCGAACTCGGGGAGTTCACCGTCGAACCCGGCGACTCCATTGCCACGCTGCTTCCGCTGACGAACACTTCGGCGGCCCCGGGTCTCGACATCTACGACCCCGATCGATGGGATCGCCGCCGCTTACGGGCGACTCCTGGCCTGGCGGCACGTGAACTTGTCGCCACGTTCGGCCACGGGCGCCATACCTGCCCGGCGCAACCGTTTTCGCTCGCGGCGATGACTGCAACGGTCACGCGACTGTTCGATCGCTACGCCTTGGACCCGCGGTACGAACGAGTGGACGCGGTACGCGGCCAGATCGGCGGCGTGGCACGGAGTGCAGCCCCGTGCCACGTGCGTTACTCGCTGCGCTGACGTGCGACGAGCTCGCTGAGGGTCACGATCTCGAAGCCGGCGTCCCGCCAGCCCGCGAGAATGCGTGGCAGCGCAGCCAGTTCGGTGTCCCGTCGCAAGGTGAGACTTTCGTTGGGCTTGCCGTCGTAACTTCCGGTCCCGATGCCGTCGTGCAGATCGACGATCGCGCCAGGCTCGGCCGCCGAGAGCAGATGCTGTTCGACCCCCGCGACATCGTCGTCGGCCAGGGCGCGTGGACCGCGCTGCGCAGTCCAAAACGCAATGTCGAGTCCGAGATCGCCGCACGCGATCAACGTGGCGGTCGTGATCTCGCCGCGAGGTGGTCGATACCAGCGCACGGTCGTACCGGCCGGCTGCTCCAAGACCGACTGCGCCCTCGCGATGTTGTCGACGACGGCTGCTCGGTCGAGTCGCAAGGCGCTGATGTGTTCGTGGCTGTGGTTCCCGATCTCATGACCGGCGGCCACGACCCGCGCGAGCAGGTCCGGGTGGCGTTGCGCAAGTACCCCGATCATGAAGAAGGTGGCCCGCGCCTCGAACTCGACCAAGATGTCGAGGACCGCGGGGGTGTAGCGGGTCGTCGGCCCATCGTCGAACGTCAATGCGATGGCGCGATCCGTCGTGTCGACCGACCAGTAGACCGATGTCTTGCCGCGTTGTGATCGAGGGGCGACGGAGTCGAGCAGATGCGGCGGGTAGGGGTTGGCGACTGCCTGCGTGACCGCCGAACCGAGAACGACTCCTGCGGCGGTTGTCGCGCCCGCTCCCGCGAACCTCCTGAGGAATCGGCGTCGATCCATTGCGGCAATGTAGTGGGCGCCGGTCGCATGACCTTGCGGGGTCAGCCGGTGCCGCCGACCGTTTCCGCGACGGGATCGGGGAATCCGTCGAGATTCCGCAGCGCTGGGAAGGCGAACCACCACACGATCGCGATGGCAAGGGTCGCGACTCCACCGCTCACGACCGCGCCGGTCGTTCCGACCAGCTTCGCCGCGACTCCGGACTCGAACGCACCCAACTCGTTGCTCGCCCCGATGAACACGTTCTCGACCGCCAAGACGCGACCGCGACGGTCGGGTGGTGTTGCGAGTGGGACGAGCGTCGCTCGGATGTACACGCTGACGGCGTCGGCTCCCGACAGCAACGCGAGTGCGATGAACGCGACGACGTAGTTGGTCGTCAACCCGAGCACGATCGTGAAGAAGCCGAAGACGGCCACGGTGCGGAGGAGGGTGCGCCCGATCGCGCGTTGCAACGGGCGCATCGACAGGACCGCCGTTGCGACGCCCGCGCCGATGCCAACGGCCGCCCGAAGCCAGCCGAGCCCAACCGCACCGACTCCGAGTCGCTCGTCGGCAATGGCAGGGAGCAGCGCGACCGCACCGCCGAACAGGACCGCGAACAAGTCCAGCGAGATTGCTCCGAGCAGGACCGGACGCTGGCGGATGAAGCGGAGGCCTTCGAAGGCGTCGTGGAGCGACGGAGGCGTGAGCTCGTCGTGATGACGCCGTGTGTGCGATGGGTCGACGAACAGGATCGCACCGCTCCCCAGCCCGAGCAGCGCTGCGACGAGCAGGAACGGGGCAACCGGGTCGACGGCGTACGCGAACCCTCCGAGCACTGGCCCCACGATCGAGGCGATCTGCCAGGTGATGGAGAAGCGTGCCACCAGCCACGGAAGGTCGGCAGTGTCGACGATGTCGCTTGGGATCGCGCGGGCGGCCGGTGCCATGAAGGCGCGACAGATCCCCAGGGCGACCACGAGGGTGAAGATCGGTCCGAGCCCACCGTCCGAATCGTTCGCCAGTGTCGCCAGCACGCCGATCGCGACCGCCTCGCTGGCGGCAGCGAGTGCGACGATCCGACGACGGTCGTGGCGATCGGCGACCGACCCCGTCACCAGGACGAGCAGGGCGGCGGGTGCGAACTCGGCGAGCCCCAGCCAGCCGAGGTCGAGCGCGTCGCCGGTGCGGTCGTAGACGAGCTTTCCCAGCGCGATCACACTGGCGGCGCTCGCTGTCGACGTCGCGCCCGCGGCGACGAGGAACGCGACCACCGATCGGTTTCTCATCGCGGACTCACGGCGTCGACCGTAGCGGGCACCTCGACTCGGTCAGCCCAGATCGATGCTCGCGTCGCTCGGACGATCGCCGAGGAGATACCTCGGGCCTGCACCGAGCACCGCGGCCGCATCGGCCGGGTTGTAGAGCGCGCAGGCGCGAAACGTCAAACAGCCACACCCGATGCACTCGCTCAGCTCGTCGCGCAACCGGGTCAGTCGGGCGATCTCGTCGTCGAGGCGCGGGCGCCAGGACCGTGAGAGTCGCTGCCAGTCGGACTTGGTCGGAGTGCGACGGTCGGGCAACGTGGCCAGCGCATCGCGAATCTCTTGGAGCGACAGACCAATGCGTTGGGCCACGCGAATGAACGCGATCCGCCGCAGCACGTCGCGCGCGAAGCGCCGCTGGTTCCCCGCACTTCGTCGGCTGGTGATGAGGTGCTCCTTCTCGTAGAACCGGAGCGTCGTAGCGCTCACCCCAGAACGTTCGGCCACCTCGCCGATCGTGAGCAGTTCGTCCATCCTGCGATCATTGCTTGACTTGAAGTGAACTTCAACTCGTAACGTGAACCCAATGGATGCACCGCCGACGCGCACGCCCGACCCGCCGATCGTCACGACGGTCGCACAGACGGTGGCGCAACCTCGTCGCGATCCGGCGAACTCCTTTGTGCTGCATGCTCCGCTCGAGTTGCTCGCCCGAGTCGGCCTGGTCCGGCTGGCGCCCCCGGAGTATCGGGCTGCGGTCACGGAGCGTTTCCGAGCAATGGTCGACGAGTGGAATGCGTTCTCCGAGCCCGTCGACGCACCGGCAGAGGACGCGATCCCGTCGTCGGCCGGGGCGAGCGCTGCCCTCCTGTCGGACGCGCTCGACGCCGGTTCGGTCGAAACGGCCGACGCTGCCGCGATCGGTTGCACGCGTACGTTTCGCCCCGACGAGTTCGGTGCCTTGCTCGGCTCCTCGGTGTTGACCCGCACCAGCGCGGCCGCCCACGCCGGAATCTTCTTCCACTTGCTGCCACGGGTCGCGCCACGCGGCGAAGTCTCATCGGCCGTCTTTCGTCCGCTGGCACGCGAGTTGGCTCGGCAACCGGATTGGCGCATTCGCTGGTGCGATGAGCTGGCCCCGTCTGATGCGTCGGCCGAAGACCTGTTCGCCGCGATCGCAGCGACGCCGACCGTCGAGGCACACCCAGCAGGCTTCGTCCACCCGACGATGATGCGCGTCGAAGAGACCGGCATTGCCGATGATCTGCTCCGACATTGCATTCCCTCGAACCACCACGTCGCGGCGGCGCGAGTGCTGCAGCGAGCAGCCGCCCTCACGATGCTCCAGGAGCCGGACGAGCACGCACCGTACGGGTGGAGCCATGCGTTGACGATGACCCAAGGTGTGCTGTCGCTCGTCGACGCAGGTCCGGACCCGACGCACGTGATTGCGATCGCGGCGACCTATCTCGTCGGGTTCCGCGCATCGTTCGCGCGCCGAGCGCTGCGCGCCGGCGACCGACCCGAACGCAGCGACCTTCACTGGAGCGATGCCCTCGACGCCGGTTCGGCGGCAGCCGCCGGTTCGGTTTTTCACGCTGAACGAAGCGAGCACGAGGCGATCGTCAGGACGCTCGCGGGCCGAGGCGCCTCCCATCCCGATGCGCATCTCGCCAAGTACACGCTGGCGTGTTTCGATGCCGCAGCGTTCGATCCGGAAGCGACGGCGATCTACCTCGCCGCAGCTGCGCATCTTCATGGGGTCTGGGCGAGCGGGCCAGGCGGCTTCGATGGGTGACGTCCTCCGATTCCGTGCACGGGCTCGGAGCGCGACGTTCAGTGGTCGGGTACGTCGAACGCCGTGAACGCGGACCCATCGAAGCGCCCGAGCGAGGAGTAGCGCCGACGTGCGAAGCGCCACCGCCCGTCGTTGCGTACGAAATCGTCGCGATAGAGGCCGAACGCCTGACTGAAGGTCCCCGAGGCAGGCTCGTGACGAAGCTCGCAGATGTACATGCGCCCGACCGCCAGGTCGGGTCCCGCCGCTTCGGCCGTGAGATTCAGGATCGACAACACGAAGAAGTCGAAGTTGGCAATCGCCGAGTCGATGAAGGAGGCGATCGCTGCGCCGCCGGTGAAGTGGAGCTCGTGGCCTCGCAAGTCGAGGTGGATCGGGCAATCGTCCGTGAAGAGGTCGGGCATGTCCGACCACGCCCGGCGGGTCACGATGTCGGCGTAGCGACGGCGGAGGTTGTCGAGTGCGATCACGGCCGCAGGATCGGTGCTGGGCGAGATGTCCACGCGGTTGACTGTAGAAGCGATTGCCCGGTCGATCCGCGTCGCGGGCTGGCGACGAGACGACGGGTTGGCGCTCGGCGCCACCTCGGACGCGAACCGTTCTCGCGGTGGCGTAACGTCGGGTCGTGCCGAGTGTGAACTTCGAAGGTGAGACCCACGCCGAGATCGTGAGCAAGGTGCGGCGTTGGCTTGCGTCCGTGGATGGGGAAACGAGCGCGAACCTCTCCATGACGCAGGTTGTCGAGCAGAGCGCCGAACTCACGAAGAACGCGCTGCGCGTCATCGCCGGAGCGGCGCCGGGACCCCTCGCCCAGAGCGACGTTGTACGGGCGCTCACCGAAATGGGATACAGCGCCACCGACACGACGAAGAAGGCGGTGATCGACGGACTCGATTCGGTCGACCGGCTCACCGGTGGCAGCGTGGTGTCGAAGCTGAAGGACGCCGGCGCGAACGTCGCCTACGCGATGAACGCGCAAGTTGCCAAGAGCGTCTTGGAGACCCTCAAGCGCATGTGATCGCGCCGACGTCCCTGCCGGCTCTCGAGCGCGAAGGAGGTGAGATCAGTGACCAAGACATCGAAACTGCCGCGGTTGACCGAACCGCTCGTACGCGTCGACGGCGAGCTCGTGACCGCTTCGTGGTCCGAAGCGGTTGGGCGGGCCGCTCGTGGGTTTGCGCAGGCTCGAGACGACCACGGACCCGACGCATTCGGCATCTTCAGTTGCTCCAAGAGTACGAACGAGATGAACTACGCCGCGCAGAAGTTCGCTCGTACCGTGGTCGGCACGAACAACATCGACAGCTGCAACCGCACTTGACACGCTCCCAGCGTCGTCGGTCTGGCGACAGTGTTCGGAGCGGGCGGAGGTACGAGCAGCTACCGCGAGATCGAAGACGCTGACGTCATCGTGCTCTGGGGATCGAACGCTCGCGAGGCGCACCCGATTTTCTTTCACCACGTCCTTGCCGGTCTGCGCAAGGGAGCGTCGATGTACGTCGTTGACCCGCGACGAACCGCCAGCGCCGCGTTCGCCGACGTCTGGCTCGGACTCGATGTCGGCAGCGACATCGCGCTCGCGAACGGGGTCGCACGGGAGATCATCGCTGCCGGACTCGTCGATCGAGAGTTCATCGACGCCGCGACCGACGGATTCGACGAACTCGTCACTGCCGTCGAACCGTGGACACTCGACCGCACGGCTGCGATTACGGGGCTGCCACAACTCCAGATTCGCGATTTCGCGCACGCGATCGGTGGTGCTCGTCGATTGCAACTGTGTTGGACGCTCGGCATCACCGAGCACATCACCGCCGTCGACAACGTGTTCGCGTTGATCAACCTCGCCCTGCTCACGGGCAACGTCGGGCGATGGGGGAGCGGCCTCGTACCGCTCCGCGGACAGAACAACGTCCAAGGCGGAGGCGACATGGGCGCGATCCCGGCGCGCCTCCCTGGCTTCGCTGACCTCACCGACGCTTCGGAGCGCGCACCGTTCGAGCGGATGTGGCAAGCCGCGGTGCCATCGCGACCGGGCCTGCACCTGTCCCAGATGTTCGAGGCAATGCACTCCGGATCCCTGCGCGCACTCTGGGTCATCGGCGAGAACCCCGCCGACTCCGAGGCCGACGGAGAACACGCACGGGCTGCGTTGGGTGCCCTCGACATATTGGTCGTCCAGGATCTGTACCTGACCCGCACCGCGGCGATGGCCGACGTCGTGTTCCCGGCTGCCGCAGGCTGGGCCGAAACCGACGGCACCGTCACGAACAGCGAACGCCGTGTGCAACGCGTCCGCGCGGCCGTCGCGCCTCCTGGTCAGGCTCGCGACGACCTCGCCATCGTGTTCGACCTCGCCGCAGCATTCGGTCACGACTGGGGCGCGCCGAATGCAGAAACTGTGTGGAACGAGGTCCGAAGTTTGTCGCGCAACCATGCGGGGATGTCGTACCAACGTCTCGACACCCTCGGCGGATTGCAATGGCCGTGCCTCGACGACGACGATCTCGGCGCACCGTTCCTGCACGGTCGGTTATGGGCGCGCCCGATCGAGGGGCCGCGTGCGCCACTGCAATGCGTCGAGTGGCAGCCGCCGGCCGACGCGCTCGACGAACACTTCCCACTTCGATTGACCACGGGTCGCGTCCTCGACGGCTACAACACCGGTGTGCAGACGGCCCGCTTTCCCTCGCCCATTCGTTCCGGGGCGACGCTCGATCTCGCCGCCGCAACGGCCATGCGGTACGCCGTCGACGATGGTGAGGTCGTGCGGGTGGTGTCTCGCCGCGGGGCAATCCCGATGACGGTGCGCATCGTCGAGTCGTTACCGCCTGATCTGGCGTTCACGACGTTCCACTTCCCCGAGATCGCCGACGTCAATCGACTGACTGCCGATGCGTGGGACCCCAAGTCCGGCACGGCAGAGTTCAAGGCGACCGCGATTCGCCTCGAGTCCATCGATGCCGACACGCAGGGTGGTCGTGCGTGAGCGATCTGCACGTCGGCTCCGAACGGGCCGACGACGCCGAGGCCGCCGCGATCGAGCGGGTACTCGCAACCACTGGACCCGCCGTCGCCCGCGTCTCGGCGCGGGTCACGCTCGGGGGCATGCAGGCCACGGCGTCGCGCCGTCATTTGCTGCTGCCTGGATTGTGGGCGCTCCAGGACGCCGTGGGCTGGATCAGCCCCGGCGGTCTCAACTCGCTCTGCCTCGCCCTCGGCGTGCCGCCCGCGGAGGGCTATGGCGTCGCAACGTTCTACGACCTGCTTCGCACCGAGCGGCCGTCGACGACGATCGAACGGCGCTGTGACGACCTGGCGTGCCTGCTCGCGATCGAACCCCCGATCCCGACCGACGTCGATGCGGTCGAGTCGTCGCCGTGCTTGGGCCAATGCGATCGAGGTGCGGCGAGTCTGATCCAAACCTGCGGTGCTCCACCGCGCATCGAGACACCGGATCGCGAGCCTCGGGTCGACGCAGGCCCCAGCCCCCGGCTGCTGCGTCGAGCGCTCACCGGCGCGGTGACCTCGCTGGCGGATTATCGAGCGCTGGGCGGATTCGTCGCCCTGGCTGCCGCGCGAACGATGGGCGCCGAGGCCGTTGTGGATGCGGTGACGGCCGCGGGTCTGCGTGGGCGCGGTGGTGCCGCGTTCCCGACCGGAGCGAAGTGGCGGGCCGTCGCGTCCGAAACGGCGACGGAAAAACACGTCGTCGCCAACGCCGACGAGTCGGAACCGGGAACGTTCAAGGACCGAGTCCTGATGGAACGCGATCCGTTCTCGCTGATCGAAGCCTTGGCCGTGGCCGGCTTTGCGGTCGGTGCTCGGACGGGCTGGATCTATGTGCGCGGCGAATATCCCGAGGCATACCAGCGGCTGGTCGCCGCCCTCGACGAGTCGAGTGCGGCGGGACTCCTCGAGGGCATCACAATCGAGATCCGACGCGGTGCAGGCGCCTACATCTGCGGCGAAGAGACCGCACTCCTCGAATCGATCGAGGGCTACCGCGGCGAACCACGCAACAAGCCTCCCTACCCGACGACACACGGTCTGTTCGGTGCGCCGACGGTGATCAACAACGTCGAGACGTTGATCAACGTCCTCGACATCGTCGAACACGGTCCCGATGCCTGGCGGTCCGTCGGGACCCACGACTCACCGGGGACGCGGTTGCTGTGCCTGAGCGGACACGTCGAGCATCCGGGGGTGTACGAACGTCCGATGGGCGTTCGCCTCGCTGATGTGATCGCCGAGGCGGGTGGTGTGCGCGGCGCTCGCCCGCTGCAAGCCGTGCTCCTCGGCGGCGCGGCCGGGGCGTTCGTGCATCCGGACCAACGCGACCTCGAGCTGAGCTTCGAGGCCGCTCACGAGGCCGGCGTCGGATTGGGAAGCGGCGTCGTCATGCTGTTCGACGACACCGTCGATCTCCGCGCAGTGGTTCGGCGCGCTGCACGGTTCTTCGCGCATGAGTCGTGCGGGCAATGCGTCCCTTGTCGTGTCGGAACCCAGCGACAAGTCGAAGTGCTCACGAGCGAACGTCCCGATACGGCACTGCTCGACGATCTCGAGCAGGTGATGCGCGACGCGAGCATCTGCGGACTCGGCCACACCGCGAGCTCCTTGGTGCGATCAGCTCGGACGCTTGGAGTCCTATGACCATCGAACTCCGCATCGACGACGCAATCGTCACTGCCGAGCAAGGCGACACGATTCGCGATGTCGCGGCTCGCCACGGTGTCGAAATCCCGACCTTGTGTTGGGCCGCGAACCTCACACCGGTCAACGTGTGTCGGTTGTGCGTCGTAGAGGTCGAAGGATCTCGCCCACTCGTCCCAGCATGTTCTCGTCCTGTCGAAGCCGACATGGTCGTGAGCACGAACTCCCATCGGGTGCGCACCAGTCGTCGCATGGTGCTCGAACTCTTGGCGTCGTCGGTCGACCTCGACCGGGCCGAGCCCGAACTGCTCGATCAGATCGAGGAGTACGGCGCACGTCCGGAACGATTTGCGGCGGGGGCGACCAAGCATGCACCGGTGAAGCAGCAAGACGAGCTCTACGTGCGCGACTACCAGCGTTGTGTGCTCTGTTACAAGTGCGTCGAGGCGTGCGGCGACGACGCGCAGCACACGTTCGCGATCTCGGTGGCCGGGCGCGGCTTCGACGCGCATATCTCCACAGAGTTCGACACGGCACTACCGGACAGCGCCTGCGTCTACTGCGGCAACTGCATCGCCGTGTGCCCAACCGGCGCGCTCACCCCGCTCACCGAGTTCGTCCGGCGCGAGGCAGGGGAGTGGCGCCCCGACCAACAATCCGTCACGCGCACGGTGTGCGCGTTCTGTGGGGTCGGATGCAACCTCGATCTGCATGTCCAGGACGGCGAAGTCGTCAAGGTCACGAGCCCGGCCGACCATGACATCACCCAGGGGAACCTCTGCATCAAGGGCCGCTTCGGCTGGCAACACCTTCGTTAGGAGCGCTGGCCCGCCTGCCAGCACCTCTGGGTCGTCCACGCTGGGTCGCCCACGTAGTCCGTATGATCCCGCCGTGCACGACGAACGCGAAGTCATCGAAACTCGAATTCGGCGCGCCCTGCGCGAACGGATTCGTCCTGCAGTCGAAGGCGCGCGAGTGGCGCTCGACCTCGAAGCGTGGACCGCGCCGGGTGAGCCGGTCAGCTTTGCCGAAGCGATGGCGCAGTCGTTCGAACCGATCGCCGTGGGTCAGGGCTGGGCTCGGCCGTGGGGGACGACGTGGCTGCGGATGCGTGGCACGGTGCCCGCACACTGGGTCGAGGCGTCGGTGGCCGCCAGCGTCGACATCGGGTTCACGGGCGTGGGCCCGGGATTCACCGCGGAGGCGATGTTCTGGAACCACGACGGGTCGCCGCGTTCGGGTCTGCATCCGGAACGACGCCAGCTGTTGTTGGACGATGTCGTGGCGGGCGACACGGTCGAGCTGATTCTCGAGGCGGCCGCGAACCCGCCGATTCTTCCGCCGGTCACGCCGTTGGGCGCGTGGGAGACCGCCGGTGACCGACCCTTCTATACGTTGCGACGCGCGGACCTCGTCGTGCGCAATCCAGAGGTCGAAGCGCTCGTGCACGACCTCGATGTGCTCTCAGGTCTGATGCGAGTCCTGGCGCTCGACGACCCACGTCGGACCAGGATCTTGCGATCGCTCGAACGCGCGATCGACGCACTCGACCTCGACGATCCGGTGGGGAGTGCGGGGCGCGTCCGAGCCATGCTCCAGCCCGCACTCGCGGTGCGGGCGCGCGACGGCGAGCACACCATCATCGGGGTTGGCCACGCCCACATCGACTCCGCCTGGCTCTGGCCGATCCGGGAAACGATGCGAAAGTGCGCCCGGACCTTTACGAACGCTGTCGACTTGATGGATTCCGATACGGATTACGTCTTCGTGTGTTCGCAGGCGCAACAGTTCGCGTGGATCGAAGAACAACATCCCGCATTGTTCGAGCGCATCCGCCAACGGGTTGCCGACGGCCGGTTCGTCCCGGTCGGCGGGATGTGGGTCGAAGCCGACATGAACTTGCCGAGCGGGGAGTCGATCGCGCGCCAACTCGTCTACGGACAGCGCTACTTCGACTCTCGGTTCGGACTTCGGTGCCGCGAGGTCTGGATCCCCGACGTCTTCGGCTACCCCGGTTCGCTGCCGCAGATCTTCGCGGCGGGCGGCTGCGATCGCTTCGTGACCCAGAAGCTGTCGTGGAACAAGCAGAATCGACTGCCGCATCACACATTCCGCTGGACCGGGATCGACGGAACCAGCGTCCTCACGCACTTCCCGCCCATCGACAGCTACAACGCGCTCGTGATCCCGAAGGAACTCGCGCACGCGGTTCGCAACTTCCGTGACCACGCGTGGAGCACCGTCTCCTTGATGCCGTACGGCCACGGGGATGGCGGTGGGGGGCCGACTCGTGAGATGGTCGAACGCGCGCATCGGCTTGCCGACCTCGACGGCATGCCTCGGGTGCAACTCGGCACGGTCGACGACTTCTTCGCGCGGGTCGAGGCCGACATCGCTGCCGATCCGGCCGCCGTACCCGAGTGGCGGGGCGAGTTGTACTTCGAAATGCATCGGGGCACGTACACGAGCCAATCGAACACCAAGATCGGAAATCGTCGCGCTGAGCATCTGCTGCGAGAGGCCGAACTCTGGCACGCGTATTTGGACGGTGGGCCGCGCGCAGAGATCGAGGAGCTGTGGAAGACGATCCTGCTGTTGCAGTTCCACGACATCATTCCCGGCAGTTCGATCGCATGGGTGTACGAGGATGCCGAACGCGACTATGCCCGGGTCAACGCGCGACTCGAAGCCATCGTGGCTGATGCGCTCCGCCAACTCGCGCCGAGTGATCTGACGGTTGCGAACGCAGCGACGCACGCGCGCGACGAGATCATCGAAGCGGACCTGGTGCCAACGACGGTTCCCGCCGATGCTCCGGTCCAGGTCCTTGCGAGCGGTCGCCACGCTGTCCGCGTTCGGGCGCCGGGTCTGGCCCTCGGGTTGGCCACGCCCGATGCGGTCGAGGGTGCGGTGGAGCTGGGGACGTCGTCGATGAGCAACGGTCTGGTTTCGCTCGTGTGGGACGAGCTCGGACGGCTCACGTCGGTGCGGGACGAGCGAGTGGGGCGAGAACTGCTGCGACCGGGGGCGTTGGGCGCGGAGATCGAACTCGCTCCCGACTTCCCCAACGAGTACGACGCATGGGATCTGGAGTCGTGGGCGCGTCGCAACGGAGAGACCATCGATGCGTGTGACACGATCGAGATCGTCGACGGCGGCCCGCTGGTCGGCCGGGTGCGGGTGACCCGCACGTTCGACGCATCGACGATCGCCGTCACTTACGTCGTGCGAGCGATGAGCCCGCGCATCGATGTCGAACTCTCGATCGACTGGCACCACCGGGAGCGTCTCTTGTCGATCGCGTTTCCGTGGGCCGTGCATGCCGATGTCGCGCACTGCGATATCCAGTTCGGTCACGTCGCGCGGCCGACGCATCGCAACACCAGTTGGGACGCAGCCAAGTTCGAGGTGTGTGCGCATCGGTGGGTCGACGTCAGCGAGCCCGGCTTCGGGGTGGCGGTGCTCAACGACGGCCGGTACGGCCACAGCGTGTCGGACGGGATCGTTCGGGTGTCGCTCCAACGCGGCGCACGTTTTCCCGACCCGATGGCCGACGACGGGCATCACGACGTGCGGCTCGCGGTGTTCCCGCATGGCGGTGATCTGGCCGCCGTGGCGCAGGCCGCCGAAGGGTTCAACCTTCCGCTGCGGGTGGTGCGCGGGGTGGCGGCGGCGGTGCCGGCACCGCTGGTCACCGTGGATGCGCCGAACGTGCTGGTGAGCGCAGTGAAGCAGGCGGACGCCGGAGCTGATTTGGTGGTGCGCATGTGGGAGGCGATCGGGGCGCGGGCCACGGTGACCTCCCTCGGCGATGGTGTCGTGCGCACGAACCTCCTCGAGGAACCCATCGCGGCCCCCGAGTCCGCCCCCCTCGAACTCCGCCCCTTCGAACTCATCACCCTCCAGGTGCGTCGATAGGGTCCGGAATCCGGGTCCTATCGACGCACCTTCTAGGCTCCGCGGCATGACGGGTGTACGGACTGACTGGACGCGCGACGAGGTCGCGGCGCTGTACGCGCGGCCGTTCCTCGACCTCGTGCGTCACGCCGCCGAGGTGCACGCCGAGCACCACGACCCGACCGAAGTCCAGATGTGCCAGCTCCTGTCGATCAAGACCGGCGGCTGCCCCGA
>SXIR01000169.1 GCA_005772765.1 Actinomycetota bacterium
CCCTGTCGCGGCCGGGGCGCCGATGCCGAATCCTCCGACGAACGCGATCTCGCCCTCGAAACGATCCAATGTGAACGCGAGGTTGTACGGGTACTCCGTTCCCACGGGAGTTGTTGCTTCGAACGCACGCGCCGCGGCGTAGAGGCCACCCTGATACAGCATCACCAGTCGTCGCGGTGCTCGGTCGGGGAGCAAGCCACGATCGCGTCGCCACTCGCGCATTGCGATCGGGCTGAGAAACTCCTCGTGATCGTGTTTGTCGGCGAATCGCGGGAGTGTCATCGTGATCAGTCTCCGGTTGCGCCGTCGATCGACTCGCGCATGAGGTCGAGGTGGCCGGAGTGACGCGCGAGTTCCTCGATCATGTGGACGTGAATCCAGCGCAATGACACGCGTCGGCTTCCGGCGTCGCGGATTTCGTCGAGATGATGGCGAGCTGCGGCGTCGCGGGCGAGAGCGCACGCTCGCCGATAGTCAGCCAAGACGACGTTGACCGTGCGATCCGTCGACGGCTTCCAATCGCAGTCCCGATCGGCTTCGTAGTCGGTCTCGGTCCATGGGTACTCGGGCAGTGTCGACTCGAGCACTTCGAGGTACCACCACAGCTCCACTCCGATCAGGTGGTTCACGACGCCGATCGGTGACAGACCGGTCGGCGTGAAGACCCGCCGCGCGGCGACTTCGTCGAGCCCCTCGAGTTTCCGCACGACCACCGCGCGGTAGAAGTCGACCATTCCCTCGAGGATCTCGCGCTCGGTGCCGGTTTGGGAGGGCTCGGTGACCATGATGAACACGCTACGCCGCATTCGTTGAGTGGTTTCGTGAAGCGCGACGTCAACTGCTCAACGAAGGCGCTCCGCTTGGGTGGCAATCGCTCGGCGAATGGTGGCTCATCTACCCTGGGTGGCTGTGACCCGCTATGTCGTGCGACCGAGCGGCCCGTTGTCGGGCACGGTGCAGGTCTCCGGCGCGACGAAGAACCTCGGGTGCAAGCTGCTCGCCGCGTCCTTGCTGACCAACGGGACCTCGACGATTCGCAACATTCCCCACGTCGACGACCTTGATGTGATGATCGAGTTGCTCCGCGCCCTCGGCGCGACGGTCGAGCCCGACGGCGACGACGGATTACGCATCGACGCCAGCGGCGAAATCGTCCCCGACGCGCCCTACGAGATCGTCAGCAAGATGCGCGCCAGCTTCAATGTGCTCGGCCCCCTCGTGGCGCGATGTGGCGAAGCGCGCGTCGCGATGCCTGGCGGCGACAGCATCGGCAGTCGCAAGCTCGACATGCATATCGATGGTCTTCGGGCCATGGGCGCGCGAGTCGAAGTCGATGACGGTTACGTCGTGGCGTGGAGCGACGGCGGTCTGCTGGGCGCCCGTCATGTGCTCGAGTTCCCAAGCGTTGGCGCGACCGAGAACCTCCTCACCGCGGCGGTGCTAGCCAAAGGCCCGACGACCATCGAGAACGCGGCGCGTGAACCCGAGATCACCGAACTGTGCCGCACCCTCAACATGATGGGCGCACACGTCGTTGGCGGCGGTACCAGCACGATCACCGTCGAAGGCGTCGAGGAACTCTCGCCGGTCGAAACCGAACTCATCGGCGACCGCATCGAGGCGGGAACCTTCCTCATGGCGTGCGCCGTGGCGGGCGGCGAGATCGAACTCGTCGGCACGCGCCTCGAACACGTCGAGATGGTCGCCCACAAACTTGGTCGGATGGGCATGTTGGTCTCGGCGACACCAGACGGGTTGTGGGCGCGCAAAGCCCGACGCCTCGACGCAGTCGACGTGCAGACCCTGCCGTTCCCCGGATTCGCCACCGACTTCATGCCGCTCGCCGTGGCCGCGCTCGCCGTGGCCGACGGCACCGCCATCGTGACCGAGAACGTCTACGACGGTCGCTTCCAGTTCGTCGACGAACTCGCGCGCATGGGAGCGAACGTGCGCAACGACGGCCGACACGCCATCGTGCGGGGAGTCGAGCGGCTCGTCGCCGCCGAGGTCCAGGCCGCTGACGTTCGCGCAGGTGCGGCCCTCACCATTGCGGCGCTGGTGGCCGATGGCGAAACCACGATCGACGCGTGCCACCACGTCGACCGGGGGTACGCGAACCTTCCTGCGAAACTCCGCCAACTGGGCGCTGACGTCGATCGCCGTGCCTGATTTGCCTGGAACCCCGGACGATCTCGGCCCGGGGTTCTCCTGGCGACCATGTCGCCGTATCATGGCCGCATGAGTACAGACGTCGAACTCGATCCGGCCGAGATGGAAGCCCAAGTGCTCGAAGCGATCGAGTTGATTCGCCCCGCCCTGCAATCCGATGGCGGCGACATCGTCTACAACCACATCGACGACGAGGGCGTCGTGCACGTCAGTCTGGTCGGCGCGTGCGGCACGTGTCCGGTCTCGCAGATGACCCTGAAAGCGGGCGTCGAACGCATCATCATGGATCGGGTGCCCGGCGTGACCGAGGTTGTCGCCGACGAGTGAGCGGCCCCGCCGACGTCGAAGAGTTGATTTCCCGCGCCGACCGCGGTGACCGCCGTGCCCTCGCCCGTCTCATCACGATGGTCGAGGTCGCTGGCGACAGCGCACGACGCGTCACCACCGCGCTGCACCCACGCTCGGGCGGCGCCGCGATCGTCGGACTCACCGGTGCGCCGGGAGCCGGCAAGTCGACCCTGACCGACCAACTCGTTGGGGCGCTTCGGGCCAACGACGAACGCGTGGGCGTGCTGGCGATCGATCCGACGAGCCCGTTCACCGGTGGCGCAATTCTCGGCGACCGAGTCCGGATGCAAGATCGTGCCACTGACGACTCGGTGTTCATCCGTTCGATGGCCTCGCGGGGACATCTCGGCGGGCTGGCGCTCGCGACCCCGCATGCTGCTCGCGTGCTCGACGCCATCGGGTATCCGTGGGTGCTCGTTGAAACTGTCGGCGTCGGACAAGCCGAAGTCGAGATCGCCGGGCACGCGGACACGACGGTCGTCGTGCTGAACCCCGGCTGGGGCGATGGAATCCAGGCGGCGAAAGCCGGATTGATGGAGATTGCCGACGTCTTCATCGTGAACAAGGCCGATCGTCCCGGCGTGCGCGAGACCGTGCGCGACGTCGAAGGCATGCTCGATCTCGCGGGTGAGCGTCCGTGGCGTCCCCCGGTGGTCGAGACGATCGCCTCCGACGGTGTCGGCATCGACGCAGCGCTCGCAGCGATTCGCGATCATCGCCGGCACCTCGTCGCGACCGGCTTGCTCGACGTCCGACGCCGTCGTCGCACCGCCGACGAGATCCGATCCATCGTGGTCGATACCGTCGGTCGCAGAGCGGGGCAGCGCTGTTCCGGACCAGCGTTCGACGAACTGGTCGCGGCAGTTGCGGGGCGCACGAGCGATCCGTATCGCGCCGCAGATCATCTGCTCGGCGACGACCTAGCCTCCGCGCCATGACCGACGACACTCCGCTCGTACTCGAACAAGACCACCCCAACGGCGTGGTGTTGCTCACGCTCAATCGGCCGCCGATGAACCCGTTGTCGAGTTCGCTGCTCGAGGCGATCACGCACCACGCGCGCTCGTTGGCGACGAGTGCGGCGGTCACGGCGGTTGTCATCACCGGAAGCGAGAAAGCCTTCGCCGCTGGAGCTGACGTCAAAGAGTTCGAGCCCAACGCTCGCTCGGCGCGACGCGTGGCCAACTCGTTCCGAGCTGCCGGTGACGCGATCGCAGCGATTCCTCGGCCCGTGATCGCGGCGATCCGCGGCTACGCACTCGGCGGTGGGATCGAACTTGCGATGGCGTGTGACTACCGCATCGCTGCCGAAACGGCGCGGCTCGGTCAACCCGAGATCTTGCTTGGCATCATCCCGGGCGGCGGTGGAACCCAACGGCTCGCTCGGCTCGTCGGGCCGTCGCGCGCCAAGGAACTGATCTGGACGGGCCGGCAGGTCCGCGCCGACGAGGCACTCGCCATCGGCCTGGTCGACGAAGTCGTGCCCGCCGACCAAGTCGTCGAGCACGCGCTGGCGCTGGCCGGACGCCTCGCGAGCGGTGCCGTCGCCGCGATGGGTTTGGCGAAACGGGCCATCGACGACGGGTTCGATCGCCCGCTCTCGCAGGCGCTCGACCTCGAAGCCGCGGCCTTTGCCGAGAGCTTCGAGACCGACGACGCAGCGACCGGCATCGCCAGCTTCAACGAACACGGACCGGGCAAAGCGAACTTCGCCGGCCGCTGATCGGGGCGTTGCCTCGACGAGTCAGTCGCAGCCCTGGAGAAAATCGCCGAGCACGGGCGTCACGATCCGATCGTCTGCTCTGCCGACCTGTTGGTTGACCTCGCGGTGGGTGTACGGGTCTGCCACCAGCAGTTCCGCGTTGCCGCCGGCGTCGTTGACCGTGTCGACCATCGTGCGGTTGTTGTCGACGCGAGCG
>SXIR01000170.1 GCA_005772765.1 Actinomycetota bacterium
AGCGACGGGGGCACCATCACCATGTAGAAGGCGTCCCCCTCGTCGTTCAACATGCGTGCCGTTGCGACGTTGGCGATGGTGCCGTTGAGCGCGAGCGCGACTTGCGACTCCTCGGCCAACCGGTTGACGTATCCCTCGCCGTAGGCCCATGGAACCTGTCGACTTGCGAGCGCGACGTTGTCGAACGCGCCTTGGTTGCCGAGGTACGTGACCTCTGGGCCTTGCGGCTCGAGGGTGAACTCCGAGACCCGTCGTCCGACGAGGTCGCCGTAGCGCCCGCGCCGGTAGACACGGAGCGGATCGCCTGATCCTGGGAGGCCGGGATCGTCGAGCAGTCGAGCCCAACCGTCGGTGCCGTCGAACTCCAAGTACTGCTTGCCTTCGGGTGGGGCGAGCGCGTCGGGTGGCTCGAAGATCAACTCGCCGTTCTGGTACATGCGTCGCGGGCCTTCGTCGCGCGGTTCGTCGCGTAGCGATCGTCCGTCGTACTCCGGAGTGTCCTCGATTTCGAGCACGTCCGCGATCGTGGGCATCACGTCGATCGTGAGCGCCGGGCGGTCGTCCACACGACCCGTGGCCTCGCCGGGGTAATGCACGAAGAGCGGCACCCACATCACGTCGTCGAAGTTCGATTCCGAAACGCTGCGCAACGGTTCGTCGTTTTCGAACGCGATGCCGTGGTCGGCCCCGACCACGACGATCGAATCGTCCCAAGCGCGGTTTGCTTCGAGTTTGGTGACCAGGTTGCCCAGCACGGTGTCGGCGGCTTGCGTTTGGATGACGTGTCGTCGGAATGCCACGTCGGCCGACTCTTGGTCGCTCCAGGAGAAGTACCTCGACCCGGGCGCACCACCGATGACCGTGGTGTCACGCAAGTCGGGGAGATAATGCCATGGCTGGTGTGGAAGTTCGACGTGAACGAAATCGAGTTGCGGTCGATCGCTCTCGGCGATCGACCGTTGGAAGCGACGGGCGGTGGGGAGGGCCTGGAGGGCGCCTTCGAACTCGTTGAACGAGAACTCGCTGCGCGACGGCGCGGCGAACTCGGTCCACAGGTCGCGGGTGACCGACACCAGGCCCCGGAAGCCGCCTCCCGTGCTCTGGTCGACACAGATGTTGGTCGGACACAACGACGTCACCGCTTCGTGCACGTTCATGGTGTACGAGCCCGACAGCGTTGTGAACACGCTCTCGGGATACTCGCTCGCCGAGGGCAACGCGTCGTTCCGTTCTGGATACTGGCCGGTCACCAACGACGGTACGGCGGTCTGGGTGTACGGCGAGACGGTGGTCGCGTTGCGGTACCAGGTGGAGCGGTCAGCCAGGCGGGCGAAGTTCGGGAACAGGTCGGCGTCGACAGCGCCGGTCTCGTCGAGCAACGTCGATGTCGGCAGTTCGTCGAAGAGAATCATGACGACGCGTTTGGGGTTGCCGACATCGGAGTTGCCGCCAAAGGGGTCAGCGGTGCTGCCGAAGAACGCATCGCTGGCTGGCGAGAAGCCCAAGAACAGCAATCCGTAGAGCGCCCCGGCCACCGCGAGATAGCGCAACAGGAGTGCGACCTGGCGGAAACGAACCAACGCGACGATCGCGAGCGCGCCAACGACGAACGCCGTGATGACGAGCGGTGTCGGCGACCACGCGGTCAACGTCTTGGCGAACTGGAGCGCAAACAGGCCGAGGAGCGCTGCGAGCGCAATGACGTGCACGGCGCGGCGCAATCGGGCCGACACCAAACTGGTTGTGAGTTCGAGGAGGTAGATCGCCAGTGGCGGTCCGACCACGATCAACACGGCGAAGACGATGGCCTGGGTGCTGGTGACGTTGCGGTCGAGAAAGATGCTCGGGTTCTTGCCGAGGAGATCGAGCACCGGTTGGGCAAACGCGATGCCAGACGCGCCGAGCAACTCCGCGATCGACCGCAGTTCGAACGAGCGTGGTCCGAAACGCGGCGGGCGGGTCGTCGGATCGGTGATGCGACCCACCCAGGGTTGCCCGGATAGCCGGATGAACGGACGTTCGACGAGGTGCCACGACACCACGGCGAAGGCGAGCGTGATTCCTGCGACGAGTGCGAGCCAGAGCGCGAGGTTGGCGTCGATCGCACCGCTCGTCGTCCACTGCTCGATGCGCTTGATCACGATCAAGTGCCACAGGTAGATGCCGTACGAGATCGTGCCGAGCCAGACGATGATTCGATTCTCGAAGACGCGCTGTTGGACGCGACTCGTGCCGTCGTTGAAGACCGCCGGGATGAGCAACAACAGTGCGACGAATCCGTAGACGAACGCGATGCCGAATGTCTGCACGCGCGTCACCCGATCGAAGACGCTGACCGGCAGATTGAGTTGGAGCGCGACCCAGTAGGCCTGCGCCGCGAGGAGCCAACTGACGAGCGGGTTTGCGGCCAGCCGCTCGATCGGCCACGGCAGCCGCCCACCGGTCGCCCGCCACGCGCTGCCGACTGCGACCGCCATGCCGATCGCGAACCAGTCGAAGTAGCCGATGATCGTCTTGTCGAGCACCTGTTGGATCGGGAACCAGACACCGCGCGGAGCGAGCGTGTCGCCGGTCCGCCACAGGTACCAGATGCGGGTGAGCATCGTCGCGACGTAGAGCGCCGCCAGTCCAACGAGGTAGCCGCGCACCTTGCGGCGCGGTTCGGCGTCGGCGGGGGAAAGGCGAGCGAGGCCGGCGGCCAGCATCGGCAAGACGAGGTAGAAGGACACTTCGATCGCGAGGGTCCACTCGACGCCGAGACCGAACAACTGGTAGCCGCCGCGGTAGTTCCCGAGGAGTGCGTAACCGGTGAGCCAGTCCGTCCAGTCGCCAAAGGTGACGTAGGCGGCAATCGCGGCGGCTGAGAACGCAACCCAGTAGGCGGGGATGATGCGAAGGAATCGGCGCGTATAGAAGCGCGCGTGATTCGGTGCTGCGCTGCCGACGAGATTGCTGACGACGAAGGGTCGGAACAGCAGAAAACCACTGATGAGAAAGAACACCGATACGCCGAAGTTGCCGAGCCGGTTGATCCACTCCCACGTTGCGTACTCGAGTGTGAAGACGTTGTAGTGCGTGACCGTGTGGTAGAGGAGCACGGCGAGCGCGGCGAACGCACGGAGCCCCTCGATGGCGCCGAAGCGGCCGCGGTCGTTGGCCTCGGTGGTCACGTCCTCGGCGGTCACGGCGTCACGCTGCCGAGTTGCGGGGTGAAGAAGAACTGT
Organism: Actinomycetota bacterium; assembly: GCA_005772765.1. Lineage (GTDB taxonomy): Bacteria > Actinomycetota > Acidimicrobiia > IMCC26256 > PALSA-610 > SXJQ01. Next base: position 3,225 of record SXIR01000170.1, read on the forward strand.
GACCAGGCAGCTCGTTCCAGGTGAAGACCGTCGTACGCGATCAGACCTATCCCCGTTTCGTCGGCGAGGGCCGGTTCGTCGACCGTCAAGAGCCGATCCTTGTTCACCGAGACCGCGATCTGTGACCCCGAGTACTCGATGTTGATCGCAACACCGGGAGCATTCGAGACCAGCGGCAGGCTGCCGAGCCTGGTTTCGACCCCATCGACCCGCTTGGCCAGGTTCCAGGTCGCGAAGCCCGGCACAGCCGTCAAGTACAAGCAGTTCTCGGCGTCGCGGCACCGGAATGCGACGCCGGCACCGGTTTGGTGCGGCATCATCGCGATCTGAACGACTCCGTCGCTCGCAGCTGCGTCGACGAGCGCGAGGTTCGGCGAGCCGTCCGACGCACGTTCGGTCAGCACCGCTCGTCCGTCTGCGATCGCGAAGTCGCCGTTGACTTCGCGCCAGGCAATGCTGCCGTCGCCCGCGGCGAGATCGGAGGAATCGTCGCGGTCGAACTCGTCGCCGATCACCGCCACCTCCGCGGTGACGAGACCTTCGGACTCGACGGGGATCGCGGCGAAGTTCGCCCACCGTGCCGTGGCGGCGCTCTGCGGCTCGCGGAGGGAAAGGCCCGCACCGCCCTCTTCGCGGAACTCGGGGTCGCGCACGGTGAGCGCCTCGACGCCATCGATCGAAATCGTGATGACCTCTTCGACGGTTGTCACCGACACCTCGGTCGAATCGGCGATCGGGACGATTCCGAGATTGCCTGCCTCGACCTCGATCCCGCCGGTCACCTTGATGAGGTTCCAGGTGCCGAGTTGCGGAACCGCTTCGACTCGCCAGCAGTTCGCGGCATTCCGGCATCGAAATGCCAGTCCGAGCCCCGGCGCCATCACGTCGGCGACGACACTGATCCGGGCGTTGGGCGCGGCGACAGGGAGCAGGGCGAGACTCAGCCCGCCATCGGCGGACGTGACGGCGGCTTGGCCGTCACCGACGTTCCAGGTTCCCTTGACCTCGCGCCAGCGCTTCCCGCTCGACGCGACGCCCAGTGCGTCGGTTTCCGAGCGGTCGAAATCATCCGCGCCTCCAGGCGGCGGCACGGGCAGTTCCTCCGCGCCGATGTCAGGATCGTCGACAACGTTGGGCGCAGTGAGACGATCGAGCCCGACGCCGAGCCCGAAAAGTCCGACCACGGTGACACCCAACAGGACTCGAGCCGCGACCGACCGGTCGGAGGCCGCCCGCGGGGCGGCGGCAGGGGGCGGCGAGGTCGGGTCGGCATTCATGTGGGGGATCGGTGAGGATAGGTCCCGGACCGACGACCTGACCAGGCGCGGCGTTCCCGAGCGGCGCGCGTCACCACCGCGGCGGTGTCTGACGAGCCGCCTTGACGACGCGTCAGCGTTCCGCGAACCTGGCGCACCCCGAATTCTCGGGGTCGACACGTCGTGTTCGCACACCAGCAACCGGGGACGGTTCGATGACACCAACGCCGGGCGGCGGCCGGGCGCAACGATTGGGCGCCATCGCGCCGGCCCTCGTGCTGTTCGTGGTCGGGGTCGTGGTCCCCGTACTCGTCGCCCGCCACTACAGCGCCCTCGGCGCTCCGAGGGGCGACGACTGGTCGTACCTCCGAACCCTGTTCACGTGGGTGGACACCGGGGAACTGAACTTCAACAACTGGGTGTCGATGACGTTGCTCGGCCAGCTGGTCGTCGCCGCTCCGGTGGTTTGGCTCTTCGGACGAGACATCGCCGTGGTGCAGACCCTGGTGGCGTTGGGTGGGTTCCTCGGGCTTCTTTCCGTGCTCGGCTGGGGCAAGTATCTCGACGGGCGACGCACCACAGGACTCGGGTTGGCGCTGGTCGTCGCGTCGGGCCCGATGTACGGCACGCTTGCCGTGAGCTTCATGACCGACGTCCCCGGTGTTGCTGCGTCGTGCGCGGCGGTGTTGTGCGGCCTGTACGCCGCGTCGGCGCCGAACAGATTGGCACGCGGTCTCCTCGGCGCGTTCGCCTTCGGGCTGTTCGGATTCACGATCCGTCAGTACTGCGTCGTGCCGGTTGTCGCGGTCACGGTTGTCGCCTGCTTGCTCGCCCGAACCGAAGGCGATCGAGGGTTTCAGCGAAAAGCGCTCTTGGGGGCTGCATCGATCGTGGGACTCGCCGTGCTCTTTCTCGTTGGGTGGAGCGCGGTGCCCGACGCGAAGGCGTTGAGCCCCAAGTGGCCCGACGGCCATGCGGTGCGTGCGTTGGTGTACGAAGGCGGCGGCATGTTGCGTCTCGCGGGGTTGTGGCTGGCCCCGGTCCTCGTCTGGGCGGGTCCGAGCGCGATCGTGCGGCGAGCGTGGCGCGCGTCATCGTGGATCACGGTGATTGCGGCCGGTTCGTGCGCCCTCGTGCTCGCCTTCACCGGACGAAACGCCCCGCGGATCGCCTTTGCGGGGAACTACTTCGTTCCCGATGGGATCCTGTCGAACGGAGTGAGCGCCGGGCCGCGCCCGGACTTGGTGCCGTCACCGTGGTGGGGGGTGCTCATTCTCGTGGGCACGGTCGGCGCCGTCGTGTTGGCGATTGCGATGGTCCCGGTCACGGTTGCGTGTTGGAAGCGGCTTCGCAGCCGCGATCTTTCTTTGCGCGACCCCGTCACCGTGTTGTTGGCGCTGACCAGCTTCGGATACGCCGCGACCTATGCGCTCGCCGCGCTGGTCGGGTTGCCGCTCTACGACCGCTATGTGTTGCCGATCATTCCGCTGGCCGGCGCTTCACTCATCCGGGCGGCACACCTCGAGCGAGTCGCAGGAAACGCCGATGCGACACCACCGCGCCAGATGTCGTGGCGCCCTGCGGTGGCCGTGCTCGTCATCACGTCGGCGCTCGGGATGCTCTACACCGTCGACTCCGCGTCGTTCGACGGTGTTCGTTGGGGCGTGGCGAGCGACGCGACTCGCGCGGGCTGGCATCCGAAGCAGGTCGGCGGCAACTTCGAATGGATCAACTACTTCTCGGCCTCGCCCGGCTCGCTGGCGCGACGGCGGGCCCGCATCTGTGTTGTTGTGGTGCTGCGCGAGAACGGCCAGGGACCCATGACCGCAGCACCACCGATCACCGATATCGCGGGTACCGAAATACGCGGGACGTACCGGCCGCCGTTTCGCGATCCGGTCGATGTCGTCGCGGTTCGCAACCGACGTCCGTGCTGGCCGGGATTGGTGCCGGTCGAGCCCGTTCTCGGCGGAGATGAGGCGGCCGCCGCGGTGATCGGCCGATGACCGACGCCCGTTCGTTGCCTCGCCCACTGATGTTCGGTCGTCTCGCCGAGCCGCGCGTGCAGCGGCTCGGCATCGCCGTCTTCGCGGCGCTTTGTTACGTCCCGCTGCTGTTGACCGATCCGGGCAAGGTCCACGCGGATACGAAGAGCTACTTGTATCTCGATCCTTCGCGGCTCCTCGCCGGTGCGCGGTCGATGTGGGATCCCGAGATCGGCTTGGGGACGACGAGCCACCAGACGATTGGGTATCTGTTTCCGCTCGGCCCGTACTACTGGTTCACGATCGACGTGTTGGGAATGCCGGCGTGGATCGCGCAGCGGCTTGCGTTGGGAACGATGCTGTTCGCGGCCGGCATGGGCGTGCGGTATCTCCTGCGCGTCGTCGGGATCGGGGGCGCAGGGGTCGCCGTTGGCATGATGGCCTACACCTTCACGCCGTACGTGCTCCAGTACTCGGCGCGCTTGAGCGTCTTGCTCGGTCCGTGGTCGGCGTTGCCGTGGTTGACGGCCTTCACGATGTTGGCCCTCCGGCATGGCGGGTGGCGTTACCCGGCGCTCATCGCGCTGACGATCCAACTCGTTGGCTCCATCAACCTCACTGCCATCGTGCTCGTCGTCATCGGTCCGGTGCTCTGGGCTCCGTACGCGGTGATGGCGTTGCGTGAATGCGACTGGCGTCGGGTTGGTGGGCTCGCAGTGCGCGTCGCGTCGTTGTCCGTGTTCGCGTCGTTGTGGTGGATGTCGGGTTTGTGGGTCGAAGGCGGCTACGGGCTCAGCATCTTGCGGTTCACCGAGTCGATCCAGACCGTGGCCGCGACGTCGTATCCGTACGAGTTGTTACGCGGGCTCGGGTACTGGTTCTTCTACGGGAGAGACCGCATCGGTCACTGGAACGACGCGTTCTTGGTGTACTCGCTCAACGCATCGGTCGTCTTCGCAAGCCTTGCGATCCCGGCGCTGGCGTTCGCCGCCGCGGCCGTGACCCGATGGCGGCTCAAGGGCTATTTCGCGTTGCTCGTGTTGATCGGCGTGGCGATCGCCGTGGGATCCGCGCCGTACGACGACCCGTCGCCCCTCGGTTCGGTGTACAAGTCGTTTGCGACGACCTCGACGGTGGGGTTTGCCCTGCGCAGCACGGCGCGCGCTGCGCCGCTCATGGTGCTGGGATTGAGCGTCCTATTGGCCGCTGGCGTGACGGCATTCACCCGCGAACTGCGTGCGCTCGGGCGCACCAGGAGCGCCACGCTGATCCCCATCGTGATCGTGGGTCTTGTACTGCTCAACGCGCCAGGCGTCTGGAAGGGGAGCTATTACAGCGACTATCTCGCCCGCGACGAAGCGATCCCGCAGTATTGGACCGACGCACTCGCCGACCTCGACGCTGCGTCCCACGACACGAGGGTGTTGGCACTGCCGGGTGCCGACTTCGCCGCGTACCGATGGGGTGACACCGTCGATCCGATCGAACCCGGGCTGATCGATCGTCCGTACATCGCTCGCGAACTGGTTCCGTGGGGATCCGAAGCCACGACGAACCTCCTCGTTGCGCTCGATCGTCGGTTGCAGGAGGGGACGCTCGATCCCGACGCCGTTGCGCCCATCGCTCGGCTCATGGGCGTTGGCGACATCGTGTTGCGTTTCGATCTCGAAACAGACCGCTTCACGTTGATACCCGCCGGCCCGCTGTGGCAGACGTTCACCGACGCAAACGCCGACACGGGTTTGCCCGACGGATTACGTGAGCCCGTGGGCTACGGCGACGAGATCCCGGGTTCGCTGCGATTCCCCGAGCTCGGCGACCTGGCCCGGCCGCCGTCGGAGGATCCCGACCCGCCGCCCGTCGCGGTCGTCGGTGTCGACGACCCGGTTCCAGTAGTTCGTTCGAAATCGGCCGTGCCGATCGTCGTCTCGGGCGACGGCGACGGCCTCGTCGACCTCGCGGCAGCAGGTGTCATCGACGGCCACAGCCCCATCGTCTACTCGGGGTCGAATGCCGACGATCCTCGCGTGCTGCGCGATCTTCCCGATGGGGCCGTCCTCGTGGTCACCGACTCGAACCGTCGGCGCGGGATGCGCTGGGCCGGTCTCTACACGAACTACGGCTACACCGAAGTCGCGGGTGAAGAGCCGCTCCTCGATGATCTGCTCGACCAACGCCTCGTCGTCTTCCCCGACGCGGGCGACGACGCCGCGACGGTGACCGAACTGCGCGGCATCGCGGACCTCCGCGCATCGCGCTACGGCACGGCTTCGTTCGGCTACAGCCCGGGTGAACGCCCGGCCATGATGTTCGACGGGAACCGCGAGACGTCGTGGGTTGTCGACGGCGGGTCGGAACTCACGAACCAATGGGTGACGATGGCGTTCGACGCGCCGATCACCACCGATCGCATCGAGATCGTGCAACCTCGAACGCAACGTACTCGGCGCTTCCTGTCGCGGATTTCGGTGCGGTTCGACGGTGGCCCGCGCGAGTTCTTCGACCTCGGGGCTGCGTCGCGGCGAATCGGCGGCCAGGCGCTGACGTTCGAAACGCGCACCTTCGAGCGGCTCGAGATCCGCATGGAAGCGACGAGCGGCGGCGGCGGGATCTACCTCGGAAACCTCAATCCCATCGGCATTGCCGAGCTGCGAATCCGTGACACCGATCGCGGTCGTCGCATCCGGGTCGAGGAAGTCGCCCGGGTGCCGGTCGACCTCCTCGACGCGCTCGGAGCCGACAGCGACGGACATCCACTCGCGTTTGCCTTTGCTCGCGACCTGACGATGGACGGCACGAACCTGTGGCGCCGCTTCGAGGTGCCGAGTACGCGCTCGTTCGGATTGTCGGGGACGCTCCAGCTCAGCTCGTTTGCGGACGACGCCATCATCGACGAACTCCTCGGTATCCCGGCTGCGCGCGATGGCGGTGTCACCGCAACCTCGAGCGGGCGACTCGGCGATCCGGCGACGAGAGGATCGGCCGCGCTCGACGGTGATCTGTCGACGGCGTGGATGACGCCGATCGCGTTCGTCAAGGAAGCGGCGATTCGGGTCGACCTTCCCGCACCTCGCGTCATCGATCACCTCGACCTGGCGTTCACCGCCGATGGTCGCCACTCGATGCCGACGCAACTCACGATCTCGACGGCAACGGGCGACGAACGCGTTGTCGATCTGCCGGTGCTCGACCCTGCCCCGACGCCGACCGGTTACGTCACCGCTCGCGTCGACTTCGAACCGATCGAGACCGACGACCTCGAAGTCGAGATCAGCGACTTCCAGCCGGTCGAGCGCAGCGAAACCGTCATGCCGGCGGGCATCGTCGAACTCGGCATCGAGGGCGTGCAGCGAGGTGCGCCGCAGGCGGGTCTTGCCCTCGAATGTCGTGACGATTTGCTCGAAATCGACGGAACGCCGATCGGAATTCGCGCCCGGGCTACCACGGTTGACCTCCTCGACCAACGGCGCGTCGAGTTCACGGCATGTGAGCCCGTCGAACTGGCCGGGGGCGCGCACGAACTGCGCAGCCGCATGAATCCCGATTCGAGAACCGCGCTCGATCTCACCCGTGTGTTGCTCGTCTCGGACAGCCGCGGCGAGGCAGGGTCGATCGACGACGTCCGCCCCGTCGCTCAGGCGACGGCGCCGGTGATCATCGAGAACGGGCGAAGCCGGGTCTCCGCCCAGATTGCACCCGATGGCGGCAAACAGTGGTTGATCCTGGGCCAGAGCATCAACCGCGGCTGGGTCGCGACCCTCGATGGTGAAGACCTGGGTGCGCCAGCGCTGATCGACGGGTATGCGAACGGCTGGCTCGTCGACACGGCGAGTTGGGATGGGCCGCGTCGCGTGGTCTTCGAGTGGCGTCCGCAGCGCATCGTGAGCCTGGCCACCTGGATCTCGGGCCTCGCGGCCGTCGGTTGCCTCGCGCTCGTCTGGCGGACCCGCCGGCGCCGTGGTTCTGCGCCCGCGCCGTTGTGGCCTGACGAGACTCCGTCGTTCGTCGGCGGCCCCCGATTCGCTCGACCCGCTGGCGAAAGCAACGTCGACTTCGCGGTGCCAGGTCTGCTGTCGACGGTGGTGCTCGGGTGCGCGGCTGCGTTACTGGTCGGGCCGATGGCTGGCGTGGCGGTCGTGGTCGTCTTGACGCTCGCAAGGGTCGACGGATGGATCGGTCGGGGTATCCGTTGGTTGCCGACCGCCGTGCTCGGCTTTGTCGCCTGTTTCATGGCTGGATCGCAGTTGCTCCGCGATCTGCCGCCCCGATTCGATTGGCCTTCGCAGTTCGAGTCGTTACGAGTGCCGACGTGGATTGCATTGTTTGCGTTCGTCGGGCTCGCAATCGCCGGGAGCCGAGCGTCGGCGCGGATCACGACGGCGGCCAACGCGACTGCGGCCATTCATGCGGCCATTCATGCGGACGGGGAACCGTGACCGACGACCAAGCGATGATCCGAGACATGACGATGCGCTCCGGCGCCAGCGCGTCTGGTCGTTGGGAACGTCGTGATCTGCTGTGGATCGCTGCGTTCGTCGTTGTCGCAGTCGTCGTTCCGCTGGTGCTCACTGCCGGTGCCGGAGCGCTCGACGTACCGCGCAGTGACGACTGGTCGTACCTGCGGACCCTGTTCGCGTGGGACCGGACGGGGCGTTTCGACTTCAACGACTGGGTGTCGATGACGTTGGTCGGTCAGCTCGCGCTCGCCCGACCTGTGGTTGCGGTCTTCGGCGAGAGCATTGTTGCGGTGCGGGTCTTCACGGCGTTGTTGGGTGCTGCGGGCCTCGTCGCGGCGTACGGGTTCGCCCGCCGGTACGGCCTTCGGTCCTCCCACGCCGCGCTTGCGGTCGGTGGGCTCGCCTCGGGTCCGTTGTGGGGCCCGCTCGCGGCGAGCTTCATGACGGACGTCCCGGGGTTCGCGTTGCAGTCCGCTGCGTTGGTCGCCGCAGGTGTCGCGTTCGCGTCCGAGCGAGTGCGGCGCCCTGCCCTGGCAGTCGCTCTCGCTGCCGGTGTCGTCGCGATTTCGATCCGGCAGTACGCCGCGATTCCGCTGATCGCGATCGGACTCACCGCGTTGGTCGTGGCGGCGCGTCCCGCAGGCCGGGCCGATCGGCGCTGGATCCTTGCTTCGCTCGTCATTGCCGCGGTCGCGGTCGTGGCGGTGCTGGCGTCGTGGAGCGGCATTCCCAACCGACTCGCACTCGGGCCGCGCCTGCCCAACGGCGCGTCGTTGAAGCTCGCCTACATCAGTCTCGGTGGGTTCTTGCGCCTTGCGGGACTGTTCCAACTTCCGCTGCTGTTGGCGATCGGGCCGGGTCGCCTCCTGGCGCGGGCCTCGTCGACGTCGCGGGTCGCGACCCTGATGACGAGCGCGCTGGCCGCGACGGTGATGGTGACGACCTGGGCCCTCCAGCCGACCGTTCCGTTCGTCGGGAACTACTTCGATCGTCGGGGAACGCTTGCCGACGACATCATCCACGGAAATCGACCCGATCTGATCCCGGGAATCGTGTTCGAGCTACTCACGGTCGCGGCATCGCTCGCCGCGATCGCGATCGTTGTCGGTCTCGTCCCTGCGATCCAACGGATCGCGACATCGCCACGGGAGACGGTGCGGCACTGGCGGCGCGATGCGTCGCCGCTCGACCTGATCTTGGCGCTGACGTTGTTCGGCCAACTCGTGGCGTATGAACTCGCCATCGCGTTCCGCCTGCCGATCTTCGATCGGTACGTCCTCACCGCGCTTCCGCTCGTCGGTGTGGCGATGGTGCGCGCGGCGGGCCACGCCGGAACCGAACGCGCGAATGCCGCCGACGCCCGCCAACCGATATCGCAACGTCCGCGCGTTGCGATGGCGTTCGCCGGTCTGGGTGTGTTGGCGGTGCTGGGAGCCACCTACACGTCGGAGTCGGCGGCGTTCGATGGCGGCCGGTGGCGGGCGGCCGAAGCGGCGGTCGCTGCGGGCCTGGCCGCCGAAGACATCGACGCGGGCTACGAGTGGAGCGGATGGTTTCGCGGTGTGGCTCCCGGGGTGCGTCCGTCCATCGAGGAGCGACGTCGGCTCCGTCGTCAATACGTCCAAGGTCTCTGCGTCCAGGTCGTGATCGATCCGCAGCGCCCACCGACCCGAGTGGTAGCCGAAGTGGCCGTCGACGGGTGGTTCCGGTCTTCGGCGCGGCTCTTCGTCGTCCCGACGGGCCGGGAGTGCGCTTCGGGAGCGGATCTCGATGCCATCGCGCCCGCGCCGGGCTCCTAGCCGGGCAAACTCACGCTGATAGCCCTGCCCGACCACGCTGGGTGGTGCTACGGTGCCCGGATGGAACGGGTGGAGAAGGCTTCTCGGATCGTTGCTGGGCGCCCCAGTCGCGGGCCGCAGACCTTGCCGCCGAACGCGAAGCGCGCGAGACTTGGGCGGTGGCCGTCATGAGCACGAAGACAGTGACGCGACGCAAGGCGGTCGTGTGGAGCGCTCGTGCCGGAGCCGTGGTTGCCGTTGGCGCGTGGGCAGCACCCAAGTTCGAACTCGCGGGTGCGACCGGCACCGGAACGGGCACCGGGACGGGTTCGACGACGATTCCGCCGACCAACCCTCCGACGACCGATCCCACCGTCACGACGGCCGGGACGGGTACTGGCACCGCTGGCTCACCGTGTCCGGATCCAGATGCTCCGGCGTGCAACGAAGAAACCACCACGACGCGCCCGGGCGCCGGCAAGCGCGTCAGTTGTTCGGTGGAACCCGAAGAAGTTCGACCGAATGCCAAGGCAACGTTTCGCGGTGAGGGCTGGGAATCATCGAGCACCGTGATCATCAAGATCGTCGGCTTCGGCAAGATCGGTGAGGCCGCAGTGCAGCCGAATGGTTCGTTCGAGCGCTCGTTGACGATTCCCGACCTGGCGAACGGCAACTATCGCGCCGAGGTCGTCGGCAGCGACGCCGAGGGTGACGAAGCCCGCTGCTTCGACGACATGACCGTCAACCGTCAAGGCGGTACCGGCACCGGTTCTGTGACCACCGGTGGCGGCAACTCCGGCAGCGGCGGATCCGACAACAACGGATCGGGCAGCGCAGGCAGCGGGGGAGGCACCTTGCCCTTCACCGGCTCGGATTCGACGAACCTGCTCGCACTCGGTGCTGGTGCACTCGTCGTCGGTCGGGTGCTCTACGGCGTACGTGAGCGGCTGGCCGAACGAGATGCCGCCCTCGCCGATTCCTGAACCGCAGTCGAGCACTCCGCATCGGACGTCGGCTTCCTTCGTCGTCGGCGCCGACGTCGTCGTTCGTCGCTACGGTGACGTCGTGCTTGCCTGCTCCAGCTCCGTTGGCACCTTCGTTGCTCCGACCGTCGTGCGGATCAGCGGCACCGCCCTCGTGGTGTGGGACGCATTGGCGGCCGAACCCGATCTCGAGCGGCTCGGTCGACGCATCGCGCAGCGTTACACGATCGACGAGACCGTCGCAGCAGCCGACGTCCGTGACGTCGTTGCAGATTGGTGCGCCGCTGGCATCGTCGAGGTGATCGACCCGAGCGAAGCGCCCAAACCGTGACCGACAACGCGCCGTCGCGTTCGGTTCCCGCTCGGCGCGATCTTGCGGTCGCGATTGCCACGTTCGGCATGACGGAAGGGCCACGATTTCCGCGCGCGCCGCTCGACGCGGAGGCGTGGGCGCACCTCATGACCGACGTGTCGTCGCAGCGTCTGCTCGGGCTCGCGGACGCCGCGATCACCGCGGGCTTTCCCGTGACCGAGCCGCAGGCAACCGACGTTCGGCGCGCCGCCGAGGCGCAAGCGATCGATTGCCTCGCGCTCGACACCATGCTGGTTGGTCTCGCCGACGAGTTCGATCGGGTCGGCATCGATTTCCGAGTGTTGAAAGGACCCGGTGTTGCTCGCCGCTTCTATGCACGGATCGAATGGCGGCCGTATGGCGACATCGATCTCCTCGTTCGACCCGACCAATGGGATCGCGCGGCTGCACACCTCGTGGAACTCGGTTGTGTACGCCGGTTCGACGAGCCGCGCGCCGGTTTCACGGCACGTTTCGGGAAAGGTGCAAGTTTCGTCACGCCGTCGAACTACGAGGTCGACCTGCACCGCACTTTCGTCGCGGGCCCGCACGGATTGGCGTTCGACCCGAACCTGTTGTTCACATCGCCGGTGACCTTCGATGTCGGCGGTCGGACCTTGCCCATGTTGAGTGACGTGCACGGGGCGATCCACGTCGGGATGCACGCCATACTCGGCAGTGCTGCGCCGCGATGGATCCCGCTCCGCGACTGCATCCAGATCGTTCGGTCCGGGTTGGAGGTCGACGACCTCGTCAGCGCCGCCGCCGACCTCGGCGCGCGCTGGCCTTTGGCGCTCGCACTGCGCCACGCGCACCGCGACCTCGCGATTCCGATCGACAGCGCGATCGAACAGTGGGGCAATGACTACCGCCCGACCGCACGAGAAGCGCGCGCGGCCGAGGTGTATCGCAGCACCGATCAGCGTTACTCGCGCCAGGCGCTGGCCGGACTGCGCGCCATTCCCACTTGGCGGGCACGCGCCGAGTACGCCGCAGCGCTCGCCCTTCCTGACCCCGCGTATCGTCGGCGGCGCGAGCAATCACTCGTTGGCCGTCTTCGGTTGTCGGCCCGTCTGGCGCGACGCGCCCGACCATGACTCGCGCGGTCGCAACTTTTCGGGCGCTCGACGCGCGATGGACCGTCGAGGCCTCTCCGTGGTGGGTCGAACGGATCGCGACGGTCTTCGCCGCGACGCAGGTCAGCGACGATGCGAACGAACCGGCGGATCTGCAGTTCCGGATCGAGGGCGACGGTCCCGCGACGCTCACGAGCGCCGGACATTCGCTTTTGCGGGATGTACGTGTGGCCGCTGTGCTCGACCGCATCGTGTGGGAGGTGAACCAACTTGCGTGGCGTGCGAATCCCGCCGCGGTCTTGGTGCACGGCGGCTTGGTCGAACGCGCTGGACGTGCGGTCCTCGTGACCGGCCCCTCCGGGGTTGGAAAGACGACCCTCGTCGCGAGCCTCTGTCTACGCGGATTCGGTTACCTCTCCGACGAGATTGCCGCGCTCGGTCCGAGCGGACCGACTGCCTTCGCGAAACCGTTGTCGATTCGGCCCGGGGCGCAAGCGAGGTTCGGTCCGTTCGCGCCGCCCGCTGATCTTTCCGAGCTGATGACGAGTGCCTGGTACGTCCCGTTGGCGTCGGCGACCGCCAACGAGGTCGCAGTCGTTGTCTTCGTCGATCACGACGACCAGCGCTCGACGGCGCTGCGTCGCGTGCCGCGCGCCGAAGCCTTGGTCCGGCTCTGCGACCAGACCCCCAACCTGGCGGCGTCAGGTGCCGTCGGTTTTCGGCGGCTTGCCGCGATGGTCCGCGGCGCGCAGTCGGTCGACCTTGTGGCCAACGATCTCGGCCTTGCGGCGGATCTCGTCGTCGACGTGCTGGAATCACCCCGATGACGGTGCGTCCGGTGGGTGCGTTGGTGGTCGAGGTGCTCGACGGCGAAGCGGTGATCTTTGCACCCGCCGATGGACGCGTGCACCGACTCAACGAGATTGCCACTCGGTGGTGGTCGAACATCACTGCGGGAATCGAACCCGATGATCCAGCCGATCGAGAGGAATACGCCGAGTTCGTTGCGCAACTTGCGACCGCAGGACTCGTCGTCGATGTCGACGGGCGGCGTCGGTGAACCTCGATGCGCTGGCGCTCGGTGTGCTGTTCGGAGGCTTCGGTGTCCTCGTCGGCGCGGTGTTCATCTTCTTGGTAGGTCGGCGCGGGCACGCCGATGGTGGTCTCGGCGTGTGGGTGGCCGCAGCCGGACTGTTGGCCGTCGAGTACACGAGCGAGGTCACCCAGCTCGTGCCGTGGGCGGCGATCGCTGCGATCGTTGTCCTCGCTGGTGGTGGGCTCTTCTTCGACCGCGTGCCTGCTCGCTGGTCGCCGCTGGTGTTCGTGCCCGGCGCGAGTGCTCTGGCGCTGGTGCCCTTGAACGGGATCGAGCTGCAGACTCGAGTTGCGCTCGGGCTGATCACACTGGTTGCGTGCGTCGGGGCCGCCGACTTCGAACGCGCCCACGTGAGTGACGGCTTCGCCTTGTGGCTGTTCCCCGTCACCGCGCTTGTCCCCGCGCTCCTCATCGATGGTGGGACCGAACCGGGTTGGGCCTTTGCCGGTGCGTCGGCCGTGATGGTGGTCAACGTGATTCCTCGCCCGCGGGCTCGGCTCGGCGCGCCGGGTATCGCAGCGCTCGTCGGTGCGTACCTCTGGGTCGGAACGCTGTTGTCGGCGAATCGGGCGGTTCGGATGGCAACCCTGTTTGCCGGCTTGGGGTTTGTCGTCCTCGAGCCGCTTGCGCGCAATCTCGGGCGCATCGAAGCGCGGGGGCGCCGTCGGACGGGCAAGCGTCTCCAGGATCGTGATGCGGTCATCATCGCGACTGGGGTGTTCGGCCAGGCAATCATCGGGTTCTTCGCAGTCCGCGTCACCGGGCACAGCCGCCGCTCCGAGTATGCGTTGTTGGTGTTGCTGGCGGTGCTGTCGGCGTTCACCGCAACCGCCCGGGCGTTCGTGCCCGCGGCGAACCGTCGACGCACAGGCGACTCGCGGCGACGCTCAGGCGGGCGTTCTCGGCGCGGGGCAACGTGGGTGCGGGCGGTTACCGGCGACCGATCGCACCGGAGCCACCGCGGTCGTCACCGCGGTCGTCATCGCAGTCGTCATGGCGACGGTCGCGACAACGTCTGAACCGGCGCGAACGACGTGGTTGCGCAGGTTGGTGCGATCAAACCGATTCGGGATCGAGTTCGAAGCGTCGTTGCATGATCGACGTGTACTTGACCGGCTTGGGCCGCTCGGGCATCGAGAGCAAGATGAACAAGAACGGCAGGATCTGCGTTCGTTGGCGAGCGAGAATGCCGAAGTTCGCGAAGTTGCCGAACACGATGACGAAGAACACGACCGCGACGATGGCGAAGATCGCGTACGCGTAATCGCGACGAATCGATTTCAGGAGGCGTCGTCCCGCGATCGCGAGGGCGATCGCGTACGCAAACGACTCGACCGACGTGACGAGTTCTTGGGGCGAGGTGGCCTCGACGGGTAGCGGGCGGAACAGCACGGTGATCGCACGCATCGGAAAGTTCCAAGCTGGCGCAGGCGTGAACTGCGACCCGCCCTGTTCGGTGCGGTCCTGGGCGGCGTCGAACTCGTCGGTGACCGCGCTGGTGCCGTCGAGCAGGTTCGTGCCGAAGTAGTCGTTCGCCTGAGTGAGGACGAACGACCCAAGGGTGATCAGTAAGAAGAACGTCGCCACCGTGCCCGATGCCTTGACGCCCTTGCGCTTGCGCAACAAGAGCGCGATTGTCATCGCAACGGTGACGACCATCGCGACGTGGGTGCGCACGTAGGTGACTTCGATGATCCCGCCGGCAATGCACACCGCGCCGATGATCGTTGCGTTCGTGAGCATCAGCGCCACGCCGTACGTCGCCAGTCCGAGACCGAAGATGGCGAGCGCTTCCTTGCCGATCGATGACGGCCAGTACATGAGCGACGGCGCGAACATCACGAGCAGCAGGTACCGACGCTGGGCTTCGGGGAACACCCTGCGAAAGCCACGGGCGAAGAGCAACAAGCCCATGAGGCCGATCCACGAGAAGAACACGAAGCCACCGATCTTGGTGGGTGTCGTGTAGTGGTAGAACTCGGCGGTCACGATCCGCACGAAGTTGGTGCTGGTCCACTTGTTGACGTTCGGCAGCGTTCCTTGGCTCAGGTAGTCGGCCGCCCACTTCCGGCCGTAGAGGTCGTACTCGCTGGCATCGGACCGGTCGTAGACGCTGGTACCGACGTAGAACCGGGCCAGTGTGCCGAGCAGCTTGAGTGAGAGCGACGCGCTGAGAATGACCGTCAGCTCGGGCGCGCCATCGGCCTTGGCGAGACGTTTGAAGATCGAGATCGAAAGGGTCGCTAGCGCCGCCGCGATGAACGTCGCTGCGACCAGCTCGGAGTCGCCGGTGGCGATTCCCGATGCCAGCATCGTGGCGACCGCGAACCCGCCGGCGACACACAAACCAACCGCCCATCCGTGGTTCGCTGCATCGCCGTCGTCGAGACCGAGCCGCGCGGCGGCATCGTCGGATTCAGCTGCAGGTTCGGTTGCCTTGTCGTGATCGAACGGCAGCAACGTATCGTCGGCGAGTTCGAATCGGCCTCGGGGCGCGGGAGACGGCGCGCCGTCGGGCAGGGTTGGCGACGCGGCCGGCTCGTCGTCGTCGAGCCAGTGCCCCCGTCGATGGACGCGCGGGGCCGGACGTTCGGGCTGCTCGCCCTGGTCGTCGAGCCAGGCGCGCACGGGACTCAGTCGCCGATACCGATCGGGACGTCGAGGTCGAGGTCCGTGTCGTCCTTGCCCTTGCGACCGAAGAGCTTGCGCGGCTTCTCGCGACCGGCGGGCGCGGGCGGACCGACCTTGCGGCCGTAGCCGTAGCCGTAGCCATACCCGTAGCCATACCCGTAGCCGTACCCGTAGCCATACCCAGGACGGGAGCTGACCGCACCGACGAGCACGATGCCCAGCACGGGGGCGTCGAGGCGGCGAAGCTGTTGGGTCGCTCGTTCGAGCGCGTTCACCTTGGTGACGGCATCCTTTGCCATGAGCACAACGGCGTCGGCGTAGGGGAGCAGGTCGAAGGGGTCGTTCGTCACGAGCAGCGGCGGCGTGTCGATGAGCACGATGTCGAAGAGTTCTCGTGCCTTGACGATGGCGGCCTGCCCGGCGAGCGTCGCATCGGCCGGCGACGACGAGGGCGAGGCGCTGTTGATGAAGAACACGCCCGGGATCGACGTTTCCTGCGCGAGCGCTTCGACGTCGACGATCGGGTCGGCAAGCGTGCCGGAGTTCTCGAGGAAGAGTTCTGCGTCGGTATCGAGGAACTTGTGCAACCGCCGGCGGCGGTAGTCGAGGTCGAGCACGAGCACTCGCTTGCCCATCTCGGCGTACGCGGCGGCGAGGTTCGCAGTGCTGGTCGACTTGCCCTCGGACGGGCCGGCCGAGGTGACCATCACGCACTGCGGCGCGGGCGGGTCGCCTTCTTGCGCATTCGCCATCCACATCAGCTCGACCGAAGTGCGCAGTCCCCGATACGCGTCAGCAGTTCTCGAGCTCGGAGCTTGGTGGGTCAACACGTCGAAGCGTCGACGACGCGAAGGCGATACGAACGGGATCTCGGCAAGCACGGGTAGGCGAGTGACCGTCTCGGCGGAGCGAACGCCGAAGATCGATGTGTCCGAACGATTCATCGCGTACGCAGTGATTGCGCCGAGCAAGAGTCCAACGACCAGGCCGAGCGCGAGGCGGGCCGGACGGCTGTCGGGAATTTTCACGCTGTCGGTCGTCGACAGCGGTAGCGGTTGCACGTCGGCGAACTGCACCGAGAACACCGGCTTCTTGCGGTTGAACAAGTCCTCTTGGCGGCGGAACTGTTGGCGAAGCTCGCGCATTTCGCTGCGCTTCGCCGTGAGCGCTCGACCAATGACCCGCTTGTCGTCGGCGGTGAGCGCAGCCGCGAAATCCTTTTCGAGATCGGCTTGTTCTTCAGACGCGAGGTTGATCTTGTCCTGGGTTTCCTGCAAGCGAGCGGTGAGCTTCAGGTCGTCCTTGGCGTCCTCGAAGCGGACGAGTTCATCGGCGAGTGACTTGACGATTCCGCGTACCGCGAACGCGTCCGGTCCGGTCCCCGTGATCGTGATGAGGTTGCGTGGGGCTTCGGGGTTCGCGTCGATGCTCACGTTCGCGATGCGCGTGGTGCGAGGGGAAAATCGGTCGTCGGTGTTCTTCAGTTTGGACGGCGTGAAGTCGGGCGGCTGCAGCAAGATCTTGCGGATCGCGTTGGGTACTTCGCCTTCGGTCGCGTCGAGCGCCACGACATCGAGGTTCACTTTGCCGGTGGCCTTGACGCGCTGGGTTCCGACCCACTGCGTCGTCGTCTCGGAGGTCGACGTTCCGCCCGGCGACGCGGTGAAGAACGAGACGAGGCAACCGATCGCCATGAACATCGCGATGAGACGCCACCGGCGTCGGATCGCGATGAGGATGTCGAGTGCCCGCACGAGATGTCCCAGCTTCCGTTACGTTCGCAGCCCACGGCGAGCTTGGCGATCCAAGCCCCGACGCCCCCCGTTCGCTCGGGTTTCTCGCGAAACCCTCGCATTCGGGTCCTCACGAACCCGAGTTCCCTCTGGGTGGACGAAGCTCCGACCACTGACCGTGGCCCGCCATTACAGCACAGTGTCCACCCGGCGGGCAATGGGGCCGATGACCTGAAACCGGCCAGGGTTCGCCGTGGAGTCGTTGGTCACCTCCGGATCACGCGTTTGTGCCAGTCCGAATCACCGGTCTGTGATTCGTGGCACGATCCACGCCTGGGTGGGGGCCTAGATTCGCCGATCACTCCGGACCGGGCCGTGGGGCGCCCCTGAACCGTCTGGACCGAGCCCCGAGGTCACCGAACGTGGTCTTCAACTCGATCGAGTTCGCCATCTTCGTCGTGATCTTGTGGCCGCTGTATTGGGCTGCCCGACACCGATTGCGGATGCAGAACCTGCTGCTGCTGGGCGCGTCGTACCTGTTCTACGGCTGGTGGGACTGGCGGTTCCTGTTCCTGCTCGGTGGGACGACGCTTGTCGACTTCTGGGCGGTGCGCCACATCGGCAGGGCCGTCAGTCCGGTCGCCCGTCAGCGCTGGATGATCTTTTCGGTTGCGGTCAACCTGGTGGTACTCGGCTTCTTCAAGTACTTCGAGTTCTTCGTCGACAGCGGCGTCGATGTCGCGAATCAGCTCGGACTCGAGTGGACTGCGCCCGCGTTGCACTTCGTCCTGCCCGTCGGGATTTCGTTCTACGTCTTCCACGAGATCAGTTACGCAATCGACGTCTATCGCGGTCGTGTCGAACCCGAGAACGACCTCATCGTCTACGCGCTGTACATCGCGTTCTTTGCGCAACTCGTCGCCGGGCCGATCACACGGGCGGGACACATGCTGCCGCAGTTTCGTCGGGCTCGCGTGTTCCCCGACGCCGAAGCGCGCTACTCGGGTTTCGTCCTGATTCTCACGGGTCTGTTCAAGAAAGTTGTGCTCGCCGACGGCATTTCGCCGTGGGTCAACGAAGTGTTCGACGCACCGCAGGACCGCGGCTTGTTACCCGCGCTTGTGGCCATGTTCGGATTCGCAGTGCAGATCTACGGTGACTTCGCCGGATACACCGATATCGCGCGCGGCGTTGCTCGCCTGTTCGGGATCGAGATCGCCCGCAACTTCGAACAGCCGTACCTCTCCCGCAACATCACCGAGTTCTGGCGGACGTGGCACATCTCGTTGTCGAGTTGGCTCCACGACTACTTGTATGTGCCGCTCGGCGGAAATCGCAGCGGGCGCTTCGGCACCTACCGTAACCTCATCATCGTCATGTTGCTCGGCGGCCTCTGGCACGGCGCGTCATGGAACTTTGTCGTGTGGGGCGGGCTTCATGGTGTCGCCCTCGCGGTGCATCGGGCGCTGTCGCCGTCCACGGATCGACAACGACAGGGTGTTCCCGCGCTGCGGGCCGTGCCCGCCGTTGCCGCGAACTTCGTGTTGGTGACAGTGCTGTGGGTGTTCTTCCGGGCGAACTCGCTCGATGCTGCGCTCGACTTCTTCGGAGGAATGACCTCGGGCCTCACGGGTTCGGCCGCCGGCGCGTGGAAACCGCCCGCGATGATCCTCTCGTTTGCGCTCGTCGCGATGTTCGCGATGGACGTGGTGGACCGATCGCGGATGCCGAGGTCGCCATTGCGTCGGATCCCGATGGCAGTCCAGGGCGTCCTCGCCGGACTCGCGATCGTCGCGATCGTCGTGTTCAGCGGCCAAGACCCCGAACCGTTCATCTACTTCCAGTTCTGAGGTAACCCGTCCGCGGAATGAGAAGTACCTCGACCGCGGCGACGAATAGCCTCGACCGCCATGCGCATGAGCCGACTCTTTCTTCGCACGCTGCGGGACGCCCCTGGCGATGCCGACGTCGAGAGCCAACGGCTCTTGGTGCGTGCGGGTTATATCCGCAAGGTCGCGGCCGGCGTGTACTCCTGGTTGCCGCTGGGGCAGCGGGTCCTGCGCAAGGTCGAACAGATCGTGCGCGACGAGATGGACGACGCAGGCGCGCAGGAACTCTCGTTGCCGATCATCCAGCCGCTTGAGTTGTGGGAACAGAGCGGTCGCGACGCGCTCTATGGGCCGCTCATGTTTCGGCTGCACGACCGCAAGGAGACCGGTTTCTGTCTCGCACCAACAGCAGAAGAGGTCATCACCGCGACCGTGCGCGGCGAGTACTCGAGCTACCGAGACCTACCGGTCAACTTGTATCAGATCCAGTGGAAATATCGAGACGAGTTGCGGCCGCGTTTCGGCCTGCTGCGCGGTCGCGAGTTCTTGATGAAGGACGCCTACAGCTTCGACGCCGACGTCGAAGGCCTGCGCGAGTCGTATCGGTTGATGTACGACGCGTACCACCGCGTCTTCGATCGGTGCGGGCTCACGTTCCGACCCGTCCAGGCGCAGTCGGGCGAGATCGGCGGCGACGTCAACCACGAGTTCATGGCGGTGGCTGCGGTCGGCGAGGACGATTTCGTTTGGTGTCGCTCGTGCAACTACGCCGCCAACGTCGAAGCGGCGCGGCGACGCGATCCCGACCCGGTCGCGACCAACGGTGATGAGGCCGCGCTCGAGCCGGTCCATACCCCGGACATGCCGGGAATTGCCGCCGTCGCGCAACATCTGGGCCTCGGCGAAGACGAGCTGTTGAAGTGCATGGCGTTCGAGGCCGATGGCCGGCTGGGCTTGGCGTTGGTTCCGGGCGATCGGGAGGTCAACGAGTATGCGCTCGGGACCGCCTTGGCCGGCTCGAAATTCGCGTTGCTCGACGAGGATGGTTTCGCGCGGCGGTCGTCGTTGCCGAAGGGCTACATCGGTCCGCACCATCCCGATGTCGAACTCATCGTCGCCGACCCATCGATCCTGGCACGCACGGAATGGGTGACGGGCGCGAACACCACCGATCACCATGCGTTACATGCCGTGCCCGGCCGCGACTTCACGATCACCACCGTTGCGCCGCTGACCGCGGTGGTCACCGGCGACGCATGTCCGAACTGCGGGTCGGAGCTGTCGGTCGATCGCGGGATCGAGGTCGGACACGTTTTCCAGTTGGGCACGAAGTATGCCGAGTTGTTGGGCGCGGTCTACACCGACGAGCACGGCGCGCAGCATCCGATGGTCATGGGGTGTTACGGCATCGGGGTTTCGCGAGTGGTCGCTGCGATCGTCGAGGAGCACCATGACGGACACGGCATCGCGTGGCCAGCGAGTGTCGCGCCCTATGCCGTCCACCTCGTGGCGCTCGCGGGCAAAGGCGATGCTGCGGCGGCCGTGCGCGATGCGGCCGACCATCTGTATGCGGCATTGCGATCCGCTGGCGTCGACGTGCTGTACGACGACCGCGACTCGAGCCCCGGTGTGAAGTTCGCCGACGCCGACTTGTTGGGAATGCCGGTGCAGCTCACCGTTGGAGCCAAGGGACTGGCGAGAGGTGTGGTCGAGCGCAAGATCCGAGCGAGCGGCGTGCGCGACGAACTCGCGGTCGACGTCGTCGTCGACCAGATGGTCGCGAGCGCGATGACGTGAGCTTTCCGGTCGAGCCGCCAATCGAGCCGATGCTCGCGAAGCTCGCTCGCGAGTTTCCGGACCGTGCTGGTCTCCTGTACGAGCCCAAGTGGGACGGGTTTCGTTGCCTGGTGTTCCGCGATGGTGACGAGCTGTACTTGCAGAGCCGCAACTCGAAACCGTTGTTGCGATACTTCCCCGAACTGGTCGATCCGCTGCGTGCGTTCCTGCCCGAGCGGTGCGTCGTCGATGGCGAGTTGATCGTGATCGGCAATGACGGGCTCGACTTCGATGCGCTCCAGCTTCGTCAGCACCCCGCTGATTCGCGGGTCCAACGCCTCGCTCGGGAGATCCCGGCGAGCTACGTCGCGTTCGACCTCATCGCCGAACACGACGCGGTGCTCTTCGATGTCGAGTTCGGCGAGCGCCGGGCCCGTCTCGAACGCGGTCTCGCCGACGCCGCTGCACCGGTGTTCGTGACGCCGGCATCGACGGATCCTGCGGTCGGTCGGGACTGGTTCGATCGATTCGAAGGCGCGGGATTCGACGGGGTCATCGCCAAGCCGTTGTCAGGACGCTACGAGCCCGGAAAGCGAACCTTGATCAAGGTGAAGCACGAGCGAACCTGCGATTGCGTCGTTGCCGGTTATCGGGTGCACAAGGACGGCGCCGGCGTCGGATCGCTCCTCCTCGGGCTGCACGACGCCGACGGTGTGCTCCACCACGTCGGCGTGGCCGCGAGCCTCGACGCCAAGTCTCGAAGTGCGTTGCTCGAGGTCGTCGAACCGCTGCGCGCGGGCGCTCTCGAGAACCATCCGTGGCGCGAGTGGGCTGAGTTCATGGCCACCGAAGTGGCGACCGATCAACGGATGCCCGGTGGTTTCAGCCGGTGGAACGCGACCAAGGATCTGCGCTGGGAGCCGTTGCGTCTCGAACTCGTCGCCGAGGTGGCGTACGAGGGTTTGCTGAACGGTCGGTTCCGACACAACGCGCGCCTTCGTCGGTTGCGATCGGACCGCGATCCGGCGACGTGCGCGTACGCGCAACTGGAGGTCGTCGCGCCGGCCGAACTCAGTTCGCTGCTGCGCACCTGAACCACAGCAGCAACATCTGTCACACCACCATCAATGGCCTCACCCTGGTGGAAATTCTTCGCGATTTTGCGTCACGAAAGTGGTCCCTGCCTGGTCCTGTTGCTGTCCAGCGCGAGAAACTGCACGCGCTGGGGCGGGAGACAGCGACGGTGGCGTCGCGAGAAGGGCTGGGGAGCAATGCGAGGCGTACGTGGGGTGAGTCGTTTCGCGGCGCGCGCAAGCGCGATCGCGATCGTGGCGGTTTTGGTCGCAGGTTCCGGGGCCGCAAGCGCGGTGAACTATCCGCAGGACTCGGTCGTCGGTACGAACCCGATCGACACGACGCCCTACGTGATGAATGGCAAGGTGCTCGCGATCGCCAAGTACGGCGACACGATCGTTGTCGGCGGCAACTTCAGCAACGTGCGCAACTGGAACTCGGCCACCGACATCGCCCGGACGCACTTGTTTGCGTTCAGTGAGAGCACGGGGCAAGTGATCGCTGGCTTCAATCCTTCGCTGACCGGCGAAGTGCAAACGCTGGCGATCTCTGCCGACGGACAGTGGGTCTATGTCGGTGGATATTTCACCCACGTCAACGGCGTTGCGCAGCGCGGCATCACGAAGATTTCGTTGGCGTCGGCGACGCGTGATCCGAACTTCACCGGATATCTCAACGATGGGGTCGTCAACGACCTCGCGCTCGTGGGGAGTCGTGTCTACGTGGTTGGCACGTTCACGGCGGTCGGCAACGTTCCCAAACTCAAGATCGCAGCCGTCGACGCGACGACCGGCGCCACGAGCGACGAGATCCAACTATCGGTTACCGATCCGCGCAAAGGGGCCAACGCCTGGGTGCGCAAAATGGACGTCAGTCCCGACGGCACCAAGCTCGTGCTCATCGGCAACTTCCTCACGGTCGGCGGGCAGAGTCGTAATCAAGTCGCGATGATCGATCTCGCGACCACCCCCGACACAGTTTCGACGTGGAGCACCCCGAACTATGCCGACACGTGTTCGAACTCGTTCGAGACCTACATGCGCGAGATCGATTTCTCGCCCAACGGCAGTTACTTCGTCATCGTCACGACGGGCGCGTTCGGGCTGAACAAGATGTGTGACAGTGCAGCGCGCTACGAGACCGTGTCGACTCCGAACCAGCAGTACAGCTGGATCGCCTTTACGGGTGGCGACACCTTCTTCTCGGTTGCGGTCACGAACGCGGCGGTCTACATCGGCGGTCACCAACGATGGATGAACAACGCCTACGCCGGCGACACGCCCGCCGCGGGCGCCGTCGATCGACCCGGAATCGCGGCTGTCGATCCGGCGACGGGCTCGGTGCTGTCCTGGAATCCGACACGCGAACGCGGCGTCGGCGCGTTCGCGCTGTTGGCCACCGACTCCCGGCTGTACGTCGGGAGCGATACCAACCTCATCGGCGGCGAATGGCACCCCCGCCTGGCCGCATTGCCGCTCGCCGGCGGCACCGCCAACCCGCAGCCGACGCCGGTCACGCTCCCGGTCCGGGTGCACGCGCTCGACGGCACGCCGGGGCTCAACCAGTTCTGGTTCGACGGTGCGCATTCCGCCAGCCTCGGGTTGGCTGCGACGGCGAACGACTGGTCGACCACGCGAGCAGTGTTCCAAGACGCTGGATCTGTCTACTCGGTCGGGAGCGACAACCGACTGCACCGGGCCGGTTTCGACGGTGCCTCGACATCGGGTGACGTCGACCTGTACACCCTGGCCAACTACGTCGTGTTGCCGTCGAACTTCGGCACATCGATCGACGAAGTCGCCTATCTCGGCGGTCGCTTGTTCTACACGCGCTCGGGTAGCAGCCAACTCAAGTGGCGTTGGTTCTCGCTCGAGAGTGGAATCGTCGGGAGCTACGAGTACACGGCGACGACGGAGTCGGTGTCGAACTGGGAGGGAGTCGAAGCCGCGAACGGACGGCTCTACTACTCGACCTCCGACGGGCGGTTGTACTCGGTGACGCCGGCCGCGAACGGCAGCGTCAGCCTTGCGAATGCAACCTTGGTCGAAGGCCAGGGGAGCGCGGCGCGCTGGGCGCTGCTCGACGACTTCTTCTTCACGCCGACCGCCGAGCCTGCTCCGGGCGCGGTGCCGCCGTGCGCGGTGGGCGAGTTCTGGACGAGCTACTTCGACGGAACGGCGTTCGACACACTCGACACGCAACGGTGTGAAACCGAAGCGGTTCATGTCGACGGCGAACCGCCGGGCACCAACGTCGGTTCGACCGACTTGACGATTTCGTGGGACGGCGTGTTCGACCTCGGAGCCGGTGACTGGACGTTCACGACGATCACCGACGACGGTGTTCGCCTCTGGGTCGACGGCACCCTCGTGATCGATGATTGGAACTTCCAAGCCGCGCAACAAAACGTCGCGATCGTCACGCTGAACGCCGGGCTGCATCGGGTCCACATGGAGTACTTCCAAGGTGGAGGGCCCGGCGAGGCGTCCCTGTCGATCGACGGTGATGTCCCCATCGTGTGCAGTCCGAGCGAATGGCGCGCGGAGTATTTCGCGAACACGACGTTGTCGGGTGATCCTGATACGGAACGGTGTGAGGCCACGGTTCCAGACGTGATCTTCGGACTCGACGCTCCGGTCGGCACGACCGTCGGCGTCGACGGATTCTCGGCTCGTTGGACCGCAACGATGCAGGTGGCCGCGGCCGAGACCTACCGCTTCACGACCACCTCGGATGACGGCGTTCGGCTGCGCGTCGATGGAGCGCTCGTGATCGACGAGTGGCATGCGGTGGTTGCGCCCGAAACCCACACGGTCGACCTCGCGTTGACCGCAGGCGATCACGCGGTGGTGCTCGAGTACCACGACGTCGTCGATCACGCCGAGGTGCAGCTGGGCTGGGTAGCCCTGCCTCCGCCGCCCGACGTCGCGATGGTCGTTCCTTCGCCCGCGACCTTGTCTGCGGGCGAGCTCGCGGTTCGTAACCGCTTGGAAGCACAGGGTGCAACCGTCACGGTGGTCGACGACAACGTGGTGACCTCGGCGATCGCGAACGGTTACGACCTCGTCTACGTGTCCGGCCGAGTCGTGTCGGGCACGGTCAACACCAAGTTGAACGCGACCCTCGCGCCTGTGGTGGTGGCACGGCTTTGGCTCTACGACGACCTTCGCCTGACCGGCGCTGCGGTCAACACGCACTACGGGCTGGTCAGCACCAATACCCTCACCATCACCGACCCGCTCAGTCCCTTGGCCGCCGGCCTGTCGGGGTCAGTGCAGTTCCTCGCAGCGGCGGCGTCGGTCGGTTGGGGTGTGCCGGGCGGGGCCGGCGGTCAGGCCGTCGCCTCGACCCCCGCCGGTCCGGGGATCTTCCACTATCTGCCAGGGAGCATGATGTTCGGGGGCAACGTCGCGGCCGGTTGCCGCCTGGCGTTGCCGCTCGACAACGACGCAGTCGCGCAACTCAGCACCGATGGATGGTCGCTCTTCGATGCCTCGGTTGCCTGGACCCTTTCGACGCCGTGTGATCTGACATGACCGACGAACACGCCCGAGTCGATGTCGGCTCGATCGAAGACCCCATTTCCACCGTCTCGCCGGATTTGACGCAAACGCGAGCATCTGCATGGCGTGAGCGATATACTCCCGAACGGAGCGGAGGCCAGGCGGTCGTTTCCGGTGTCGATCGATCAAGCGATCGCGTCGGTGCTGTACGACCCGTCCAGATTGGCGCCGCAAGGGCGGGATTTGGAGGGGCAGTGGGGCGGATGCCGTCGGCGACGTTGTCGACCGGAACCGGACAAAACGTCGAGCCGCGCGCCGGTTCGGCACGAGAACCGCGATCGATGCTCTTCGCAGTGTTGGTGGGGCTCGACTCGCTGGCAGCGCTGTTCGCGTGGACCTTGGCGTATTCGGTCGTCGCGGTGCCCAGCCGTGGCGTCGGCGGTGTGGGGCATCTCGTGCTCACGCTGGCGTTGAGCGCGATCACCCTGGTGATGTGCGCGACCCAAGCGTTGTATCGAGCCCGAACTTCGGTGGTGCGCTCGGTCGAGACGTTGGCGTTGTTGCGAGCGAGCGCATCGACCGGTGTGGTCGCGCTCGCCGCGGGTCAGGTGTTCGAGTCGATCACGCTGGCCGTCGCCGTGACCGGTGCGGTCGCGAGCTTCGTGACGTTGCGCCTCGGCCGGAGCGCGTTCACCTCGTGGGTCGCAGGTCAACGCCGGCGCGGTCACTTCGTCCGCAGCGTGATTCTCATCGGCGCGAACGAGGAAGCCGCGCGCATCGCCGGGATTCTTCGTGACCACCCCGAAGTCGGGTACTCGATTGCCGGCGTTGCCGGAGACCGCGACGAGTATCAGGATGCGGGCTTCGTCGAGCCGTGGGTCGGTCCGGTCGCGGCGGCGTTGTTCGCCGCACGAGCGCAGTCGGTGACCGGCTGCATCATCGCACCCACCGCCGTCGACGCAGCCTCGTCGAATCGGCTTGCTCGCGAGATGCTGGCGCAGGGGTTCCACGTCCAAATGACGTCGGGTCTCTCACGAGTCGATCACCGACGGCTGCGCGTGCAGCACATGATGCACGAACCCATCATCTACGTGGAACCGGCCAACGCCCCGCGGTGGGCCCGCATCGCCAAACGCGCCATCGACGTTGTCGTCGCCGGTACGACGTTGGTCTTCGTTGCCCCGGTGCTCGCAGCGGTCGCGCTCGCAGTGCGACTCTCCAGCCCAGGTCCGATCATCTTCCGCCAACAGCGAGTCGGGCGTCACGGCGAGTTGTTCACGGTCTACAAGTTCCGCACGATGGTGGCCGACGCCGAAGACCAGCTCGAAGAACTCATCGAGCACAACCAGCGAAGCGGACCGCTGTTCA
The DNA here is from genome assembly GCA_005772765.1 of Actinomycetota bacterium. Classification (GTDB taxonomy): domain Bacteria; phylum Actinomycetota; class Acidimicrobiia; order IMCC26256; family PALSA-610; genus SXJQ01. Next base: position 30,122 of record SXIR01000170.1, read on the forward strand.
AGCTCGCGCGCGATCCGCGGGTCACGCCGATGGGTGGATTGCTGCGCAAGACCAGCCTCGACGAACTGCCGCAGTTGTTCAATGTCTTGCACGGCGAAATGAGCCTGGTCGGGCCGCGACCGGCGCTCGAGACGGAAGTCGCCGAGTTCGACGACGAACTACGCGGCCGCCTTTCGATGCTGCCGGGAATTACCGGACTGTGGCAGATCGAAGCCCGCGACAACCCGTCGTTCGACGCCTACCGCCGCCTCGATCTCTTCTACGTCGAGAACTGGTCGATCGGGCTCGACCTCGTGATCCTCGGCCGTACCGCGTTCGCCGTCGGCGCGCGTGCACTTCGCATGCTCCTCCCACGTCGACGAGGCGATGTGTCGATGACCGCAACCCTCGACTGACCGTCCTCGCCCGATCCTCGCGACCCGCTCCCGAGCGGTCGCGTTGCCAGCCAGTTCGTTGCCAGCCAGATCGTTCCCAGCCAGATCGTTCCCAGCACGAGTAAGCACCAAGGAGATCGAGAATGTCCTACCGTCGCCCGGTTGCGGTTGCGCTGTCGGCCGTCGTTGCGATGGGCGCGCTCGTCGCTCACCCGACGGAGTCCAACGCCGCAGCTGTCACCGAGCGCGTCTCGCTGAGCGCCACGTCGACCCAGGGAACGGGCGGGTCCGTCGATCGCATTGCGATGTCGGCCGATGGGCGCTACGTCGCGTTCGACGCCACGATGACCAACCTGGTCACCGGCGACACCAACGCGGTTGCTGATGTGTTCGTTCGCGACCGGGTGGCGGCAACCACCGTACGGGTGAGCGTGGCGACCGACGGATCGCAGTCGAACGGCTCGAGCACGGCCCCGTCGATCTCGGCCGATGGTCGTTACGTCGCGTTTCAGTCGCTCGCAAGCAACCTGGTCACCGGCGACACCAACGCCACGACCGACGTCTTCGTGCGTGATCTCCAAGCCGGCATCACGACCCGGGTGAGCGTCGCCACCGGAGGAACGCAGGGCAACGGCGTCAGCGATCAAGCGTCGATCGCAGGGAACGGCCGTGTTGTCGCGTTTCGCAGCACCGCGACGAACCTCGCGCCGAACGAGATCTACTCCTGGTCCGACATCTTCGCCCGCGACCTCGACGCGCTGACGACCGAACGGGTCAGCAACACCGACGGCGGTGCGAATGCGAACGGCAACAGCCAACTCCCGTCGACGTCGTACGACGGGCGTTACGTGTCGTTCGACACCTACGCCTTCAACATCAACAGCCAGTACGGTGACGCGAACTCAGCCCGGGACGTCTACCGGCGCGATCGCCAGAGCGCGACCAGCGCGCGCGTGAGCCTCCCCCCGACGGGCGAAGCAAACGCCGACAGCAGCGGTTCTTCCATCAGCGCCAATGGGCGGTTCGTCGCGTTCGAGTCGGTCGCCACGAACCTGGTCACGGGCGACACGAATTCGGTCAAGGACGTGTTCGTCCGCGACATCACGGCTGCTTCGACGGCGCGCATGAGCGTGAGCTCCACCGGCGTTCAGGGGAACAACCTGAGCGAGCAGGCGACGATCAGTTCGTCCGGCCGGGCGGTCGGCTTCCGAACCCTTGCGACCAACCTGTTCACCGGCGACACCAACAACCAGTCCGACACCGTCGTGCGCGACCGGTACCTGTCCGTGACGACAAACGGGTCTGTTACCAGTGCGGGAACGCTCCCGAACAGCGCGTCCGGTCGACCGGTGCTGTCGTCCGACGGGCGCTACGTCGCGTTTCGCAGTGTGGGCACCAACGTTGTCAGCGGCGACACCAACGGCCAGGCCGACGCGTTTGTCCGCGATCGTGACCTCCTCGCAACGCCCGATCTCCTCCTGACGGCGACAGACACCAGTGACCCGACGCAGCTCGGCGCCGAGACGACGCTCGACTTCACGACGCGCAACCTCGGAACCGCCGCAGCGACCGAGGTGGTGCTGACGGTCACACTCGATCCCGGTACCGCGTTCGCCTCGGCCGCCGCCGGATGCTCTGAAACCGGGGGTGTCGTCACGTGCACGATCGGCAGCCTGGCTGCGGGACTCAGCGCGACGAGAACCATCACGGTGGTCGCCGCTGATCCCGGGTCGTTCGTCACCTCGGGTTCGGTCGTCGCAGAAGAGACCGAAGTGAGCACGGCGAACAACACCGCGGCCGAATCGACGAACGTGGTGCAACCCGACCTGCTGCTCAGCGGCTCGCTCGGGCCGGATCCGGTCGTCGTCTCCGAGACGCTGTCGGCGCAGTTCACTGTTGTAAACCAAGGTGCAGGGACGGCGCCCGATTCGACGCTCGACGTGGTCGTCACCGGCGACGTTGCGATCACTGCGGCCATTCCGGGTGACGGTTCGTGTTCGATCGCGGCCGAATCGGTCAGCTGTGCCCTCGGCGCGATCCTCCCGGGCGCGGCTGTGACGGTCGACATCGACCTCGTTCCCAACTCGACGGCTCCGATTGCGTTTGAGGCGATGACCGCGACAAGTGGTGTCGACGCGATGAGTGCCAACAACGAGATCGGGTTGGGAGCCGGCGTCGTCCAGCCCGACCTTTCGGTTGCGGTGACCGATCGTGCCGATCCCGTGGCCCGGCTCACTTTGTTGGAGTACGAGATCGTGGTCACCAATCACGGCGACGGCGTCGCGCGTTCGGTCTCGATCTCGAATCCGGTTCCGGCGTCCACGACGTTCGCGGCGGTGACGACGGACGTCGGGTCGTGCGGCGAAGCGGACGGCGTCGTGGACTGCGCACTCGGTGATCTCGCGGTCGGCGCAACGGCGACTGTCGTGCTCGGGGTTGTCCCGAACAGCATCGGGACCGTCACCAACGAAGCCACGGTGACGACCACAGGAATCGAAGCGTCGCTGCTCGACAACACCGCCTCGGCCACCACGACGATCACGAACGAGCCGGAGCCGAACCTGCGCGTCGTTGTCTCGGATCTTGCCGACCCGGTGCGGGTGAGCGAGCCCATGTTGGTGCAAATCGCGGTCGACAACCTCGGTACCGCCTCGGCGACTGGTGTCGAGCTCGATGTGTCGCTCCCTGCGCCCTACGTCAGCGCCGTTGCGTCGCAGGGCGCGTGTGTGCTCGTCGACGTGACGCTGGAGTGCGACCTCGCGATGTTGGCTCCGGGAGCCGGTGTCGTCGTCGACGTCGAACTCGATCCCGACCTCGAGACGCTGTTGACGACCGCGGCGGTGGTGACATCGGTCGAGACCGACTTCGACCCGAGCGACAACAACGCGACCGAAACAACACTCATCGGCGAGCCTCGGCTCGCGCTCGCTGCGAGCACGGACCCGAGCGACACGCTGCTGGGTTCGGTGCGCACGGCTGTGCTGACCGTCACGAACGGCGGCACCGCGCCGGCCGACGGCGTCACCCTGACGCTGACACCTCCCGCCGGCGCGGTGCAGTCGATGACATCGGCTGCGGGTACGTGCGAACTCGCAACCGTCACCTGCACCCTCGGGACGTTGGCGCCCGGCGCGGCCCCCGAAGTCGAGTTCGTGATGTTCCCGGAAGCGACGGGTGCACAGTCCATCGATGGCGCCGTCGCGGCGACGCAGGTCGAATCGGACACGACCGACAACACGGCGTCGGCAGCATTCACTGTGATCGCGCCGGACCTTGTTGTCACCGCATCGGACGCTCCGGACCCCGTGGATCTCGGTCAGTCGATCACCGTTTCGGCGACGGTTGCGAACACCGGCACCGCAGCTGCGTCCTCGGTGACGGCAGCAGTGCCGATCCCGAGCAACGGCACGATTACCGCGATCACTGCGCCCGTCGGAACGTGCTCGGTGAACGGCGACGGCTCGGCGCTCTGCACGCTCGACGACCTCGCAGTCGGCGCAGTGATCCCGATGACGGTCACCGTCTCCCCGCTGGCCAAGGGCACGACCGCGGTGCTCGTCGTCGGGGCAACGACTGGAGTGCAGCCCGACGTCGACAACGACGCGGCAGCGACCTCGACGCTCGTGCGGGCCCCCGATCTCGTCGTTTCGATCGTGGACACCGTCGATCCGCGTGCGGTCGGTCAGAACATCTGGTACACCGCGACGGTTCGCAACGACGGCGACATCGCGGCCACGGGTGTCCAGCTCGCGATGGCGCTACCGGCGGGAACGACCTTTGGTTCTGCGTTCTGGTCGGGTGGTCCGTGTCCGAGCGACGGCGCCGACGCCCGCTGCACGATGGGAACTATTTCGCCGGGTCAAACCGTGACCGCGACCCTCGGAGTCGTCGCAGTGACGGAGGGAACGACGACCACCCAAGCAGTGGCAACCTCGACCAACGTCGATGCCAACCTGGCGAACAACACCGAGGGCGAAACGACCAAGGTCACGCTGCTGTCGGAGTTCCCGGACAACACGTACCAGACCAACGGCAAGGTCGACGCGATCGTCTACTCCGGCAACGTCGTCTACTTGGCCGGATCGTTCACGAGCGTCCGACCGAAGGGCGCAGCGCTCGGGGTCAACGAAGTCGCCCGCAACGGGCTGGCCGCGTTCGACGTCACCACCGGCGCGGTGTTGCCCTGGAATCCCGCCCCGAACGGACTCGTCAACGCGATTGCGGTGAGCGACGACGGCGCAACGGTCTACGTCGGTGGGCTGTTCACGAGCATCGGCGGCCAGACCCGACTCCGGCTGGCGGCACTGTCGGCCGCGACGGGATCGGCGACCGGTTGGAACCCGGCTCCCGACGGCGAGGTTCGTGCGCTCGCATTGGCGCCCGGCGGCGTGATCTACGTCGGTGGGTTCTTCGGTGTCGTCGCCGGCCAGCCACGTCGCAAGTTGGCTGCGGTGTCGACCGCGACCGGCGCGGCGGTGGCGGGATGGGACCCGGTGTTCACCTACCCGAACAAGGAAAACCTCAACGTGGTCGCCGCGCTAGCGGTCGAGCCCGACGGATCCGCCGTGTACGCCGGGGGCTTGTTCCAATACGTCGATGGTGTGTTCCACAACTCGGTGGTCAAGCTCGACGGCGCCACCGGATCGGTGGTTGACCCGTGGAATCCGGGACTCGAGGTGAAGAACAACCGCTTCGAAACCAACGTCTACGAGCTCGTTGTCAGCGGAACGAAGTTGTTCGTCTGCGGGGACTGGTACCGAGTCGGGGGAGTGATCTCGCCGAACCTCGTCGCCGTCGACACCGTGCTCGGAAGCAAGCGCACCGACTGGATCGCGACGACCGACGGTGCCGTGAACGCCTGCACCGTGTCCGGCCGTCGTCTCTATATCGGTGGCCACTTCGACCGAGCCGGCGGAGCGAACGCCGACGGTCGCCAGAACCCGAGCCCGACGGGCGCGCCCCGGCAACACATCGCCGCGCTCGACCTGGTCGACGGTGCGCTCGATGCATGGAACCCGGGCGCCGACTCGGTGGAAGGCGTCTACGCACTGGATGCTGCGGGGAACAAGCTCGGGGTCGGCGGGGTCTTCGCCAAGATCGGGAATTGGACCGCGCAGCAGGGCTTCGGGCAGTTCAACGGCACGCCCTGATCCGAGCCCATCACGCGATGTCGAATCGGGAGGGGCCGAAGAAACCCGGCCCTTCTCGGTGAATTCTTCACTCATCGTGGCTGAAGGGCCGCGAATCGGTCACGTAGCGTCACGGATGGGCTCGCGCGACCCTCTAGGGTCGCCGCTCGACCACGCAATGTGACTACCGCCTCAAGTCGGGCGGGTGGTTGTCCGATAGAGACCCTGGGTTTGGAGCGTTCGACCGGTCGGGACACCGGTGGAACCTCGATGGGGCGGGCAGTCCAGTTGCGGATGGCCCACAGGAGTGTCAAACAGATGCGTTCCACCCGTCGTCGTCAAATCAGAGCTGCGCTGTTGCTCGCCGTCGCCTCAGTCGGTGTTGCCTCAACGCTGCACCAGCCCAGTGCCGAGGCCGGAGGGAACGGTCGTTCTGGCAAGTTCGTGCCCGCCGAAGGCGCCTTGTTGGGGCTGTGGTCACGTCGCGGTGACATGACCCAGGCCAACGTGAAGGCCAACATCACGAACAAAGAGACCCAGCTCGGGCGCAAGCTCGACATCGACCACCACTTCTACAAGTGGGAGGCGACCCTTCCGTCGTGGAAGGAGACCTGGGACATCAGCAACGGCCGGACGCCGATGATCGCCTGGTCAGTGGTGAACACGCTCGATGTCAACGCCGGCGCGTGGGACACCCACATCCGTAACAACGCCCGGGGCTTGAAGGCGCTCAACCACCCAGTGTTCCTCCGCTGGTTCTGGGAGCCGGAGTGGACGCAGCGCACGGCGCTGACCAACGGTTACGCCGAGTATCAGAAGGCGTGGCGCCGCATCCACAACATCTTCCAGCAGGAGGGTGCGACGAACGTCGCGTTCGTCTACTGCGCAACTGCCTGGGGCTTTGTCACCGGGACCGCGCAGAGCTACTACCCCGGTGACGCGTACGTCGACTGGGTGTGCTCCGACGGCTACAACTGGGCACCCGGCAAGCCCGGTTCGAAATGGGAGAGCTTCGAGAAGATCTTCCGCCCGACGCACGACTTCGCGGTCGCCCACAACAAGCCGATGATGGCTGGTGAAATCGGTGCGCAAGAAGGTGCTGCCGGTCAGAAGGGTGCCTGGTTCACCGAGGCTCGCGAGCAAGTGAAGTCGTCGTTCCCGAACCTCGCAGCGTTCGTCTACTACGACGAGGACCGCAGCATGTATGCCGGTGAGTTCAACTGGGAACTCGACACGTCGACCTCGTCACTCAACGGATGGATCGGGCTCGGTCGCGACCCCTACTTCAACACGAAGGCCGGTCCGGTCCCGACCACGACCACCGCCGCTCCGACGACGACTGCGGCGCCGACCACGACGGCCCAGCCGACCACGACCACGGCGCCTCCGCCGCCGCCTCCCTCAACGGTGTTCGCCGATGACTTCGAGGGCACGGCGCTGTCCGCCTGGACTCGCTCGGCCAAGGCGACGCAGAGCACCACGCATGCACAGGCCGGTGGAAAGGGCGTCGTTGTCACGACCTCGAACGGTGGTGCGTACCTCGCAAAGACGCTGTCGTCGAGCAAGGCTGGCGTCACCGTCGACATGTGGATCAAGGTGCTCCAGCGCCCGAGCGTCGGATCCTCGCTTGTCCACTTGCGAGACGGATCGGGTACTGGTCTCATCAGTGTCAACCTCCGGCCCAGCGGGGAGGTGGTCATCCGTGACCCAGCCACTGGCCAGATGACCTACTCCGGTTCCATCGTGCCCAACGGCTCCTGGCAACGCCTCACCCTGTTCTTCAACAGCACCGGTGGCACGGCGACGGTGGCGCTCAACGGTGCCGCAGTTCCCGGGCTCACGGTGTCGGGTGGCGGTTGGGTCGGCGGCAACGTCGCCTCGATCGAACTCGGCGACGTCGGCGGGCAGCGGGAAGCGAAGAGTTTCAGCTTCGCCTTCGACACGTTGACGGTGATGTAGCGCCACGGCACCATCGACCCGCCGGGGCGGCGCACTGCCGCCTCATGCAAATGGGTCAGCGCTCGAGTTGCTGATGAGTTCGCCCCGCCGATTGGCGGGGCGAACTCGCGCGTAACGCGAGGTCGATCGCGCTGACGGTCACACTGCCGGGACGGAACCCAAACAGATTCCTTGGAAATCACTCGTTCACGACGATGAAGTTTTCGCGCGAACTGTCCGGCCGACGGGACAGTTGCGACACGACCCCGATACTCTCGACCGCTCTCGAGGAGCGACCTTGGAACTCACGACTGCTGACTATCTGGCGATTCTGCGTCGGCGCGCCGCGGTAGTTATCGCGGTCCTGGCGCTCACCGTGATGATCGTGGTCGCCATGGCGGCCAAGTCCGAGTCGACGTTCAGCGCGACGAGCGAAGTGCTCGTGACGCCAATCATCGACCCGGTGTCGAACACGCCGAACGTCGCCAAGCGCGACACGCTCGTGAACCTCGGAACCGAGCAACGTCTCGCGACGTCGCTCGTGGTTGCCGAGGCGGTCCGAGCCGAACTCGAGATCGACGATCTCAGCGCTCGGGAGCTCCGAAATCGTGTCTTTGCCGTGCAGGTACCCGAGACGGAGCTGTTGCGCATCTCCTACCGTGATGACAACCCTGACGTTGCCAAGGAACGCGCTGCGCTGTGGGGACAGACCTTCCTCGACCTGCGTCGCGAACGTGCCGCCGAGAGCCGGCGCGAGGTCACCGACCTTATCGAGGACGACATCGACGTCGCGGTGGCGCGACTCGCCGAGCTCAACGCCACGATTGCGGACGCTCGCCTCGGCAGCACCGAGCGGTTCAATGCCGAGGCGCAACGCGAAGCAACCGTGAGCGACCTTCAGATTCTCCAGAACAACTTGGTGAAGGTCAAGACCGCGTCGCTGGACCCAGGCGCAGTTGTCACGACGCCTCAGAACGCCAACGAACAGAAGTCGTTCGGCACCAAGCAAATGTTCGTGCTCATCATGGTGGGCGGTGTTGGTGCGCTCGCACTGGCGTTGCTCGTCGAGCGGCTCGACCGTCGAGTGCGCGGCGAAGCCGATCTCGCAGGCACCGGCGTCGAGGTACTCGGAGTGCTTCCCCGGACGCGAGCCGATGCGGTGGCGGCGAACCGTTTGCGCAACGTGTTGAGTCGCGGCGGCGCCATACCGCGCTCGGTGCTTGTCACCGGCGACGACACTCGCGGAACCGCGATCGTCGGGTCACAACTCGGGCGAGCGTTGGCGTCGGCAGGTGTGTCGACGCTCCTTGTGTCAGCGAACCCGGAAGCCAGCGAACTCGAGCGGTTGTTCGGTCTCACGCCGAGCGCGGGACTCGCCGAAGCGGTGAACGGCTCGGTCGACTCCGACTCCGTCATCGATGCAGTTGACGGCGCAGGTCCGCTCTCGGTCCTGCCAAGCGGCGATGCCGGTGCCTGGCGCCCCGGATTACTGGCTCGTCCGAGTGCCACTCGTTTGCTCGATCGCGTCGCCGCGGCGTACGACACCGTCGTGTACGTCGTGCCGTCGGTGTTGTCGAATACGACTGCCCTCGACCTGGCCGGACGCGCCGAATCGGTGCTCCTCGTCGTCGGCCACAAGGACGCGAACTCGGACCGCATCGCCGAGGCCGCGGCCGAATTCGAGCGGGTCGGGGTGCATGCCACCGGCGCCGTCCTCGTTACCCGGAAGTAGCGACATGAACGACGCGGCAGCTTCGGTGACTCGCGTGCTCTTCGTGTGCTCGTCGGGAGGGCATCTCGCGCAACTCGTGCGCTTGCAGCCCTGGTACCGCCAACACCAATGTCATTGGGTGACCTTCGACAAGCCCGACGCGGTGTCGGTGCTGGAAGGTGAACACGCGATCTGGGCGCACCATCCAACGACCCGCAACGTCAAGAACCTCGTGCGGAATTGGTTCCTTGCTCGCCGCGTCTTGCGCACGTTGCAACCCGATGTCGTCATCTCGAGCGGTGCGGGGGTGGCGCTGCCGTTTTTCGTGCTCGCCCGCCGACGGGGGATTCCGACGGTGTACGTCGAGGTGTACGACCGCATCGACAGTCGAACCCTGACGGGCCGACTCTGCACGCCGTTCACCGACCTCTTCTTGCTGCAATGGCCCGAACAACAGGCGCTGTACCCGAAGGGCGTCTTCGTCGGAGCGTTGTACTGATGGGGAAGGTCGATGTCTTCGTGACGGTCGGAACCGACCATCACGCGTTTGATCGCGCCGTGCACCGAGCCGATGAGCTTGCCCGTCGCGGCCGCTCGGTCGTCGTGCAGTACGGAACGTCGCGCCCTCCCGAGGTCGCGGAGGGGTACGACTACGTACCGATCGGTCGTCTCGAAGAACTCATGCGCACCGCGGCGGTCGTCGTGACCCACGGCGGGCCGGCGACGATCATGCAGGCTCGCGACCTCGGCGTGCTTCCGGTCGTCGTCGCCCGCGACCCGGAGCACCACGAGCACGTCGATGGCCACCAGATGCGATTCGCCGCGCGTCTCAGCGGGTTGGGCACCGTGGTCGACGGCCAGGCCGACGAGGCCTTCTACGCGGCAATCGACCGCGCGCTCGCGAACCCCGACGAGTTCCGAGTGGCGACGACCTCGGCGCGCACCGACGAGGTCGTTGCCACGATCGGCGATCTCATCGACACCATGGTCGCAACCCGACGTGACGGCGCGAAACCGGCGCGCACCCGCCGGTGGTGGCGACGATGACAACCGTCGTCTTCGTTGCCGGTGTGGGGCGCAGCGGCAGCACACTCCTCGAGTCGATCCTCGGGTCGCTACCCCGCTGGATCGGGGTCGGCGAGACGATGCATCTGCCTGAACGTGGATTGCGTGAAAACCAGCGCTGTGGTTGCGGAGAGTCGTTCTTCGATTGCGCGTTCTGGTCGCAGGTGGGAACGCACGCGTTCGGTGGGTGGGATCGCGTCGATGTCGACGACTGGCTCGGCCTCGCCGGCCGAGTGGACCGGAACCGAAACCTTCCGCTCCTCCTCAGGCCGAACCTCTCCCGAGATTTTGCGGCCGACCACGCCCGCCTCGTCGAACGATTGGGTTCGCTGATGCTCGCGGCCGCGTCAGTGGGCGATGCCGAGGTGGTCGTGGAGTCGAGCAAGCATCCGTCGTATGGGTTGCTGCTCGCGGCCGACCCTCGCCTCGACGTTCGATTCGTGCACGTCGTACGAGACAGCCGCGGCGTCGCGTACTCCTGGACGAAGAAGGTGCCGCGGCCCGAGATCGCCGATCGGGTCGAGTTCATGCCGACGTACCCACCTGCACAAATCGCGCTGCGATGGTTGGCGTGGAACGGAGCGTTGAGCCTGGTCGGAGCCCGACGTGCGCTGCCGTCGCTGCGTGTTCGCTACGAAGATTTCGTCACCGATCCGACGCGAGTCGTGCAACAGGTTGCGTCGTTCGCGGGAACCGCCGCCGACGATGCGACGGTTGATGACATCCTCGAGCGCGGCGCGGCCGACGGGCAGCACTCCGTGGCGGGGAATCCCATGCGGTTCGGCACCGGGCCGATCCGGCTACGTCGCGACGAGCAGTGGCGGTCAGAGCTACGACCGCGCGATCGCGCCCTCGTCACCGGCGTCACCGCGCCGATGTTGTGCCGGTACGGCTACCGCCTGCGCCCGTCGAAGGAGAGCGTATGAGCGCGCCCGGCGTCACAACCATCATCTGTACGCACAATCGCCCCGAGTTGGTGCGGGTGGCCATTGACGCTGCGATCGCGCAGCGATACGACGGAGATGTCGAGGTCGTCGTTGTCTTCGACCGCACCGATCCCGACTTGTCGCTCGAGCGCGAATCGCCAGGGCGCCGGGTCCGTGTCGTGGCCAACGATCACGTCGGTGGTCTGGCTGGCGCTCGCAACGCGGGAGCGGCCCACGCAACGGGTGAGTTCATCGCGTTCTGCGACGACGACGATGCGTGGTTGCCCGGCAAGCTGGCCGCGCAGGTGCCATTGTTCGACGATCCGGCGGTCGGAGTCGTGACCAGCGGGATTCTGGTTGCGTTCGGCGACAAGATCATTCCGCGCGTCCCCGAAGTCAGCCGCATCACGACCGACGCCCTGCTCGCCGACCGAGTATTTGCGGCGCACCCATCGACCGTCGTCGTGCGCCGGTCGATCTGGAACGACCTCGGCGGCATCGACGAAGCGATTCCCGGGAGCTACGGCGAGGACTACGACTGGATCTTGCGCGCAAGCCGAGCCACCGAGGTGGCCGTGGCTCCGACACCGCTTGTCAAGGTCCTCTGGGGCGCGACCTCGATGTTCAACGACCGTTGGCAGATGCAGGTCGATGCCTTCGGATATCTCCTGGCGAAACATCCCGAGTTCGATGCCGTACCGCACGGCAAAGCTCGGGTACTCGGGCAGTTGGCCTTTGCGCAGGCCGGTGCTGGTCACAAACGCGACGCGCGCCGGACTGCCTGGCAAGCGTTTCGATTGAACCCTCGCGAACGACGGTCGTACCTTGCGATGCTGACTGGCCTCGGTGTCGTCAGTTCGGTTCGCATCCTCCGGACGCTCAATCGCTTCGGCCGAGGTTTCTGACCGGATGAGCAGCGTCGCCCTCCCGATGCACGAACGCCAGTCGCGTGCCTCGAGCGCGACCGGAGCGCGGCGCGATCGGCGAGCGCCATGGATGCGGCCCTATTGGCCGATCGACTTCCTGCTGGTCGGGTTCCCGATCTGGTTCATCACTGGTCTGAGCGGCATCATTTTCGTGCTGCTCGCCATCCCGCTCGCGATCCGGCTCGTGCTGGCGCGCCGCGTTCGTGTGCCGAACGGAACCGGCTGGTACGTGGCCTTCCTGGCGTGGGTGTTGCTGTCCGGCGTGAACCTTCCGAAGGTCACCAACCTCGTGTTCTTCGGTTGGCGGTTCGCGACCTACGCCGCAGTGCTCGTGTACCTCCTCGCGATCTACAACGCCAGCGAGGAGGAACTGTCGACCGAGCGAGTCACGCGCGGCTTGTCGATCCTGTGGGTTGCGACGATCGCGGGTGGATTCCTCGCAATCTCGTTTCCGTACTTCAACTTCTCGTCGCCGATGGAGTTCGTGCTGCCGAACATCTTCACGTCGAACGACTTCATCTTTCTGTTCGTGCATCCCCAACTCGCGGACGTGCAGGAGATCCTGGGCAATGTGCCGCGCCCGGCGGCGCCGTTCGTCTACACGAACAACTGGGGGAGCAGCATCACGTTGCTGCTGCCGTTCGTGCTGCTGCGCGCGAACCTGATCGGCACAGCCGCTATTCGCCGGACCGTGGTGATCCTCGGCCTGCTCGCGCTCGTTCCGTTCATCTATTCGTTGAACCGATCAGCGTGGTTGACGGTCGGGCTGATGGCGGTGGTGGCGATCATCACGGCAAGCCCCCGGGCACGCGCCCGGGCAATCGTCGGGGTCGTCGCCACAGGTCTCGCGGTCGGCGCGCTGATCCTGTACACCCCGCTCGGTGGAGTGGTGACCACTCGCCTCGAAACCGGTCACTCGAACGAGACGCGCGAGGACCTCGCCGCGCAATCGGTCGAGGTCACCAACGAGTCGCCGCTGATCGGTTACGGCCGGCCCCTGCCCAACCTGCGATTCCCGCTGCGTTCCGAGATCGGAACCCAGGGATTCTTGTGGACCTTGATGGTGGGTCAGGGCTGGGTCGGCCTCGGGTTGTTCGCGTTGTGGTTCCTCGGCGCCGCGGCCCGAGCGTGGTGGGGTCGGCGACGACCCGAAGCGCGCTTTGCGTTGATGATCATCGCGGGGTTCGCGTTGCAGTTGCCGTTCTACGACATGATCCCGTACCAGCTCACGTTCCTCGGCATAGCGATCGCACTCGAACGGCGATCGGCGTGGGCGCGGTCGGTGCCGGCTCGGACGCCGGCGTGAATCAACCGAACGATGCCGTCGATCTGATCCGGACGACGTTCCTCGACCCGTGCGGCGTCGGGTCGGCGCGTCGATACTTCGCGTTGCGCGGCCGACTGGGCGTCGATGCGTTTCTCCCCGTCGATGCTCGACGCGCCGCAGCCAACTCGTTGCAGCGACGCACCGACGAGACCCGTTGGATCGGACTGTTCGGTCGGCGGTGTCTCGCAGCAGGTGTGCGGTGCGGAATCGTGCCGCGCGCGTCTCGGACTCGGTTCGAACTCCCGGCTCCCGACGCCGACAACTTGGCCGGTGCCGTTGCGGCCGCGCTCGGTCGCGATGACATCGTCATCGCCGGAGTGTTGGGCCCGGTGCGTCCGAATCTCAAACCGGTGCTGCAAGTCTTTGACGAGTCGGGTGCCACGCTCGCGTTCGTCAAGATCGGGTGGAACGACCTCACGCGTCGGCTCGTCACACACGAACACGACGTTCTTGTGTCGTTGCGGCCCGACTCGACGATGTCGGTGCCGCAAGCCATTGCTCGCTGTGAAGTCGGGGCGGCGGTCGGGCTGGTGCTGTCGCCGCTCCCGTTATGGCATTTCGGTCGACGGCCGCACGATGCTCCGGCGGGGTCGGTGATCGCCGCCATCGCGACATTGCGCGGTCCCATGGTCGAGCGAGGACTCAGTGACTCGACCTTCGTGCAGTCGTTGGCCACCGTCGCCGACGAATCGACGACCGGCGCGGCGACGCTGCGGCGGGCCCTCGATCGCGTCCTGGCCGATATCGGATCGACGACCCTTCGGTTCGGAGCGAGCCATGGCGACTTCTCGCCATGGAACACGCTGCGGACCGGCGGCCATATCGCCATTTGGGACTGGGAGCGGTTCCGAGCCGACGTTCCAGTCGGTCTCGATCTCATCCACTACATCACCCAGCAGCAGGCGCGCCGACCGCTGGAGTCACTCCCAGCCGTGGCGACGGGTGATTTTGGTGCCGCGCAATCCGCCTTGGCAGAACTTGGCGTCGCACGCAACATGGTCGATGCCTTTGTCACGCTCTACTACGCGGATCTGTTGACGCGCTATGAACGCGACGCCCAGGGCGGCGACGCGCCAGGGCTGCGTGCGATGCGCGACGTTGCCGAGCGTGCGTTGCGCGCCCGTCTCGATCGGACCTCGACATGAGTGGGACCGGGCGTTCGCTCAAGTCGCGAGTGTGGCGCGCCGCGCAACCCATTGCGATCGCGGCCGGTCAGTGGAACGCCCAGCAGCGCGTCTTGCCCGATTTCTTGATCATCGGGGCGCAACGTTGTGGCACGACATCGTTACACGAGTGGTTGGCCCGCCATGATGCCGTGCGATTTCCCCGTTTGGGCAAGGGCGTTCACTACTTCGACACGGCGTCGCATCGCGGCGAGCGTTGGTATCGAGCGCACTTTCCGACCCGACGATCGATCGATCAGCTGCGGCGTGAGCACGGCGCCGCCGCAGTTGGTGAGGCGAGCCCGTACTACCTGTTCCATCCGGCGGTCCCTGAGCGCGTCGCCGCGCTCGACGCCGAGATTCGCTTCATCGTCGTTCTGCGCGACCCGGTGAGCCGAGCGTGGTCGCACTATCTCCACGAAGTGCGGCGAGGACACGAGCACCGCACGTTCGAAGCTGCGATCAAGGCCGAGGCCGACGCGGTGGACCAGGTCCCGGCGTCGGATCTTGGCCGGCGTGGGTTCGTTTCGTACGAACACCAACATCATTCCTACGTCGCTCGTGGCCGTTACGCGGAACAGTTGGCGCGTTGGTTCGACGTCGTTGGGCGCGAACGCGGACTCGTGCTCGTGAACCACGAGCTCTTCGCTTCCGACGGCTCGGGCGGGAAAGCTGTCCTCGAATTCCTCGGATTGCCTGCTGCCGACCTCGGTGCGTTCCCGCGTGAGAACGCGACGACCGGCGGGTCGATGTCGGACGAAGCGCGGGCGTTGCTGACGGAGCGGTTTGCCGACGAGGCGATGCGAACGAGCGAGATCCTCGGTCGTGAGATCGCGTGGTCATCGCGATGAGCACCAACGCGACCCGCAAGCTTGCGCGCGGCGGCGCGCTCAACTTCATTGGCCTGGTGTACTACGGCCTCGCCAACCTCGTGCTGGTCGTCGTCATTTCTCGCGAACTTGGGCCGAGTAGCGCCGGCGTGCTGCTCACCACGATCGCGGTCTTCAACATCGTGCAGCGAGCGCTCCTGTTGGGTGCCGACCTTGGGTTGGTCCGCACGATCTCGCGGTGGCTTGCCGTCGGACGACGTCGCGACGTCGAACATCTCTGGACCCCGGTGGGAGTTCCGCTGGTCTTCCTCAGTCTCGTGGCAGGTGCCGCGATCTGGACCTGGGCGGAGCCTCTCGCTCGCCTCGTCGGCGACCGCGATATCGCGCTCACCGCCCAGCTGCGTGCCGTCGCACCGATCCTGCCATGCGCCGTCATCTATCAAGCGCTCGAAGCCGCGTCCCGCGGCTACGGCACGTTTTTTCCTTCCTTCGTCGTCGAGAAAGTCGGCAAGGTCACGCTGCAACTCGGCGCGGTTGGGTTCCTTGCGTCACAGAACGCACGACCGCGTTATCTCGCCCTCGGGTGGGCGCTTCCGTTCGTACTCGGCGCGGTGGTGTTGTTCGTCTGGGTGCAAGTGCTGCAGCGGAACAGTCGAGGCGAACACCGGGTTCACGGCGACGATGACCTCGTCCCGGAGGCGACGATGGGGCGCGTGGCCGGTGAGTTCTGGCGTTTCTCGGCCCCGCGTGCGCCGGCCGGTGTGTTCCAGTCGGCGCAACTCTGGAGCGATTCGGTGCTGGTCGGTGCGCTGGCAGCGGGCGCGACTGCCTCGGGCTCGACGACCGCGGCGGGGATCTATTCGGCCGGGACCCGCTTCCTCATCATTGCGAGCTTCGTGCAACTTGCCATCGGGCAGGCGCTCCAACCGTTGATCAGTGCGGCCCTGGCGCGTCGCGACGACGGCACGGCGCAGAGCGTGTTCCAAGCGTCGACTGGGTGGACCGTGCTCTTCACGTGGCCAGTACTGATCGGCATCATGGGTTTCGCGCCGGCGTTGCTCGGGATCTACGGCGACGAGTATCGCGCCGCGTCGAGCGCGCTTGTGGTGCTCGGTGCCGCGTGGCTCGTCGCGACCGGCTGCGGCGCGGTCGACAGCGTTCTGTTGATGTCAGGTCGCAGCGCGATGACGACGATCAACTCGGGGGTGGCGGTCGCGCTGAACATTTCGTTGTCGTTCTTGTTGATTCCTGATCACGGAATGCTCGGCGCCGCGATCGCATGGGGTGTCAGCCTCGTGTGGAACAACGTGATGCCGCTCCTGCAGGTCCGGCACTATCTCCACATGGCGCCGTGGGGGCCGTCCATGCGACGCGTCATCGTCCCGCTGGCTGCCTACTCGGCGGTGATCGTCGGCGCTCGTGCCGCGTTCGGCGCCACGTTGATCGTCGCGGCCGGCGCCGCGGTTGTAGGTTTGATCGTGTTCGTCGCGCTGGTGCGACCGCGACGCGATGCGTTGCAGTTGGCCGAACTGGCGGCAGGGTTACGACGTCGCCGCACTCCCGGTGCGAACGCCGTAACCCAATCGGATGCCGCGCGCGATTGAACCTGGCTCGGTGCGCCGCCGAGCTCAGACGTAAGTGAAGAGCACTCGTGCGCTTCCCGTGCGGTCGTAGTGCTCGACGACGACGGTGTGCGCACCTGCGGTCATCATGTATTGCGTGCTGTACGACGTTGGGAGGTGGTCCGACCAGCCGTTCAGCACGAGCACGCCGTCGATCCACAAACGGATGCCGTCATCGCCTCGGATCGTGAAGGTGTACTGCCGGGCCGCGAACGTGTCGGTGCGGGTGTATCGCGTGGAGAAGTTGTCGACTGGCAAGCCGGAGTTCGGGGGTGCGCCGGCCCACGTCTCGTTGATCGTGGCGTCACAGCCGGATGTCGTGGGTATGCCACCCAAGGTCGGATTGGCGTAGTACTCCACCCGGAACGAGGTTGTCGCACACGCAGGCACCGGCACCGGCGCGTGCTGGAGCCGAGCGACGGCGCGCCCTGTCCGTTCGTAGTACTCCATGACGACGGTGTGATTTCCTGCAGTGAGGTTCGTTGTTGCCGCGAAGGTCGCAGGTGTCGTTCGGTCGTTCCATTGGTCGATCAGCACTGTGCCGTCGACGATGAGGCGAACGCCGTCGGACGCGCTGACCCAGAAGGTATGTGGGCCGGCGGGGTACGTCTGGGTGCCTGTCCAGCGGGCCGAGAAGTTGTCGGCTGGGCTGCCGAGGGCCGAGGGCCCGCTCCACGCCCAGTCATAGGCGGGTGGTGCGACCTCGCACCCGGTCGCCGGGGTCCCGCTCAACGTTCGGCCGACGTAGTACTCCGCCCGATACGTGCCGAGGGCGCAACCGGCAGCGACGAACGCAACTTGGTAGGTGGCATTGTTGGCGGGCGCGGTGATGGTGTGCGTTCGAGCGCCGCCGTCCGACCAACTCGCGAATGAGTAGGACGCGCCCGCGATCGTTTGCGGCGTCGCGGCACCGACCGACAGGGCGCTGCCGACGATCACCCGGTGGGTGACCGGGGACGGGCTCGTTGTCGCGCCGACTGTGACCTCGAGCCCGACGGGAGTCGAGGTGAACAGCAGGTCGACGGTGCGTGGGTCGAGCCGTCGACTCACGGTGGTCGACAACCCGCCGGCGTCCGTCGCGGTCAGGCGGAGTTCGAGGTGTGACGGATACTCATGGTCCGGCGCGGCGAAGCTCCCACTCGCGACGCCGGGCCAGGATCCGAACTGGTGCTCGTGGCAGTTCGACGGACAGTGCTGCATGATCAACTCCCACGACAACGACGTGGGCGGGAGCGCGCCCTGTTGCGCGTCCGTGGCCGCGCCGCTGAACGACACGAGGTCGCCGACCGCCCAGGTGCTCGCAGCCAATGGTGTTGTGATGGTCGGAACCGGGGGAGTATTGCCCGGCGACACGGTCACCGTCGCCAGCGAACTGGCCCCACGGGTGTCCGTGACGCGGACCTGAACCTGGACCGTGCCTGCGACGGTGTAGGTCGCCGATGGGCTCACGCTCGTCGCGTCGTCGAACTCGCCGTCGGCGTCGAGATCCCAGGCGTAGGTGAGGGGGAGATCGCCGTCGGGATCACTCGACGTCGACGCGTCGAATTGCACCGTGAGCGGCACCGCGCCTGACTGCGGGCTTGCCATTGCCGCCGCGATCGGTGGCGTGTTGCCCGTGTAGCTGATGCGGTGGAGCGTGCCACCCTCGATGTCGAGGTAGTAGAGGTTGCCATCCGGGCCCGTCTGGAGCCAGGTCGGACCGACCGCGCCCGATTCGAACTTGACGATTGCCGCCGGATTGGGTTCGCCGTTGGCGTCGGGGGTCATGGCCCAGATACAGCCGCGGCTGTAATCGGCGAAGAACAATGCGTTCCGGTACGGCGCCGGCCACGTCGGGTTGGCGACGAATGCGACGCCGGTGCTCGAACTCGACCCGACCGGGCAACCATCTCCCGGTACGACCGGATCACTGTGACGGTACGTGAAATGCGGCGCGACGACGCCGCTGGTGCCTTGCGCGTAGAGCGTCTCGCACACACTCAGGTCGGCACCGTCGTAGCCCGCTTGGCGCCCGACGCCCTCGTAACACGGCCAGCCGTAGTTCTCCGCAATGCCGCCCGTGCCACCGGGGATCTTGTTGATTTCTTCCCAGGTCTGCCAGCCCACATCGCCGAAGTAGATGTCGCTCGTCCCGGGCCGGAAGGTGAAGCGCAGCGGGTTGCGCATGCCGTAGGCCCAGATCCGCCGCCGGTTCGGGTCGGTGCTGTTGATCATCGGGTTCCCGGGCGCGCCTTCGCCGGTGTCGGGGTCGATACGAATGATCGTGCCGTCGAGCGACGCGTTCTCGTTCAGGGCTCGACGCGGGGATTGCGACCGCAACGCACCGCCCTTTGCCGTCGGCGGCGTGAGGTTGGTACCGGCCGCGCTGGGTGGGTCGCCGCAGATGTTCTGCGTTTGGCCGTAGTCGATGGCGAGGTACCCAGCGCCGTCGCCGCCGCTCGCGTACAGGTAACCGTCGGGACCGAACTGCAACGACCCGATGGTGTGGGTCGAAAACTGGATACACCAGTCGTTGACCAGTACCTGTTCAGCTGTCGCGGTGTTGCCGCTCAGCGTCAGCTTCGAGAGCCGCGCGCTCGCGATGCAGCCGCCGGTGTTGATCCCGGGCGGCGTTGGGCAGTCGTCCCACTGCTTCGGCGGAACGCCCCAACGCGGCGCGGTGCCGCCGATTGCGGCGTCGAACGTGTACAAGACGTAGAGGTAGGGACGGGTTGGGAACTGCGGGTCGAGCGCGAGCCCGAGTAATCCTCGGTCGTACTGGTTGTAGACGCTCACCGAGAGGTCCATCACCGTCGTTGCGGTGTTGTCCGCGAGGTTGTCGTAGACCTTCACGACGCCCGTGCGGTCGCCGACGAAGACGCGACCATCGGGCGCGAACGCCAACGCGCCGGGAAAGTTCAAGCCCGTTTTGACGACGGTATCGGAGAACCCCGGTGGCAGACTCGGTGCCGCCAACGCTGCGTCCTGGCCGACGACGACCGGAACCAGTGCTGCGAGCGCGACTGCGCAAGCCGCGACGAAGGTCGTGCGCCCGTAGGACATCCATCCCCCGATGTGTCAATCCGTGGCCCGGACGCGACCAGCCTCGCGCCGGGTGATGCTGGTGCTTCAGGTGATCGAAGATCCGATCATCCGGATCCTTCGATTGTTGCGGTCGGCGAAGAGCAACGATCCGTCGGGCGCGAACGTCACACCGAAGGTTCGGTTGATGAGCGCGTAGGTGCCCGGCAGCCCGTTCCCCGACGAGCCACCCGTTCCGGCGCCCGCGATCGTGGAGATCACTTGCGACGTCAGGTCGATCGACCGGATGCGGTTGTTGAAGAAGTCCGAGAACACCAACGTCGTGCCGTCCGCGGACAACTCGAGGTCGCTCGGTTGGTAGATGTCGGCGAAGGCGGCCGGGATGCCATCGCCGTTGTACCCGGCAATGCCGGTACCGGCGATCGTGCTCACGAGCCCGCTCGCTGCCTCGACGAAACGGATGCGGTTGTTGCGGTAGTCGGCGATGTACAGGTTGCCCGCCGCGTCGGGAACCACCGCGTACGGTTCCCAGATGGTCGTCGCGAGTGCATCGAGGCCGTCGCCGTTGTAGCCGGTGCCGCCGTTGCCGACCGCAGTGGAGATAACGCCGGTTGCCGCGGTGACCTTGCGGATCCGGTTGTTCGCTCGGTCAGCGATGAACAGGTTGTCGTTGGCGTCGAAGCTGATTCCGGCCGGGTTCCGCAGCCGGGCGCTCGTTGCTGCGCCGCCGTCACCAGTGAAGCCAGAACTGCCGGTTCCGGCGACCGCCGTGATGACACCGGTTGCCGCGGTGACCTTGCGGACGACGTGGTTGTTGGTATCGGCGATGTAGAGGTCGCCGTTGGATGCGATTGCCAAACCTTGCGGGCCGCGCATCTGCGCCGCGACCGCAGGGCCGCCGTTGCCGAGGTACCCGGCCGTGCCGGTGCCCGCGTACGTCGTGACGTTGCCGGTGATTGCGTCGATTCGCCGAACCTTGTTGTTGCCCGAGTCCGCGTAGTACACGTTGCCCGCGGCGTCGGTGACAACCTTGCTCGGCGTGTTCATCGACGATTGCGTCGCGGGCACGTTGTCGCTGCCGGTGCCGGTGGCGCCATTGCCGCCGAAGATGCTGACCATCGTTTGACCGCAGCTCGTTGCCGCATAGTTCGTCGCCATGTCGAACAATGCGTACATCGTCGTCGACCAGGCCGATGGCGCTGGATTGGTACCCGGGAACCCGATGCGACACCCCGGTGCTGGGGTTCCGTCGTACAGCAGGTCTTGGGGTCGGTAGGCAAAGATCGTCGGGTTGCCCGCAACCGTCGCGACGACATCCGCAGTCGTCGCCGGAACGCCCCAGGCCGTGCTGCGATTCAAACCGGTCGCGTCGATCGTGATGGCCCCCGAGCGAGCCGCTGCCAATGGGTGAGTCGGCTGGGTAATCGTGATCTGCGCCGCGGTGGTGAGGCCACGATCGGCCGCGCCCGCGCCCGTCATGCGCATGAGGTCGTACATCGAGTGTTTGAACACGATGACCGGTTCTTGGACGTCACGCAGGCGGGTCCCGAGCGCCGAAGTGATCACCGACGAGGACAACACCACGAGGCGCTTGCCGGGGGTGTTCGCCGCTTGCACCGTGTTGTCATCCGCGACGGTCACCGTGTAGCCGCGAGCGATGAGTCGGCTGCGAACCGCCGTTTCCGCGGGTGTGAGCGCGGCGGGCGTGGGCACGACGAGCAAGACGTCGCCGCTGTTCGGAGGTGCCGTCATGTTGTGGGTGATCGACTGCGCCGCAACGACCGGGTTGCCGTTGTGGTTGCCGCCTGCCGTGAAGGTGACGCGCGGCTGCTCGCCGAACAAGCCGATCACCGGCGCGGTGAAGTCGCAGCGGTACAAGGCGTTCGGCGCGATTGTCTGCGGGGCTGCGCAGTTGCCTTGTCCGTGGAGGTCGCCGAACAAGTCGGTGGTCAAGGATGACAGTTCGATCGGTTGGTGCAGGTCGAGGTTCATGACCGTGATCGAGTACTGCACGTCGGCGCCAGGGACCGGCACCTGCGTCATGGTGCCGACGACGCGAATGCGCAACCACGACGACGGAGCGTCGATGATCTCGACACCCGAGCGATCCGAACCCGAGATGGTCGCGCCGTTGGCGGTGCCCGACGCCGTGGAAACCGACGAGAGCACGGTGCCTTCGATGGTGCCATTGATCTGTTCAGGTACCGAGCACGAGTAGGTCGTGCCTGGACCAAGGAGTTGCGGTACCGCGCACGTCCCGACGCCGTTGAGGTTGCCGAGCGAGGTGTCGTTCAGCGTCGTGACGTTGATGTCTCGATCGCTGAACGTGTTCTTCAGTGTGATGGTGTGCGTCGTGGGCCCACCTGGGTCGACAACGAAGAACGGGTAGGAATATTTTCGGACCTTCAAGCCCGGGGTGGGCGCAGCAAACTGTGCGTAGCCGCCGTGCGCGACACCACCGAACAACGTTCCATCATGGCCTGCGAGCAAACCGACTGGCGTGGTCTCGAGGGTCAGGACGCCACGGAACCCGTTCGTGGTCGGGTTCCACGACAGCGCACTGCCGTCGAGGGGACTGAGCGCGGCGACCTGGAAGCGGTCTTCGGTGTCGGTCTCGGTTTCGAGGTATCGGAAGTGGCCGCCGATGTAGACCGCGTCGGTGGTATAGGCGACGGCTTCGATCGTGTCGCCGATCTTCTTGTACCACTCGACGGCGACACCCGCGCCGCCGGCTACGGGGAACTGCACGGCAGTGTCACACGCCGTGAAGTAGTGATGGCCGGACGTGACGATCACCATCTTCTGACCGTCGGGTGAAATGGAGACGTCGCGCATCCAGCCCTTGCGGCCCGATGAGCACGGCACGTCGAAGAATGGCGTGGTCCAGCCGTTGACTTCCGCGGTGAGACCGGTCAAGTCGATCTGGGCGATCATCGGACGTTCGATGCCGTCGACGTATCGGAAGTTGCCGATGACGACGAGGGTCGCAGCGTCGGGGGTGATGTCCATGGCGCGAACCTCTGCGGTTGGCGCGAGGTCGTTGGTGGGGCCAGTGATCGGGAGGTCGAACGTGACGTCGATCGCTCCGGTTGTCAGATCGACGGAGCCGATCTGGTTGCGCGGCTGACCTGCGATCGTCAGGAAGTTGCCGCCGAGGTAGATCTTGTTGTGCACTGAATCGACGGCGATGTCTTTGACGTAGCCGCCGCCGACACTGCCGATGAATCCGGCAACGAGATCGCCGTTCATGTCGAGCTTTGCGAGCTTGGGGCTCGGCACTCCGTTGACGGTGTTGAAGTCGCCGCCGATGATGAGGTTGCCGGAACCGTCGGGTTTGGCGATGAAGACGGGGCCGTCCAACACCGGATCAAAGTTCAGGTCGATGGCCTTCGTCGCTGCGTCCATCGCGATCAGGTAGTTGCGGCCGATCACGCCGTAGTCGCTGAAGTCGCCGCCGACGAGCAACCGTGTGCCGTCGCGCACCAGCGTTTCGATCCCGAAGCTCACCTTCGGCGTGCGCGCCAGCGCCAGCGGAGTCGCGAACGGCGACGTCACGAAGGACACGGCGTTGGTGGAGATGTTCACCCGACCGAGGTGGTACGGCGCGCTGCGCTCGGGGTCGAGTCGGAAACTCCCAGCGAACTCGAGATTCGAGTTGGTTGCATCGAACGAGATTGCTTTGACCATGCTCGGCGGTCGCCAGTTGCCGACCGTCACGGCCCGCAAGGCGTTGGAGTCGGTTGCGACGCCGCCGATGTACTGACGCGAGACGCCCCCGATCGTGGTGAACGCGCCGCCGAGATAGATCGTCGCGTCGTCGGCGCTGATCTCGATGTCGGCCACGGTCCCGTTGAGAATCGGATTCCACGGGTCGAGCGCACCGGTCGTCGCGTCGACTGCGGCGACGAACTTGCGATCGATGTTGTTGACCTTCACGAAGTCGCCACCGACGAACAAGCGCGTGCCTGCTTGATCGATGGCCCGGACCGCGAGGTTCACCGGGCCGGGCACGAAGGTCGTGTCGTGTGCGCCCGTCGCGGCGTCGAGCGAGGCGAGTCGCTTGACGTTGGTGTTGCCGTTGAGCGACGTGAAGTCGCCGCCGACGTACAGACGCGTCCCGTCGTCGGACAGCAAGATCGCACGCGCCGTTGCGTTGATCGGCCCGCTCCACAACAACGCACCCGTCGTGCGGTCGACCTTGGCGACGCGTCCAGTCGACGCACCGTTGACGTTGGTGAAGGCACCGGCGAGATACACGCCGTCGACGCCCACCTGCACCGACCACACGGGCGCGTTGGTGTCGGCAACGAAGGCGGTCACTGCGTTCGCAACGTCGACGTGGACGACGTTGGCTCGCGGGAGCCCGCCTGCGTTCGCGAAGTCGCCAACGAGATACCAACCGCCGCTTCCATCGCGCGCCGCGGCATGCACTGCGCCCTGGATGTCAGGAAATCCGGCCGTGAAGCTCGAACTGGTCACGTCGGCGACGCCCGCGCCACCGCGCATGCCCGGTGCGACCTGGGTGAACGTGCCGCCGGCGAAGGTTCGACCACTTGTGTAGGCGACCGTGCGCACCTCGCCGTTGACGGTGTGCGCGGTGTCGTCGACCGGACGTTCGGCCACCACGCCCCCGAGATCGGTGCCCACCGCTCCCGCAGGCTGCGGGCGATCGCCCGTGGCCGCAATGGCCCCCACGAGTAATCCAGCTACCAACGTCGAGGCAGCAACTACTTCAATCGGTCGATTTCGCACAGCCCACTCGATCTGTTCGCGCCGCGATTTGGCGCGCGTGCATCAGCACACGTGCGGGCGGCTCCAGCCCTCTCCACCCGGCGCGACCACCCTACGTGGTGCTCGGCCGCGAGTTCAAGCGGTATCGGACGATCCGTCAACCGACCTGAGTGGCTTTGCTGTTGACGATGTGGGGCTTCGATGCGCGCTTGGCTCCCGACAGGGTCACACTCGGTGAGCGACCTTCGGTCACATCCTCGACGGCGGGCGGGGCCGAGACCAGGCGGCTGCCCGTTCGTCCCCTAACTTCGGCGGCCATGCGAACCTTGGTCATCGGCGGTGCCGGCTACATCGGCAGCGTCGTCTCGTCGTATCTCATCGCCGAAGGCCACGAGGTGATCGTTCTCGACGATTTGTCCAAAGGCCACGATTGGGCGGTACCTGACGGCGCCGACTTCGTCCGCGGCGACGTCACGTGTCTGGATGACGTTGTCGGTGCGATGCGGGGCTGCGACTCGGTCATGCACTTCGCCGCGCTGTCGCTCGTCGGCGAGTCGATGACCGATCCGCTCCGATATTTCCGAGTCAACGTCGGCGGGACCGTCAACGTTCTCGATGCGATGACGCTGACAGGTTGTTCGCGGCTCGTCTTCTCGTCGACCGCCGCCACCTACGGCGAACCCGAATCGGTGCCCATCTTGGAATCGGCACCGACTCGACCCACCAACGCCTACGGAGCCGCCAAACTCGCGGCCGACCACGCCATTTCGTTTGCGTGTGCAGCAAGTGGACTCGCAGCCACGAGCCTGCGTTATTTCAATGTGGCTGGCGCGGCCTACGGCTGTGGCGAGGATCACGACCCCGAAACCCACCTCATCCCGCTCGTACTCCAAGCCGCCGCCCGCACTCGCCCCCATATCTCGGTCTACGGCACCGACTACCCAACCCCCGACGGCACGGCGATTCGCGACTACATCCACGTCGCCGACCTCGCACGGGCGCACCTGCTCGCACTGGGCGGAGCCGAACCCGGCGAGCATCGTGTCTACAACCTCGGCAACGGGCGGGGATTCAGTGTGCGCGAGGTAATCGATGCAGCTCGCCTGGTCACCGGGGTCGACATCCCCGTCGTCGAGAGCGATCGGCGCGCCGGCGACCCGGCTGTGCTCGTCGCGTCGAGTACGAGAATCCAGGCCGAGTTGGGCTGGTCGCCCCAATTGCCCGATCTCGAAACGATGATCGGCGACGCGTGGGCATTCGCGCAGACCCACCCCGACCATCACCACTGACGCCGACCAACTGGCTCGACCAATTGCGGTCGACGTGCGGTCCACATGGGCTCGACATGGGGGCGACGTGTGGTCGGCCTCCGGTCGACGCGTTTCGCAGCGCTATTTCTGTTGTTCGTGCCGGTACCGAGACCTCAGCGCGGGTAGGATCGGGCGAGTTCGGTTCCGAGTGCCGGTCAGGCCGGCGGGAAACGTGCGCCGCGGCGCACGTTTTTTCTTGGGCTGACGCCGGTGAACGAGTGCGAGAAGGCAGGTGATGATGAGCGCAACCAACGAGTCGATCGAACGCGCCATCGCCCCGCTCGTCGCGGCTCGCAATCTGTGCCTCTACGACATCGAACTCTCGGGCTCGGGGCGAGCACGCGTCCTGCGCGTGACCGTCACCGACGCCGAAGGGCGCGGGCCCGACATCGACCAACTCGCCTCCTTGACGCGCGAGATCGACCCCGTGGTCGAAGCCGCCGTCGACGGAGGCTTCTCACTCGAAGTGTCGAGTCCTGGTCTCGAACGATCGTTGCGCCGGCCCGAGCACTTCGCAACGGCGCGCGGTCAGCGGGTTGCGTTGAAGGCTCGCGGCGACGATGGCGCCTCGACCCGCCTGGTCGGCACGCTGACCAGCGCCGACGCCACCTCGATCGAAGTACTCGATGACGACGGTGCCATGGTCACGCTCGACCTCGACGCGATCACCTCCGCACGAACCTTGTTCGAATGGGGACCCGCACCTCGGCCCGGCAAAGGCTCGAAGCCAGGGTCGGCCAAGCAGCACGCCGCCAAAACCTCGACGACAGGACGCACCTGAATCATGACGTCTTGCGCAGCAACGACGACGACACGACAAGGGGACCGACGATGAGTAACCCCGAGATGATGGAGGCCCTGCGCGCCCTCGCGGTCGAGCGCGGACTCTCCGAAGACGACCTGCTGCTGGCGCTCGCCAACGCGCTCGTCACCGCGTACAAGCGGTTGCCGAACGCCGCGGAAGAGGCCGAGGTCGAAATCGACCCCGACACCGGCGAGATCCGCGTGATCGCGCTCGAGATCGACGAGGACGGCGCGATCGTTCGCGAGTGGGACGACACCCCGAAGGACTTCGGGCGGATTGCTGCACAAACGGCCAAGCAAGTGATCACCCAGCGGATCCGCGAGGTCGAACGCGAACGGAAGTACGAGGAGTACGCCGGTCGCGAGGGCGACATCGTGACTGGCATCATCCAACAAACCGACCAGCGTTACACGCTGCTCGATCTCGGCCGAGTGGAGGCCCTGCTGCCGCAGGCCGAGCAGGTCTCGAACGAGCGCTACGCGCACGGATCTCGGGTCAAGGCGTACATCGTCGAGGTCCGCAAGACCGCCAAGGGTCCCCAGATCGTCGTGTCCCGTACGCACCCTGGTTTGGTGAAGCGACTCTTCGAACTCGAAGTTCCCGAGCTCGTGGACTCGGTGATCGAGTTGCGCGCGGTGGCTCGCGAACCGGGTCATCGGACGAAGATCGCCGTGGCATCGAACGACCCGAACGTCGACCCGGTCGGCGCGTGCGTCGGCGCTCGCGGTATGCGAGTGCGTCAGGTCGTCAACGAACTGCACGGCGAAAAAGTCGACATCGTTCCCTACACCGACGATCAGGTCGAGTTCGTCGCGAAGGCGCTGGCTCCCGCGAAGGTGAAAGAGGTTCGCCTCGACGAGTCGCGCGCCGTTGCCGAAGTCATCGTGCCCGACTTCCAACTGTCGCTCGCGATTGGCAAGGAGGGGCAGAACGCTCGCCTTGCGTCGCGACTCACCGGATGGCACATCGAGATCAAGAGCGAGACCCAACTCGCGGAAGAAGAAGCGGGCTACGCGCCCGGCGAGTGGGTCGAAGGCACCGACGGCGAGATGGTGTGGGTTCCGGCCGAAGGCGGCGACAGCGTGTCGTTGGCCGAAGCCGGTTACGGCGCCGCAGGTGCCGCCGCGTCGTCCGAACCGCCGCAGCCCGAAGCCGCGACCGAAGCGGCTGATGAGCAAACAGCGCCCGACCCCGAACCTGCGCCAGCAACCGCTGCGCCAGCGTCGCAACCAGCAGCGTCGTCGGAGCCCGAAGCCGACGATTCGGACGAAGGAGCAAGCAGCGAAGCATGAACCACAGCGCACCTGTATCGGGTGTCGTCGCCGCGACACGCCGAACGGGTGGGCACGGGTGAGCGCCACGGCGACGGCCTTCGGGTATGGCGCCAGCGCACCCGGGCGTGGCGCCTGGATTTGTTCGTCGGACTGCTTCGAACAGGCAGTCCGACGAGGAAATCTCGCTCGGGCGCTGCGACGGCCCGTGTCGAACGCCCAAGCGCTGATGATTCGCGCGACACTGTTCGGCTGAGTTCTGCAAGCGGCGGCGACGCCGCCAGGCCGGCACCGCGCCGGCCCGCACCATCGCAGCACCACGAAACACAAAGGGAATCGCTTGGCAACGAAGAAGATCCGGGTCTACGAGCTGGCGCGAGAGCTCGGCGTCGAGAACGCCGTCGTCGTCGAACTCGCCACCGAGCTGAAGCTCGGTGTCAAGGGCCCGAGCTCGAGCATCGACGACCCGCTCGCCGACCGCGTGCGTCGCCTGGCGGATTCGCGCGGGCTTCGACGTGAACCCGAGCCTGAGGCGGCACCCGAGCCGGTGGCCGAACCGGTTCCCGCTGCGACTGCGCCGACCGAGCCCGCGCCACGTCCGCGCGACGCCGTCATCAAGGCCGAGCCGCCGGTCAGCGCGGGCGTTGACGCGCCGGCCCCGGACGCCGCGGCAGACGCGCCGATCGCGCCGACCCCGGCGGCACC
>SXIR01000171.1 GCA_005772765.1 Actinomycetota bacterium
CGAGCACGGCCCGGATGCCGTCGGGTCCGACGATGAAGTTGCCGTTGCGGAAGTCGCCGTGCACGAGGCGCGGTTCCGTGTGGGTCGCGGGCAGACGTTCGTGCATCCACCGCAACGCCAACTCGAAGACAGGATGCGGCTCGCCGAACGCGTCGAGCATTGCCGTCCACTGTTCGAGTTGGTCGGACGCGGACTGCACGGGGAGGGGTGGCAACCCGTCGAGCGGCGTCGCGTGGATGGCCGCAGCGATGGAGCCGCACGCTGCGGCCATCGTGCTTCGAGCCTCGTGGTAGGCGTCGTCGCGCAAGATGCGCCGCGGGATGGTCTCGCCGTCGATGCGCTGCATGACGAACCCCGACCCGAGGTCGTCGTTGGGGGTGAGCATCATGACGACAGCGGGGACCGGAACGCCTGCCGCGTGGGTTGCTTCCAGCAACGCGAACTCGGTCGCGCGATCCGTGGAGCCGATCCCGGGCGCGGGGTCGCGTCGCACGACGAGTTCGTGTCGGGTTCCGTCGCGGTCGGTTGCGTCGAACAACCAGGTTTCGCGCGACGCACCGCCGGAGACCCGCCGCAGGTCGGTGACCTGCACCGGCCCGAACCGCCGTTCGAGGACGGGCGCCAAGTTGTCGGCCGCGACCTTTGCCATGCGCGGAGCATAGATTCGGTTGCAATGAGTACCAGGAGCAGGAAGGTCCGGACGTACATCCAGGACTTCTTGTTCGAAGAGGCTGCGTCGGGCGCGATCCTCGTCGGCGCGGTCGTGGTGGGGATGCTGTGGTTCAACGTCGCCGAATCGAGTTACGTCGACGTGTGGGCTCGCTCGGCCGCCCTCGATCTCGGGCCGATCTCGGTGCACAAGAACGTGGCCGGCTGGGTCGAGAGCGGGCTGATGGCGATCTTCTTCTTCGTCGTTGGGCTCGAACTCAAACGTGAGCTGGTCGTCGGTGAGTTGCGTGACCGGGCGGTCGCGATCGTGCCGATCACCGCGGCGGTCGGAGGAATGGCAGTTCCGGCAGTTGTCTTTCTCATCGTCGACGCCGGGACGGGTGCCGCGGATGGGTGGGGGGTTCCGGTCGCGACCGATATCGCACTCGTGCTCGGGCTGCTCGCGCTGTTGGGTTCACGCGTGTCGACCGGGCTCAAGCTGTTCATACTCACGCTGGCCATCGTCGACGACTTGCTCGGTATCGCAGCGATTGCGATCTTTTACACCGACGACCTCGCGCTCAATTGGCTGTTCGGCGCGGGCGTGGCCCTCGCGGCTGGGTCCTGGGGAATCCGAGCGTCGCCGCGAGGTTGGGTCGTCGCGGGCGTGGGCGTCGTCGTGTGGTACTTCGTGTACAAGGCGGGCGTGAAGCCCGCTTTGGCGGGCGCCGCGGTCGGCCTCTGCCTCCCGGCCGGGCCGGTGTGCGGCCGGCAACTGCTCACCGACCTCGAAGACCGCGTGCATCCGTGGTCGGCGTTCGTCGCGTTGCCGTTGTTCGGCATCACTTCGGCCGCGATCGACGTGAGCCCTTCGGGCCTCGGTGATGCGTTCGGGGATCGCGTGACGTGGGCCGTCATCGTCGGAGCCGTCGTCGGCAAGCTCGTCGGCATCGTGGGTGCGACGTTCGCGATCGTCGCCGCGGGTCGGCGCCTCCCCGAGGGCATGGGGCGACGCGATGTCTGGGCCGCAGGCGCCCTCGGCGGTGTCGGGTTCTCCGTTGCGTTGTTCATTGCGTCGGCCGCGTTCTCGACACGGCCGGAGTTGTTGGCGTCGGCGCGCGTTGGCGTGCTCGTGGCTGGTGTGGTCGCCGCGGCCATCGGAACGGCGATCATCACACTTTCTTCACGAGGCCGCCCCGAGGTCGCGAACTCCGATCCGTAGCCTGGTCAACCGTGACGCACACCCGATCGGCGAACGACTCGAGTCGCACCATTGCGTTGATCGAGGACGAAGCCCCGATCGCCGACGCCGTGGCCGCGCGGTTGCGTAGCGAAGGGCATCGGGTCGAGATCGCGCATGACGGTCCGAGTGGGGTCGAGCTCGTGCAACGGGTCAAGCCCGACCTTGTCGTCTTGGATGTGATGCTGCCCGGATTCGATGGACTCGAAGTGTGCCGCCAGATCCAACGTGATCGCTGGGTGCCCGTCTTGATGCTGACGGCCCGTGACTCCGAAGCCGACCTCGTGATCGGCCTCGGAGTCGGGGCCGACGACTATCTCACCAAGCCGTTCTCGGCGCGTGAGCTCGCGGCGCGGGTGGCTGCGCTGCTGCGGCGCGCCGCGCGCGCCGCAGCAGAACCGGTCGACGACACGCCGGTCCGCATCGGCGACGTCTTGCTCGACCCGCGTAGCCGCCGCGTGCAACGGGACGGCGTGGGAGTCCATCTGACCCCGACCGAGTTCGATCTCGTGCAGTACCTGGCTGCTCGGCCGTCGCGAGTGGCGACGCGCGGCGAACTGCTCGAACAAGTCTGGGGTTACGAAATCCCGAGCGGCGGTCGAACCGTCGACTCGCACGTTCGCTCGATCCGGCGCAAGCTCGGCGCGGATGTCATTCGCACGGTGCACGGTGTCGGTTATGCGGTCGAGGCGTCGTGAGCTTGCCGCACACGCCTCTCGAACGCGTCACATCGATCAAGCGCAAGCTGATCATCCTCATTGGCGTCGCGGTCGGAGCCACGATCGCTGTGTTCTATGTCGGCGTGAAGCTCGGCGCGTGGCCCGGCATCGCTGGCGCGCTCGGTGGCGTCGTCGCGCTCGCAGCAGTGTGGTTTCTGGCGCGGGGGTTGACTCGACCCGTGCGCGAGATGGCGCACGCAGCGAACCTCATCACCCGGGGTGATTTCGACGTGCGTGTCAGCGCCGAATCGCGACGCGACGAGATCGGTGCGCTGGCGCGCGCGTTCAACCGCATGGCCGTCGAGTTGGGTGAAACCGATCGTCTCCGCCGCGACCTCGTCGCCAACGTCAGCCACGAACTGCGAACTCCGATTACGGCACTGCAAGTGCATCTCGAGAATCTCGTCGACGGTGTCGAATCGGCCGATCCCGAGACGTTGCAAACGATGCTCGATCAGACGATTCGGCTCGGTCGGTTGGTCGAGCAACTCCTCGACCTGTCGAGGCTGGAGGCCGGGGTCGTTCCGCTCGACATTCGCTCGTTCGATGTCGAGACGATGTTGCAGGGCGCCGTGCGCGAGAGTCGACTGGTACGGCCGGGTGGCGCCATCGCGGTTCGGGTCGATCCAACCGGCCTGCAGGGTGTCGGCGATGCCGAGCGCCTCCATCAGGTCATTGCAAACTTGGTCGAGAACGCGCTGCGATATTCGCCGACGCAGTCGGCAGTCGAAGTCCGCGCCACGAAAACGCACGAAGCCGTCGTCCTCGAGGTGCTCGACGAAGGTCCGGGCATTGCGCCGGGCGACGCCGAGCGAGTGTTCGAACGGTTCTATCGGTCGGACGCGGCGCGCAGTTCCGAGATGGGCGGCGCGGGGCTCGGACTCGCCATCGCCCGATGGGTCGTCGACCTGCACGGCGGGTCGATCCGCGCCGAAGCTCGTGACCCGCAGGGTTGCCGGATCGTGGTCGAACTCCCCACGGCGATCGGTGCCGCATGAGCCACGTGACGCTCGATCCCAAGGCCGCG
>SXIR01000172.1 GCA_005772765.1 Actinomycetota bacterium
CTCATCGTGCCGGCGAGTTGCTTGCGCCGTTCACCGAGGCGCGGGAACCGTTGGTACGCGATCTCCTCGACCGCCTTCAGCTCCGTGCCGGTGTGGGTGGCCATCCACAGGTTCTCGCGCACCGTGAGGTTCGGGAAGATGCCCTTGCCTTCGGGAATGAGGCACAGTCCGGCTCGCGCCAACGCGTCGGGCGTGACGCCGTTGACCCGCCGCCCGGCGAGCAGGTAGTCGCCTCCGGTCGGTGTCATGAGCCCGGCACAGACCTTGAGCGTCGTGCTCTTGCCGGCGCCGGTGGGCCCGAGGAGGGCCATGACCGATCCAGGCTCGACCGTGAGGTCGACACCGTGGACGACCTCGATGCGGCCATACGCGGCGCGCATGCCCCGTAGTTCGAGGATCGGCTCGTTCATGACGGTTGCTCCAGGCTCGACCCGAGGTATGCGGCGAGCACAGCCGGATCGGTGCGGATCGACGCGGGGTCGCCGTTGGCGATGACGCGTCCGAAATCGAGCACGAAGATGTGGTCGCTGACGTCCATGACGAGCTGAACGTCGTGTTCGACGATGAGCACGGCCAACCCGTCGGCGGCGAGCTCGCGGAGCAGATGTCCCAACCCCTCGCTCTCTTGGTCGTCGAGACCGGAGGCCGGTTCGTCGAGCAACAACAGTCGTGGTTTGGTCGCCAGCGCGCGTGCGATCTCGACCAATCGGGCTTGGCCCGTGGGCAACTCGTCGACGCGGTGGTCGATCATGTCGCTCAGTCCGACGCGTTCGACGATCGACTCGATCTCCGATCGCGGGTCGACGCCGTCGGACCCGAATCCGGCGCGCAGCTCGGCGGCAACCTGCACGTTCTCGCGCACGGTGAGCAGACTCCAGAGCTCGAGGCGCTGGAACGTGCGGGCGAGGCCGAGACGGGCGCGCTTGTAGGGCTTGAGCTTGGTGAGCGACTTGTTGTCGAGGTAGACGTCGCCGGACGACGGGCTCAACAGCCCGCAGATCACGTTGAACAGGGTCGTCTTTCCCGCGCCGTTGGGTCCGATCAGCGCGGTGACCAATCCGGGGTCGGCGTGCAGCGTGACGGCGTCGAGCGCGACGTGGCCACCGAATCGCATCGAGATCTTGTCGACTTCGAGCAGGCTCACGCGAGCGCCTCCCGAGTGAGCCCGAGCTTGGAGTCGAGCAGCGCGATGTCGGTGTCGGTGACCGGGCGGTCGATCCCCACCCACTCGAGATGGGTGCCGTCGAACTCTTCGATCGATGGGTCCGGGTCGGGCTCGAGCGTGCCCTTGGCGATGGCGTCGGACTTGCCGATCTGCGCGCCGACGATGAGCAGCACGACGGTGCCGAGGATGAAGATCCAACCGTTCAGCGCGTCCACGCGGAGCGTGGCGACGTACAACCCGACGATGCCGATCGAGACGATCGCCAACGCGCGGCGCGACATCAGGATCGGCTCGAACCCGACCCGCATGTCGGACACCGCGCCGTTGGGGTTGCGGCCGAGTCCAATGCCCATGAAGCCGGGTGACGCAAAGGCGAACTTCGAGTACCAGCCTTCGGGTGCCGGGCCCATGCCGAGAAAGCGAGTGTTGAGCACCGGCCAAGCGGCCATTGTGTTCAGCACCTGGAGCGAGATCCCCGCGAAGAGGGCACCGCCGATCCGACCCATCCCGCCGACGACACCGATCATGAACACCGGGAGCCCGTTCAGGAACTGCCAATTGTCGGCGTTCGTCGATTGGTTGGCGACACCGATGAGGGCGCCGCCGAGTCCGGCGAGCGCCGCCGAGGTCGAGAAGATGGCGAGCTTGGTGCCGGTGACGTTCATGCCGACCGTCGCGCACGCCGCTTCGCTGTCTTTCATCGCGAGGAGGCGCCGCCCGAACGAACTACGCCGGATAGCGACGACGACCATCGCGACGGCGACGAAACCCACGGCCATCACGATCAGTTGGCGGTCTTCCGGGCTGAGGTTCATCCCAAGCACCTTGCCCTTGGCGCCGGAGTCGAAGCCGAAGATCTTCAGGCGTTCGACCGACAGCGACCCAGCGGTGCCGAAGAGGTCGATCGTGACATCGGTGAACGGCAGCTTGAACGGCTTCAGCTTCCACACCCATCGATCCATGAAGACGGCGAACGCAGCCGTCGCGAGCGCGAGATAGATGCCCGACAACCGCAGCGCGGGGAGGGCGATGATCGCGCCGACGATCCCGGCGAACACCATTGCGTAGACCAAGCCGATCGGCGACCCGCCGCCGAGATGCGACATGGTGACCGCGCCGATGCCGGCGAAGCTGAACTGACACAACGACACCTGGCCGCCGAGTCCGACAAGCGGTACGAGCGACAGCACGAGGATGCCGGTGCCGAAGAGTTTGGCGATCGTCAGGGAGTCCTTCGCTGCGACGAGCGGGATCGCCATCAACGCACCGGCCAACACGATGGCCGCGAATCGACTGGCACCAACCCACGATGGCATCGGATAGAACTCGCGCGTGCGGGTGAGGCCGTGGCCGCGCAGACGAGCAGCGGGCAGTGCGAGCAACACGATGAACAAGATCAGGATCGGGATCGCAAACACGATCGATTGTCCGAAGTATTGCGCCCACGCGGCCTCAGA
The DNA here is from genome assembly GCA_005772765.1 of Actinomycetota bacterium. Taxonomy (GTDB): domain Bacteria; phylum Actinomycetota; class Acidimicrobiia; order IMCC26256; family PALSA-610; genus SXJQ01. The sequence goes on from SXIR01000172.1 coordinate 2,623, forward strand.
CCCTTGCGGAACGTACGCACCCCAGTAGGTCTGGACGAGCGCGATGACGATGGCGCCGAGGAACGTCATCGGCAGACTGCGCAAGCGCCCGACCATGGCCGCGGCGTAGGCGTTCACGATCAACAACGAAATCGACTGCGCTTCGAGGGCGATACCGCCGACGTACAACATGCCGGCGAGCATGGCGAGGGAGCATCCGATCGCCCAGGCCAGCATCGCCGAACGATCGGGGCGTGCGCCGTTCAGCGCGGCGAGCGGACGGTCGTCGACCGATGCGCGCATCGCAATGCCGGCCCGGGTCCGGTACAGGAGCACGCGGAGTCCGATCGCGACGACGACGGCCGCGCCGACCCGGAGCAACTCTTGATAGGTGATGATCTCGCCGATGACCTTGAAGCTGCTGCCGCCGAAGAACTTTTCGGACAAGCGGTTCTCTTGCGGGTCCCAGATCCAGTTGGCGACGCCGATCATCGCGAACAGCAGCGACACCGTCACAACGAGGCGTACGGCCTCGCTCGTTCCTTGTAATCCTCGAAAGATCCCGCGCTCGAGCAGCACGCCCACGAGCGGCCCGAACCCGAAGAGCACGATGAGGAAGGCGAGCGGGGCCGGCAGACCCCAGTCGAACCTGAGCTGCCAATACATGAAGGCGCCGAGCATGCCGATCGCGCCGTGCGCGAAGTTGAACACGCCCGTCGTGGTGTAGGTGAGCACCAGCCCGCTCGCGCCGATCGCGTAGATCGCCGCAGTAGCGAGACCAACGATCGTGAAGCTCAAGAAGTCGGACATGGCTCGTGGCGTCCTCGGCGGCCGGTGGGAGAACCATGGGGGGCCCGCAGTGGGCCCCCCGACAGTTCGAATGACGTCAGACGCTGCCGCAGTTCGACGGTTTCGGGTCGTCGGCGTAGGCCGGGTTCTCGCACGTGGCGCCCTGGCCGTAGTCGCCGGTCAACTCGGTGATGTTCGCGGCGTCGCAGTTGTAGATGCCGTTGTTCGCCCCGATGTCGGCCAACGTGAACTCGCCACCTTCGACGACGTACAGGTTGTAGCAGTCGCCGCCTCGGCCGGTCGTGAGATCGATCGGGGCGTGCAATCCGCCGCCGCTCCACTCGGTGTATGCGCCGATTTTCTCGAACACGCAGTCCCGAGTGAGCTCGGCGCCGCAGTCGCGAGCTGCGGTCGCGAACAACAACCAGCCCGAGAGGCCCTGGACGCCGAGGTAGGCCTTGATGCCACCCTCGTCGTACTGGTCGATGAGGTCGATGTACTGCTGCGAGGCCGAGTCGGGCTCGACCGCGCCATCGAGGAACGGCGCGAACACGGAGCGCACGTAGACGCCGTCGGCGGCTGCGCCTGCTTCGGCGGTGAGCTTGGGGTCGTAGTGGTTCGCGTCGGTGCGGATCCAGGTGAGGTCGAACTCGAGTCCTTCGGCCTCGGCCAGCATCTTGCCGAGGTTCACGGGCTCGCCGACCCAGATGAGACCCTGGACGCCCTTGCTCTGCATCTCTTCGATGTACGGGCGCCAGTTGTCGACGCCGCCCGCCGGGTAGGTCGCGTCGTAGACGACGTCCCATCCGAGTTGCGGTTGCGCGATGCCTTCCTTGTAGCGCTCACCCACGACGACGGTGGTTGCGATGTCGCCGGTGAGCACGCCCACGTTCTTCGTGGTCTCGGGGAATTGTTCGGCGAGGTAGGTGAGGTCGCCGACAGGGAGGAAGCCCGCGGGGTTCGGCACCGGTTGGTAGGTGAGGTCGGCCTCGGCCGCGACCGCGGTGACCACGTAGCCCGCGACGGTGGGCAGTTCGCAGTCGAGCCGCTCGACTTGGCCGACGTCGTCGAACACGGCGCCGCCGCCGACCATCATGAAGTCGCCCTCGGAGCATGCCGCAATGACCTCACGCTGGAACTGCGTCAGTTCGGCGTCGCGTTCTTTGAGGTCGATCTGACGACCGTTGATCCCGCCCTTCTCGTTGCACCAGGCGCTGAACGCCTCGGCGGTGTCGAAGAGCTCCTGGTTGAGACCCGGACGACCGGCGAACTTCGGGTCCGAGACCGTCGAGATCTGGATGCTGTCGGCCGTCACGCCGGTGTCGGTGGCGGTCAACTCGGCGCCGTCGGCCGCGGGGCCGCACACGACACCGAGGTCACCGAACGCCCCAGCCTCGAGGCCATCGGGCGTGGTGTCGGGAGTCGACGAACCGCTTCCCCCGGTCGGATTGCTGGCGATCGGCTCTTCCTCGTCGCGGCCACAAGCGGCCACCACCAAGGTCAGCGTCATGCCGAGCGCAAGTACGCGGCGTGCCTTCACTTGAATCCCCCTCGTGTCACGACTGGTGTGTGGCGCAATGTACGCCGTCAACCTGATGCCTCGTCAGATTTCGACAGCATGGTCAACAGATGGCGCGTTGCGCAAGCCGCCCCGTAGGGTCGGAGTCCCGTACTCACGCCTTCGGAGAGGTCCCGTCCGTGACGACCGCGCCCGACATTGTCGACATCTGGGTGAATCTCGTGACCGCTCGATCTGCGGCCGATTTTCTCGGTGATCCGGCGAACGCGCACATTCCCCAGTACCTGGGCGGTGACGGGTCGGCCGGAGTCGGCACGCAGGCGTTGCTCGACGTGATGGACACCCACGGCGTCGCCACCGGTGTGTTGTGCCCGGGATTGGGAATGGGTGGCGGGGTCGAAGACTCGCTCGCCCTCGCAGACCAACACCCGGGACGTTTCCTCGTAGCTGCCGCGTTGGCGCGCACCGAACGTCCGACCCGAAACGCAGCGCACGTGCGCGAGTACGCAGAGCACCCGCGGTTCTCGCTGGTGCGGATCACACCGCTGGCGACGCAGGTCCCGATCAATCACGCGTTGCACTACCCGGTCTACGCCGCGTGCGAAGAGGCCGGGATCCCCGTTGCGATCAACGTCGGCATCCCCGGCCCGCGTGTGCGATCACGCGTGCAACATCCTGAGCTCCTCGAAGATGTGATGATCGACTTCCCCGACTTGGTGATCATTGGTGCGCACATGGGCCATCCGTACGAAGAACTGCTGATGAACTACATGCGCAAATGGCCAAACCTCTATCTCTCGTGCACTGCTTACGCTCCTCGTTACATGGATCCGAACCTCGTGACGTTCATGAACACCTCGAAGTACCGCGGTCGGGTGCTCTGGGGCAGCGACGAGCCGTGGTTCCCGATGACGCGCTCGATCACGGAGGCTCGGGCGTTGCCGCTCGACGACGAGGCAATGGCGTTGTTCCTCGGCGGCACGGCGCGCCGGCTGCTCGATCGGACGATCCGATGAGTGGTCCCGAGGTCCGCGTCGCGCGTGATCCTGGAGCCGCGCTCGCCGCCCGGCGATTCGCGGTTGGCGACATCCACATGGGACCGACGACCCACCTCGCCGACGAACGGGCTCGGCTCGCCGGGCTGCGATGGGAACATTTCGATGTTCGCCAGCTCGCCCCAACGATCGGCGCAGAGTTGCACGGCATCGACCTCACCGGCGACATCTCCGACCCCGCGATCGCTGAGATTCGCCGCGCGTTGCACGCGTTCAAGGTCATCTTCTTCCGCGATCAGCCGTTGACCCCCACCCAACACGTTGCGTTCGCTCGCAGATTCGGCGACCTCGAGATCCATCCCTTCATTCCGCCGAATCCCGATGTCCCCGAGTTGGTGCGATTCGAAAAGACTGCGGAGGTCGCCGGGTACGAGAACGCGTGGCATCACGACGTGACCTGGCGCGAGCGTCCGTCGATGGGCGCGATCCTGCACGCCGTCACCGTGCCCGACGTCGGTGGCGACACGTTGTTTTGTGACATGTTTGCCGCGTACGACGGTCTCGACGCCGCGGTGCGCGCACGGATCGACGAACTGGATGCCATCCACGACTACGCCCGAGCGTTCGGGCGCCAGGTTCCGGCCGAACAAGTTGCCGAGATGCGCGCACGGTTCCCGCAGGTAGCGCACCCCGTCGCGCCTCGCCACGAAGTCACTGGTCGTCGTCATCTCTACGTGAATCGGGTCTTTGTCGATCACCTCGAAGTCGGCGAGGCGTCGGACGGCGCCGACCTGTTCGAACTGCTCTGTCGTCAAGCCGATTATCCCGAGTACCAATGCCGCTTTCGTTGGGAGCCGCACTCCGTGGCGTTCTGGGACAACCGCGCCGTGCAGCACTACGCGTCGAGTGATTACTGGCCCGAGGTTCGCATCATGGAGCGGGCTTCGATCGTCGGCACCCGTCCGAGTCGCTGACGCCCGATGCGGATCGTCGTTGTTGGTGGTGGTGTCGCGGGGCTGAGCACTGCACTTGCCGCAGCTCGGGCCGGTCATGTCGTGCGCGTTGTCGAACGCGATTCGACACCGATGCCTGAATCGGCCGACGCTGCGTTCGCTTGGGATCGTCGCGGCGCGCCGCAAGTGCGCCACAGCCACGCATTTCTGGCTCGTCTTCGCAACCTGTTGGTGGACCGAGCCCCCGACGTCTACGCCGCGTTGCTTGCCGCAGGTGCGACCGAGTTGCGCTTCGTCGAGACCCTGCCACCGACGCTGACCGACTTCGAACCGCGCGACGGTGACGACCGGTTGTGTGCGATCGCGTGCCGACGCACGACGTTCGAGTGGGTGCTGCGCCGGGCAGCGCTTGCCGCGCCTGGGGTCGAGTTCATCGACGGCCTCGCCGTGGACGGACTGGTCGCCGAACGGGGTTGCGCGGAAGCGCCGCCGCGGGTGATCGGAATCCACGGCCGACGCGCCGACGGGACGGCGGTGACGATCGACGCCGACGTCGTCGTCGATGCCACGGGGCCCCGCACGGCGTCGCCGCAATGGCTCATCGATGTGGGTGCGGCCGAGCCGCCCGAGCAACTCATTCCTTCGGAGATCATCTACCTCTCGCGTTTCTACCGACTGCGCGACGGCGACGACGTGCCGGAGACCGCGGGCCCGATCGGCGGCGACCTCGGGTACGCGAAATACGCTGTGTTCGTCGGCGACAACCGCACGTTCTCGATCACGTTTGCGCTCGACATCGACGACAAGGCGATGCGCGTGCTCACCGAGGTCGACGGGTTCGAAGCTGGAGCGGCCCAGCTCCCGGCGGCCCAGCCGTGGCTCGACGGACGATCGGAGCCGATCACCGACGTGCATCCGATGGCGGGACTGCGAAATCGCCGACGCTTCTTCGTCGACGAATCAGGGTCACCGATCGTGCGAGGTTTCGCCGCGGTGGGCGACGCGCACGTTTGTACCAACCCGCTCTACGGCCGAGGGTGTTCGCTCGCGATGGTGCACGCGTTCGGCCTGGTTGACCTGCTCGGCGAGTCCGAATGGGAACGGGCCTTTCACGATTTCACCGAACGTGAGCTCGACCCGTGGTTTCGAGCGGCCGTGCAACAGGATCGTGACGCGAAGGCGCTCGCTGGTGGCGAACCGCTTGCCGACGACGATCCGCGGGCATTCATGCGCGAGGTATTCCGCGACGGGTTGCTCCCCGCAGTGCGGACGTCGCCCGCGGTCTATCGGGCGTTCTTGCGCTGGTTCAACCTCGAGACGACTCCCGACGCACTGATGAACGATGCCGAGGTGCTCGCAGCTGTCATGCAGAGCTACGCCGAGCGCGACTCGCGCCCGCCCGACGCGCCCCTCGGCCCCGATCGCGCGACCTTTCTCGCCAACCTCTGAGGCACCCACATCGCACGCGACCTCACTGGTCGGTGGGTCCGTCGGCGTCGCCGAGCGGCGTCGCGGCTGTGTCGCGAGTTGGGTCAGTACGCGAGCAACGCGCGGAGGTCGCGGACGATGTCGACGACCTGTGGGAGCGTGGCGTCTTCGAGCGATGGTTCGTAGCCGACGAGCGTGTCGGGTGCGCCGAGCCGCCACACCGGCGCCGCGAGGTACTCGAAGCACGCGTCCGCGGCGAAGGCCGCGATCTCGGCGCCGAATCCGCACGTGAGGGTGTCTTCGTGCACAATGAGGAGGCGGCCGGTCCGCCGGACCGAGTCCGCCACGATGTCGCGATCCCACGGCGCGATCGTGCGCAGGTCGATGATCTCGATGCCGACATCGGTCGAGGTTTCCGCAGCGAGTTCGCCTACGGCTTGCTTGCAGCGGTGCACGGTCGCGCCCCACGTCACCACCGTGGCGCGATCGCCGCGGGTGACATGGACGCCACGGCCGAACGGCAACCGCCAGTCGAGCGGAGGTATCGGGTCCCGGTTGTAGCCCTGCCGGTACAAGTGTTTGTGTTCGAGAAACAGCACCGGGTCGTTGCACGCGAACGCGGTGCGCAGCAGTCCGGCGGCATCGCGCGCTCGCGATGGAAACGCGATCAAGATGCCCGGAACGTGGGCGAAGATCGACTCGCCGCTGTGACTGTGCCAGATCGATCCGCCCGTGAGGTAGCCGCCGATCGCGACGCGCACGACCAACGGACACGTGAACGACCCATTGCTCCGCCACCGCGTCGTTGCTGCCTCTTGGGTGAGTTGCTGCATCGCCGGCCAGATGTAGTCGAAGAATTGGATCTCGGCGCACGGCTTGAGTCCGCGCAGCGCCATCCCGACGCCGCGCCCGACGATGTTTGCTTCCGCGAGGGGTGTGTTGAAGCACCGCGCTTGGCCGAACGCCCGCTGGAGACCGAACGTGATGCCGAACACGCCTCCCTTCCCAGCCACCTCGTCGAGGACGGTGGGATCGGCGTCGGCGACATCTTCGCCGAACACGCGAATGCGCTCGTCGATCGCCATCTGTTCGTGCAGGGTTCGTCGAATCGCCTCGCCGAACGTCACGACCTCGGCATCGGGCACGACGACTGGCTCGCCCGGATCCTCGAAGTCTGGAACCGCGACGACGTGGTCGAGCACCGACCGCGGGTCGGGACGCGGCGAACCGAGTGCGACCTCGGCGGCGGCCCGAACCTCGGCGAAGGTTTCGTCGCGGATGCGGTCGACGTCGTCGCGGTGCAACGCTCCGCGCCGGATCAGCTGTCGGGCCCACAACTCGATCGGATCGTGCTGTTCCTCGTCTTCGAGTTCGTCGGCCGGGCGATACTTCTTCTGGTCGTCGCTGAGCGAGTGTGCGTACGGACGCGTCACCGTCGCGTGGAACAAGACGGGTCCGGCACCGATGCGAATATGGGCGATTGCGTCAGCGCCCTTGGCGCGCACCTTGAAGTAGTCGCGGCCGTCGACGTGCACGACCTGCAGCCCGCGAAATCCGCGGACCATTTCGTGGATCGGAGCCGGGGACTGGTCACTCGCCCGGACCGAGATTGCATAGCCGTTGTCGGCGACCACGAACAAGACGGGTAGGTGCAGCCGCGCTGCGGTGTTCAGCGACTCCCAGAACTCGCCCTCGCTACAGGCCCCTTCGCCCAACGAGACGTAGGTGAGTTCGTCGCCGTGCGCGTGACAGCCGTGGAGATGCGGTCGACGCGAGATGTAGTGGGATGCCTCGGCACTGCCGATGGCGGGAAGGCATTGCGAACCCGTGCAACTGGTCTGGCTGACGAGGTTGAGTTCGCGCTGACCCCAGTGACACGGCATCTGGCGGCCACCGCTCGCAGGGTCGTCGGCCGCGCCAACGGCTTGCAACAGCATCTCGGTCGGCGTCACGCCGAGCGCGAGAGCCAGCGCACGATCGCGGTAGTAGGGAAAGAACCAGTCGTAGGCCGGTCGGAGCGATCTCGCCAGGCCGAGGCCCAGCGCCTCATGGCCCGCGCCCGAGATCTGGAAGAACACTTTGCTCTGATTTCGAAGCGTGATCTCGCGATCGTCGAGGTGGCGCGAGATCAGGGCCAGGCGAAAGTCGGCGACGGCTCGCGCGAGCGGTTCGTCGATCACGGCGGGGTTGCTCTTCGCTGCCATGGCTCGCTCCTTCGCGTCTGCGACCCTTTGGATCACAGCCTCGGCGAGGTTCTGCCGATGCGAAGGATATGGTCGCTGGCACGAACGACGAGGTTCTTCCGTGGCGACGGCGCCCCGCGCGTGTGCGTCCCGACGGCTTCGTGACGCCGCGCGAGCGATCTGGGCACGGGGCCCGATCGATCTCGGTTCCCTTCAACCGCGTGCAGGTGCGTTCGGGTGCCGGCCTCGCCCGCGCCAAGGCAACGGCGGCTCACCAGTACACGATCGACGCGATCGATTTCGGCGCGATCGACGACGATCGGCGCCGGCGCGGGTTGCGCTACCTGCCCTATGTCGCGCGGGCGGTCACCGAGTCGTTGCGGCGGTACCCGGCGTTGAACGCGACCATCGACGACGCCGGCGTACGCCGCCACGAGGCCGTGCACCTCGGCATCGCGGTCGATCTCGACCACCAAGGTCTGGTGGTCCCGGTGGTGCGGAACGCACACCTGCTCAACGTCGAGGGGTTGGCAAACGCCATCGCCGACGTCGCAGCCCGCGCACGTTCACGTCGCCTGACACCGTCCGATCTCGGCGGCGGCACGTTCACGATCACCAACCCCGGCGGATTCGGGACCTACTGGAGCTTCCCGATCATCAACGTGCCGCAGGTGGCGATCCTGTCGGTCGACGGAGTCGCGAAGCGCGTTGTCGCTCGCGACGATCAGATCCGGATTGGTGTGGTCGGCAACGTCGGTCTCGCGACCGACGCCCGCGCCGTAACGGCGGGCGAGGCCGTCGAGTTCTTGGCTTCGGTACGCGCCGAGCTGGCGCCTACAGGGCGAAGCAGTTGGTGGTGATCGAACCGCCGCGCAACGACGCCTCGACCAGCCCGTATACGGCACCATCGAGGATGAGTCCGAGGTGTCCAACGGTTCGGAGCGGACACTTGCTCTGCACCAGCACGTTGGTCGCTCCGTCGTAGATCTTGGCGTTCGTGAACGGTTGAACGAGTTCGTCGTACAGCGTGTAGATCGAGACATACCGAGCGCTGCCCGGTGTGTCGTCGCCGGCGTTGAGGTTTGCGAGGAACGACGAGCCGATTGCCATCTGCTGACACCCGGTGATGCCAAGGCAGTTCCCGAGCGCAAGGAACGCGATCAGGTTCGCGGCCGACGCGCCGTACTGCGGCGTACCGAGTGACACGTAGGTCCCCACCTTGGACGCGCCGCCGAGAAACTTCATGTAGTAGCGGTTCTCGAGCCCGCCCTGGCTGTGACCGATGAGGTCGACTTTGGCGGCACCCGTCGCGGACCGGATCTGATCGACCTTCGCGGCCACCGCTTGTGATGCCACCGCGATGTCGCCGAGACCCGCGTCGGGCAACGCCATCGTGTAGACGTTGAACCCGTCGGCTTGGAGGCGCAACTTCAGCGGATCGAGCGCGAACTCGGGAGACAGGGTCCCGGCGACGATCAGTACAGGGTTCGGGCCGGCGGCTTCGGACCGAGATGGCGTCGTCACCGAATGGGCGACGCTCGATGACAGTGCGACGAGCACAACAATGCTGGCGACCGACCGGCGCATGTTTACATCCCCCGTGTGAGCTGAAAACGTGTGGTCACCGTAGTGACGCGGTGCGGTGCGGTCAACGACCCGCGCCGCGGCCCGTCTCACGATCAAGGCGGACGCCGATAAGGTGAGGCGACCTCGACCGGGAGCCGCGGCACAATGGCCGACCAAGAATCGACGAGTGTGGGGCTGAGCGCGTTCGGTGCCGATCCCGAAACGCTGCGAAACCCCCAACCCGGTTATCGCATGCTGCAAGAGGCGATGCCGGTGATGCGAGTTCCTGATGGTCCGGTGATTCTCGCCCGCCACGACGACGTCATGTTTGCGTTGAAGAATCCGCAGATCTTCAGTTCGATCAATGCCATCGAGATCGGCAACGTTCGTCCGCTGATCCCGTTGCAGATCGATCCGCCGGATCACGTCAAATACCGGCGGCTCCTCGATCCGATCTTCGCACCGCGCGAGGTCGCCAAGCTCGAGCCCAAGGTACGCGAGCTGGTGACCGACCTCATCGATGCGTTCATCGAAGCGGGCGAGTGTGAGTTCAGCGGCGCCTTGGCCGTCCCGCTTCCGAGCAAGGTGTTTCTCGAGTTGCTCGGGCTGCCGTACGACCACCTCGACCGATTCCTCCAATGGAAAGACGACATCATCCGCCCGGCGGGCGAGTCGATGGATCAAGCCAAAGCAGTCCAGGCCCGCGCCGGGCAAGCGCTCTACGACTACTTCGCACCTGTCATTGCCGATCGCCGGGTGCACCCTCGCGACGATCTGTTGACGTTGTTCGTCGATGCCGAGATCGATGGTCACCGACTCGACGACGACGAAGTCGCCGACATCTGTTACTTGTTCTTGATCGCGGGGCTCGACACCGTGACCGCGACGCTGACCTGTTCGATCAGTTACTTGGCGCAGCACCCCGAACGCCGTGATGCGGTGGTCGCCGATCCGACGCTCGTCGCGGGTGCCGTCGAGGAGTTGCTCCGCTGGGAGTGCCCGGTGCCGGGTGTGCCTCGCCAGGCCGTGCACGACGTCGAGGTCGGCGGCGAGACGATCAAAGCCGGAGAAAACGTGATTTGCCTGCTGGGCTCGGCCAACATCGACCCCTCGGAGTTCCCCGAACCCGACGCCATCGATTTCGAACGCCAGGGCAATCGCCACCTCGGCTTCGGCGGGGGAGTGCATCGTTGCCTCGGATCCCACCTCGCGCGGCTCGAACTGCGGGTGGCGATGGAGGAGATCCATCGCCGATTCGGCGACTATTCGATCAAGGCGGGCGAAACGCCGACGTACACCGCGGGTCTGCGGGGCGTCGACTATCTCCCGTTGGTGTTCACTCCTGGAGCGCGGACGTGAAGGTGACCTTCGATCCCGAACGTTGCACCGGCCACGGCCGGTGTTACGCACTGGCTCCCGACGTGTTCGCTCCGGACGACTTCGGCCACTGCGAGGTGGTGGTGTCCGAACCCACCGACGCAGCCCACGTCGCCCAGGCGCGATTGGGCGTCGACAACTGTCCCGAACGAGCGCTCGCGATCGACGAGTGACGCCGTGACCGGTCCGTACCGTCGGGTCGTCGTGATCGGCGGTTCGCAGGTCGTCCCGTTCGTTCGCGAACTCGTCGGTGCCGGCCACGAGGTGCACTGCATCGATCGTGCCGAAGTTCCGGTCGCCTGGTTGGCGAGCCAGACCATCTGCGATGTGGACTCGGTTGAGCAACTGGTCGCGACGATCGACCGGATCGGGTCGGTCGTCCACACCTTGTACCTCGGGTGTTCGCTCCCGCCGGCGGTGACCGAAGCCGTTGTCGCCGCGGCGGAGTCGAAGTCGATCGCTGGGTCCTTCTCGGTCGTCGAGACCGACGCCTGACCGGATTCGCGAACGGGTCGCAGGGAACAAACCGGCTTCCGGCCAGGGATTCGGTCGTCGCCCAACTACCTTGGGAGGGTTGTTCGCCACCGATAGGAGCCCAATGACGTCGCTGCTCGCCGCCTCGAGCTCGGATTCGTCGAAGTTCGCCAACTTCGACGTCCCGTCGATCGCGTGGGTGGCGCTGCTTGGCGTGATTGCGACCTTGCTCATCGGCGATCTGTTGTTGGTGCACCGCAAGCCGCACGACATCACGATGCGCGAAGCGGCTATCGAATCCGCGATCTGGATCAGTTTCGGGCTCGCCTTCGTCGGCGTGATGTTCTGGTGGCAGGGTGGTGGCGCGGCGGGCGAGTATCTCTCGGGGTACCTGATCGAGAAGAGCCTCTCGGTCGACAACGTCTTCGTCTGGGCCGTGATCTTCTCGTACTTCGGCGTACCGAACCGGTATCAGTTCCGCGTGTTGTTCTGGGGCATCTTCGGCGCCCTCGTCCTCCGGGCGATCTTCATCTTTGCCGGCGTAGCGCTGCTCGAGGCATTCGACTGGATTCTGTACGTCTTCGGCGCGTTCTTGATCTTCACGGCGATCCGAGTCGCTCGCCATGACGAAGCCGAAGTCCACCCCGACAGCAACCCGGTCCTCAAGATCGTGCGCAAGGTCGTTCCGTCGACGAACGAGTACGACGGTCAGAAAATGTTCACGCGCCGATCCGGTCGGATGTTGGCGACTCCGCTGTTTGCCGTGCTGGTCTTGGTCGAAACAACCGACGTCGTCTTCGCCGTCGACTCGATTCCCGCGATCCTTGCCGTGTCGCGCGAACCGTTCATCGTGTTCTCCTCGAACGCGTTCGCAATTCTGGGCCTGCGGGCGCTGTACTTCCTGCTCGCGGGGATGGCCGGAAGATTCCGCTACCTGAACATCGGCCTCGGCGTGATCTTGGGATTCGTCGGGATGAAGATGATGGCGGTCGAGTTCGTGCACCTGCCGACCTGGCTCAGCCTCGGCGTCATCACCATCGTGCTCACCGTGACGATTTGGGCCTCGCTGCGAGCCGAGAAGCGCGACGGGCCTGCCGACCACGCCGGCGACGACGACTCGACCGCAGCGCTCGGCGACCCGGATCTCTCGGAACCGCCCGTGAGCGAACGGCCGGGCAACGAGTGACCGCGTTCCTGATCGCGAACGACCAGAAGAGATGGCAATGACGAACCTTCGAAACCTCGTCTTCGGTGACGACGGATCCGCCGCGGCCGACCAGGCGTTCCTGTGGATCGCCAGTCATGACTGGCCGGGTTGGAATCTCGAGATCGTCCACGCGATTGCGCCGCCGCTCGGTCCGCCGGTGCCCGCGGCTGAGGCCGAACTGCACCCGTGGTCGCCGCCCCACCCGCGATCGATCGAGGCATCGTTCGGCCACGTCGAACATCTGACCGGGACCATCGACCCGCGTCTGGCGCTGTTGCGCCCGGCCGACCTCGTCGCCATTGGTCCGCGCGGTACCGGCCTGTTGAAGTCGTTGCACCTCGGCAGCACGGCTGAGTGGTTGCTCGCCCAACCCGCCGCCCCCATCGCCATCGTGCGTCGCCCGAGTCCGGTTCGCCGGGCGCTCATCGCCCACGACGGGTCCGACGACGCGGATGCGGTGACGCGTGCGTTGGCCGCGATGCCGTGGATTCGCGAGGTCGAGATCACCGTCGTCACCGCCTCCGACGGACGCGCCGACGCCGACGCGGCCGCCGCGCGCGCCATCGAGATCCTCGCCGCCGCCGGATCGACCCCATCGACGCTCAGCACGAGTGGTGCTCCGACCGAGTCGCTTGTCGACGTCATCACGGCGTCCGACCCCGACCTCGTCGCGGTGGGCACGCGCGGCTTGTCTCGATGGCCGTCGCGAGGTCTTGGTTCGACGGCGAACGCGATCGTGCGTTCGTCCGAGTGCACCGTGTTGGTCGCGCGCGCCGATCAGTCGTGAGCCAGGTCTTCTCCGAGGTTCCACCGACCGAACCTCACGTCGTTTCGCGCCTGATGTTCGAGGCCCGATCGGTCGGCGACGAACTCGACGCCGAGATCGAGGTGCGCCCCGATCTGCGTGCACCGGCCGGGGTGCCGCTGCTCGGGCCCCTTGCCAGCTTCTGCGACACGATGGGTGGTGTCGTCGCGGCGATCTCGACGTTTCCGGTGGCTGTTGCCACCGCTGACTTGGGAATCGCCCTGGATCCAGGGGCTCGGCCCCGTGCGGTGCGAACCCGCCCCCAGGTCCTCCGTCGCGGCCGTACCAACGTCGTCACCGAGATGGAGCTGTTCGACGTCGACACGGGTGCGCGTGTCGGATGGTCGACCATGACCTCGGCGGTGCTGTCCGCGGATCAGCCGCAGATCTACGACCCGCGCATCGTCACCCAGATGATGCGGACCACCTACACGCCGGGCGATGACTTCTACGCCGAGCTCGGGCTCCGTCGCGGTCCCGACCTCGGGCGCGACGGCGCGGTGGGCGCGCAGTTGGTCATCGAACCCTGGCTCGGCAACTCGATGGGCATGCTGCACGGCGGTTGCACCGCGATGATCGCGGAGGCGGCCGCGCTGGCGGCCGGCGAGGTCGAGTTCGGGGCCGACGCGCCGATCGCGGTTGTCGACGCCCATGTCCGGTATCTCAACGGCGCACGGGTCGGACCGATCGTCGCGAGTGCCACGGTGATCGGACGCGAACCCGAGGCGCTGTCGGTACGGGTGGCGCAACACGACGCGGGGCTCGACCGTCAGACGTCGCTGGCGAACGTCCGCGTGATTCGGCGCGCCGAACCGAGCGCACGCCCCTGAGCCGCGGCTCGGCACGCGGGCTCGGTGTGCCGGCCCGGGATCGGGCGGGCTGGCGTCGCGGACCGCGGATCGGCAAAGATAGAACACGTTCTATCTTTGCAATCCCGGATCCGGAGGGAACGTGTACGTCGGTTACAGCAAAGAACACGAGGCGCTGCGCGACGAACTGCGGGCCTACTACGAGAAGCTGATCACGCCCGAGGCCGAGTCCGAACTTCGCAAAGGCGAAGGGATCGACGACTACTCGAAGTCGGTGTGGAAGCAGATGGCCAGCGACGGTTGGTGCGGGCTCGGGTGGCCGACCGAGTACGGGGGGAAGAACCTCACACCGATCGAGCAGTTCGTGTTCTTCGACGAGTCGATGCGCAGTGGTGCGCCCGTGCCGATGCTCACGATCAACTCGGTCGCGCCGACGATCATGCGTTACGGATCGGAGGAACTGAAGAACGAGTTCATCCCGAAGATTCTCGCAGGCGAGATCCATTTCGCGATCGGGTACACCGAAGCGGACGCGGGAACCGACCTTGCCTCCTTGAAGACCCGGGCGGTCCGAGACGGTGACGAGTACGTGATCAACGGCCAGAAGGTGTTCACGAGCTTGGCTCGCGGGGCGGACTATGTCTGGCTTGCCGTGCGCACGAACCCCGAAGTCAAGAAGCACAAGGGCATCTCGATCATCATCGTTCCGACCGACACGCCCGGATTTCGTGCCGAGCCGATCAACAACTTCGCTGGCTTCAACACGAACGTCACCTACTTCGAAGACGTGCGGGTTCCGGCGAAGTACTTGGTGGGCGAGGAGAACGGCGGTTGGAGTCTCATCACCAACCAGCTCAACCACGAACGCGTGACGTTGTGTAGCTCCGGGATCATGGAACGACACCTCGGCGATGTCACGGAGTGGGCCAAGAACACGAAGCTCGCCGACGGTCGACGCGTCATCGACCAAGAGTTCGTGCAGATCAACCTGGCGAAGGTGCACGCGAAGATGGAGTACCTCCGCCTCGCGAACTGGAAGATCGCTTGGGAAGCAACGCAAGGGATGTCGTTGCAGCCCGCCGAGTCGTCGAGCATCAAGGTGTTCGGCACCGAGTTCTATCTCGAGGGCGCACGACTCTTGCTGGAGGTCCTCGGATCGGTTGCGGTCTTGCGACGCGATTCGCCTGGTGCCGCCGTGCGCGGCCGGGTCGAACACATGGTTCGCTCGATGCACATCCTGACGTTCGGTGGCGGCGTCAACGAGATGCAACGTGACTTGATCACGTTGTTCGGTCTCGGCATGCCGTCGATCTCTCGCTGAAAGGCCGCTGGCTCACATGGATTTCTCCCTCTCTGAAGCGCAAACCGATCTCGTCGGCCTTGCCGGCACGATCCTCGGTGATCGTTCCGACATCCACCTGATCAAGGAAAACGAGTTGGGCGCCGACGGTTTCGACCGTCAGTGTTGGAACGCATTCGCCGAGGCAGGACTGCTCGGGATCGCCGTACCCGAATCGCTCGGCGGTCTCGGACTCGGCTTTCTCGACCTCTGCCTGGTGTTGCGCGAGGTGGGCAAGCACGTGGTGCCGATGCCTGTCGTGCCATGTTTGGTGTCGGCGACGATGCCCTGCGTCCGGTTCGGGACCCCCGAACAACGAGAGTTCGTGCGTCCGATCCTTGCCGGCGATTTCATCGGTACCGCAGCGTTGAGCGAGTACGACTGCGAAGCGCACGATCCGCACGTGACGGCGACTCCCGCCGGCGACGGTTATCGCATCGATGGCGTGAAGACCACCGTGCCGTTCGCCGACATCGCTTCGGGGATGCTGGTGTCCACTCGGGTCGCGGGCACCGACCAGATCGCCATGTTCTACGTCGGCACCGACGCTCCTGGCATCACGATGGAACGGCAGAGCGGCCAGAACTACGAGCACCTGTTCGAGGTGACGTTCTCGGGCGCCGAGGTTTCTTCGTTCGGCCTGCTCGGTACGCCCGAGAACGGGCGCGAAATCCTCGATTACACGCTCGCGCGCACCATGGTTGCGATGAGCGCACTGATTGGCGGCGTCTGCGACTCGGCCATGAAGCTCACGGCGCAGTACACCGTCGATCGCAAGCAGTTCGAGCGCCAGATCGGCACCTTCCAGGCCGTGTCGCAGCGCATGGCCGACGCCTACATCAACAACCAGGCGATCGAATTGACGATGCTCCAGGCCGCGACCCACCTCGACGAAGGTCGCGAGGTGCCCGAAGAAGTCGCGACGGCGAAGTACTGGACGTGTGAAGGCGGAAACCACATCGGACACACCGCGCTGCACATCCACGGCGGGATCTCGATCGATCTCGACTACCCGATTCACCGACACTTCCTGTGGATCAAGCAGGCCGAGTTCACGCTCGGGTCATCGACCCCGACGCTGCGGCGACTCGGAGCGATGCTCGCGGGCTGAGGATCCACCACTCGTCGACCGGCGCGACGCACAATGGCATCGATGCGTGCACGGGGCACATTCGGGGCGACCATCCACCAGCATCGGTTCGCAGTCGAGATCTGCGACGCCGAAGTCTGCGTGACCGACGTCTATTCGTTCGAAGACCTGCCCCTGCCGGTGCGCGAGCTCGTCGAGACCGAGAACCGACTCGGGGCGTTCGAGTGGCTCGGTCCCGACGGTTGCTCATGGCACGTCAAGGCTGCGTTCGTCTGAACCGCCGAGCGGCGATTCCGACCGCTCAACGGATGGTGACCGGCGTCCCCCGCGGGATCAGTCCCGCGAGCTGGGTGATGATCTCGTTCGATACCCGCACGCAGCCGTGGCTGGCTGCGTTGCCAATCGAGCCGGGGTCGTTCGTTCCGTGGATGCCGATCTGACCATCTCCTCCGCCGAACTGGTCGAGCACGTCGCTGTGCGCTGACAGTCCGAGCGCGAACGGTCCGTAGGAACCCGCGTCGTCGGGGTTGTCGATCACGTCGGTGACGAAGTAGGAGCCGGTCGGCGTGGGCGTCTCGGGCGTGCCGATCGCCACGCTCGTGTCGACGATGGTGGCGTCGCCGTCGTGCACCACGAGCCGACGCCCCGCGAGGTCGATGTCGACCCGGAGTGACGTGCGGCCGAGCGTCACGGTGTCGGCGCGCACGAGTGCGGTGGTGCCGTTGGGGCGAACCGGAACGAGCACTTCGAGCCATTCCTTGTCCGCGTCGGCCCAACGCGTTGCCGCGAGCACCGTGGGCGATCCGAACTCGGTGGTGGCCGGCAGCGACATGGTCACCGGTCCGCCCGGAGTGGTCACCAGGTCGATGTCGCCGACGGCTCGAGCCACGAGACCGCTCGCATCGAGGGTGCCGGGGTCGTTGTCGTCCCGTTCGCCAACATCCGCCGCCGGCGTCGACGAGGTGGTCGGGTCATCGGTCGCTCGGGCCGACGGGGCGTCGGTCAGGGTCGGTCGGTCGGCGCTGCACGCGCCGAGGGTGAGCACTGCGGTCAGGGGGAGCAAGGCAAGCGTGATGCGCTGCATCGGAGGTCCTTCGTTCGAGGTGGCGGTTGGTCGTGCAGAGGGGCGACGGGCAAGTGGCAAGCGGACAGCAAACGATCGTGGGATCGCGAACTCGTCAGGTGCCTGCCCCGAGGTGCGCACCACGATGGGGGAGTCGTGGTGCGCACCCGGGGAGCGCATGACCTTCGATCACCCGATCACCCGATCACCTGATCAGCCGGTGAACGTCGGGTCAGCGGGCACCGGCGCCTCGGGAGCGAGGTCGTCGATCTCGGGTTCGTTGTCGCCGTCGTCATCGCAACCGTGGCTGATGTGGTTGCACGGGTCGTCGGTGATGTCGCCCGGGCCGTCGAAGCCGCCGTTGGGCGTCTCGGGGTCTTCGGGTTGCGGGCCGTCATCGACGCACTGGTCGATCAAGACACAGTCGTCGTCGCCCTCGGGGTTGGCGATGTCGAGGGCCGAGGCGCTCGTGGCGATCCCGCCGAGGACGAAGGCGGCGCCGGCGCCGATGAGGGCAAGGCGACGGGCGAAGCTGCGTTGGTTGGTCATGATGGCTCCTGGTGGTTGTGCCGGTTCGGCGTTTCCGTCCCGGTCGAGGGGCCTGACGGTCGAGCCCCGATGTCGCTTACAGCCCTCTGACCAGGGGATTCACAAGAAGTTGTGCATATTGGTGGGGCCGGCGAACGGCGCGAGATGCAATGCGGCGACACGCCAGAGAAGGTGCGTGGTAAGCAACCGCCGACTCGACCGTCAGGACCGGCGCATGACATCCGACGACTTTCAGGACCTGACCAATGCGCCTACCGACACGCCGCGCCGCGGTGCCGACGACGTCGATGACGTCCGCGCCGCGGTCGCGGGCGACGATCACGCCTTCGCCCGGCTGTACGACAAGTGGTTCGATCGGGTCTACGACCTCGCATCTCGCGTGGTGCGCGATCAACAACTCGCGGCCGACGTCGCGCAGGACACCTTCCTCAGCGCCTACCGCAACCTCGCGAACCTCACCGACCCCTACGCGTTCGGCGGTTGGCTCCTGCGGATTGCGCGCAATCGGGCCTTCGATCGATCGGAACGAGAGCGGCGCGTCAGCGCCGTCGACGACACCCAGATGGCGATCATCGAACGCGGTGGTGGCGCGGTGACTGCGCCGCGCGGGTTCGCGGTCGAGGACCGGCTCACGCGCGCGGAGCGTCCGGAAGACGCCGTCGAGGACGACGAAATCGTGGCACTGGTGTGGGGCGCCGCCGATGCGCTCGGCGAGCGCGATCGCGAGGTGCTCGACCTCCATCTCCGCCACGGTCTCGAGCCCGGCGAAATCGCGGAGATCATCGGTGTCAGTCGCAACGCGGCGAACCAGACGATGCATCGCGTGCGAAAGCGGTTGGCAACGGCAATCGCGGCTCGTGTGTTGTGGCGTTCCGGATCGCCGAAATGCGCTGAGCTCCGCGCCGTGCTCGCGGCCGCCGAGTTGCCGACGTTCGATGCCGAAACCGTTCGCCTGGTCGATCGCCACGCGGGCATGTGCGGGGAGTGCAGCGAACGCGCACGCCTACGACTCGAACCGGCCGCGCTGTTCTCGGCCGTTCCGATGATTTCGATTCCTGCGCTGAAGGCGCGGGTCGCGGCGGCGCTCACGGCGCAGGGTGTTCCCGTGACACCGCACCACGTGGCCGGGTCGGAAGCTGGTTCCGTGTCCGAATCGGCGTCCGATGTCGATGCCCCGAATCACGGTTCGGTGGGCGGGGCCGACGGCGGATCCGATCGCACCGCCCTGGGTGCACCCACAGAACTCGACGATGGCGCACTGCATGGCCCGCGCCGTCGAGCGATGGTGGTCAGCGCGTGCATCGCATTGCTCATGGTGGTGCTCGCGATCGGTTACACCGTGCTCCCCGCTTCTGACGGCGCGGTTGTGACGCAAGCACCGCCCCAAGTGACGGAGCCGAACGTGGCGCCGACGGCGGCGATGGTCACCGCGACGACCCGCGACGTCTCGGGCGCGACGTCGACCGCGCCGCGCGGTGCCACCACGACAGCGTCCCAGCCGATCGTGGCGCCGACCTCCCCACCTGCGTCGACGGGCGTACCGCTGACCCCGGCGACGACGGTGCCCGCTGCGACGACGACCGTCCCGCCGTTGAACCCGCGCGGGACGTTGCGGATCTCTCGATCGTCGGTCGCGATGCCGGGATACGCGCTGACGGACGCGACGGCGCCGCGGCTTTCGTGGAGCACGACCGACGTCGCAGCGGTGGTCGTGAGTGGTCCGAATCTCTCGGCCACCGAACTCGATGGATCGACCGTGGTCTGCCCGGGAGTTTCGAGCGCAAGCACCTGCACGTTGACGCCCAGCCTCGGCACGGTGACCTACTCACTTTTGGGCTATGACAAATCCGGCGTACTGGTCGTGGAGCGATCGGTCACGCTCACCGTCACGCTGTAGCCGGGGTCAATCGAACGAAGTCGGTGCTGGGAAACTGACCTCTCGGTGATTCACGCCGTACAGTCACGTTCGTGACGGGCGGTCATGTTGGTGCTCATTCGTCGTTGCGCGACGCCGAGCCGAAAGTCTTCTGGCTCGATCGCGCCGACGCGCCCGGATCCAGCCCCGCGGTGCAGGGAACGATCGAAACCGATCTGCTGATCATCGGTGGCGGTTTCACCGGTTTGTGGGCCGCGGTGCAGGCCAAGGAACGTTCGCCTGGACGCGACGTCGTACTGGTCGAAGCCGACGCGATTGCTGCACATGCAACCGGACGCAACGGCGGTTTTGTCGACGCTTCGATCACCCACGGCTTGGCCAACGGCGTGTCGCACTTTCCGCAGGAGGTCGACCGACTCATCGAGTTCGGGAACGACAACCTGCGCGAGATCGAGGCCGCGCTCGCTCGGTACAACATCGATGCGGACTACGAGCACGTCGGCGGGCTCGAGGTTGCGACGGCGACATGGCAGCTCGACGAGATCGAAGCGGGCGTCGAGTTGGCTGGTCGTTACGGCGAATCCGTCGCGTTGCTCGACGCGGAGGCGCTTCGTGCGCTTGTCGACTCGCCCACCTATGTCGGTGGGGCCCGCCGGGCGTCGGGCGTGGCAACCGTCGACCCCGCCAAGCTCGCCTGGGGATTGGCCGACGCCGCGGCGTCGCTCGGTGTTCGCCGCTTCGAACGCACGCCGGTCCGATCGCTCGAAGCGTTACCGACTGCGATCGTGGCGCGGTGTCCGGCGGGAACGGTGCGGGCCCGCAAGGTCGTCCTTGCTACCAACGCGTTGTCGGCACTGGTGCCCGCGATCCGCCGTCGGGTCGTACCGGTATGGGACTACGTGTTGGTCACCGAGCCATTGAGCGATGCGCAACTCGCGTCGATCGGATGGACAGGCCGCGAAGGCATCGGCGACGCGGCGAACCAGTTCCATTACTACCGCCTCACGGCCGATCGCCGGATCTTGTGGGGCGGTTATGACGCGGTCTATTACCGCGGCGGTGACATCGCTCCGGCTCGCGCGCAACGTATCGAAACGTTCGTGACACTGGCGCAGCACTTCTTCACGACGTTTCCGCAACTCGAGGGATTGCGTTTCACCCACCGATGGGGTGGGGTCATCGATACGAGCAGTCGGTTCTGCGTCACGTTCGGTACCGCGCACGACGGGCGGGTCAGCTACGCGGTCGGCTATACCGGGTTGGGAGTGGCCGCAACGCGATTTGGTGCCCGCGTCGCGCTCGACCTGCTCGACGATCCCGCGAGCGAGCTACTTCACCTCGATTTCGTCCGCTCGAAGCCGTTCCCATTCCCGCCCGAACCGGTCCGCAACGTGGTGATCCAGCTGACCCGGCGCGCCATTGCGCGCTCCGACCGCAACGAGGGGCGTCGTGGTCCGTGGCTGCGGCTGCTCGATACGTTGGGCGTCGGCTTCGACAGCTGAGCCAATCGGCGCGTTACGACCCGGAGCCCTCGGGTTGGGTGACGAAGTCGATGAGCTGTTCGACGGCGCCGACGACTTCGATCTCGAGGTCGGCGTAGCTCGTCACCCGAGCAAGGAGATCGCGCCAGAACACGCGCGGGTCGCTGACGCCGAGCGTCGCACAGACGCCGGACTTCCAGTCCTGTCCCTTCGGAATCGTGGGCCAGGCATCGATCCCGACGACCTTCGGGCGAACGGCTGCCCAGACGTCGACATAGGGAGTGCCGGTCACGAGCACGTGCGGGTGACGGATCGACGCGGCGATCCGCGCCTCCTTCGAGCCGCTGACGAGATGGTCGGCCAGCACACCGAGACGCCGACCCGGTCCCGGGCGAAACGCCGCGATGTAGTCGGGGAGGTGGTCGAGTCCGTCGAGCCGTTCGACGACGACCCCTTCGATTCGGAGATCATCGCCCCAGACCCGTTCGACGAGTTCGGCGTCGTGCACACCCTCGACGACGATGCGCCCGGCGCGCGCGACGCGGGCTTTGGCGCCGGTGACCGCCCGCGACCCCGAAGCTGTCGCCGCGGGCTCGGTCGGGGCTTTGGGGGGCAGCACGAGGTTCACCGCCGTGCCATCGACCGCGAAGCCGCCGGGCGACCGCGGGAACACCCGAACGAGGCCCGTCTCACCCGACAACTCGACCTCCTTCGAGGTGATGCGCACGAGGGTGCCCCGAAACCGAGAGCCGAGGTGGGTGACGGTCATGCCGCGCGTAGCCACGACGTCGTCGTAACGCGCTTCGATGCGTTTGGGCCCGTCGACCGGACCACCGAGGATTCCTCGGGCCATGTTCAGCGCAGGTCCAACAGTTGCTCGACCGGGGCGAGGTCGTACGGCGCGCCGATCATGACGATCAGGTGTTGGGCCCCCGCCGCGACGTAGGCGTCGACATCGCCGAGTTCCTGCGGTTGAATCGCGACCGTGCGCTCGATCTGGGCCGGGTCGCGGCCGACCTTCGCGCACCATTCGTCGAGGATCGCGTTCTTCGCCGCGAAGTTCGCAGGCGGACCGAAGGTGTTCCACGCATCGGCGTGTTCGGCGACGAGCCGAAGGGTGACCTTCTCGCCGCTACCGCCAATGAGGATCGGAATCGAGATCGGAGGCGGGTTCAAGACATCGAACCGGTGCATGATGCGCGGCAAAGCCGATTCGAGATCGTGCAGACGCGAGGGCGCCGTCCCGAACTCGTAGCCATACTCGGTGTAGTCGCGTTCGAACCACCCAGAACCGATTCCGAGAATGAACCGACCCTCGCCGAGATGGTCGATGGTGCGGCTCATGTCGGCGAGCAACTCGGGGTTTCGATACGAGTTACAGGTGACCAACGCGCCGAACTCCGCATGTTGGGTATCGACGGCCATCGCCGCGAGTAACGAATAGCACTCCCAGTGCGGCGCGTCTGGGTCGTCGTAGAGCGGGAAGAAGTGGTCCCACAGCCAGATCGTGTCCACGCCCATCTCGTCGGCCGCGCGCCACGCGGCACGGAGCTGTTGCACCGAGCATTGTTGCGGGTGGAGCTGCACGCCAACTCGAAATCGAGACATGGCCGGAGGCTATCGGCGCGACTCGCGACGCGAGGGTTTGACGTCAGTGTCCGTCGAGGACGATGCGGCGCCCGCCGTCAGCGAGGGTGATGGCGGCCCTGCCGTCCATCAACGCCCGGATCGGCGCGCCGACGAGCTCGTGACGCCAGCTCTCGGCCAACCGTCCGCCGCCGGTGTTCAACAAGTCGACGAGGTCCGAGCGAGTTGCCAGGAGTTGTGATTCGAGTTGCAGCTCGTGCGCTCGCTGATTCAGCCAAGCCGAGATGACCGACACGGCCGGCCCGAGCGTTCGGTCGGTGTCGTCGCGGTCAGGGACCACGAGATCTTCGGGCGTGAGTGCGAGTCCGCGGCTGACCGCTTCGAGCAAGAGATCGAGGCCTGGGTTCTTCAGGTGTCGGCCGTCGATTCCGCGGATGGCGCTGAGGTCGTCACGAGTGCGCGGCGGCTTTTGGATCACGCCCATCAGCGCGAGATCGGAAAGGACGAACCGCGGGGGGATGTCGCTGGCCTCCGCAGCGCGTTCGCGCCATGCTGCGACCTCTTGGGCAACGCCGCGAGTGTTGCCGCGGAACTGGCGGCTGCCCTTGATCTTCCACCACGCCATGCGGGGATCGGGTTTGCCACGAGGCCGCACGCGCCGCGCTTCACACTCATCGAGCGCCCACTCGAGGCGGCCTCGCTCGGTGAGGTCGCGTTCGATCGAGTCGGTGATCGCGCCGAGGTGCTCGACATCGGATGCCGCGTACTCGCGTTGCGCCTCGCTCAACGGACGCTTGGTCCAGTCGGTGAGGCGATCGCCTTTGGCGAGCTTCACGCGCAGCAACTTCTCGCACAGTGCGGCGAGCGCTGGCGTCCCGAGCCCCATGAACCCGGCCGCGATCTGGGTGTCGAACAACCGCTCCGGCCGCGCGCCGCAGTGACGCTCCAAGATCGTGAGGTCTTGGTCGCAGGCATGCGCGATCATCATGCCCGGTCCGCGCAACACGTCCCCGAGTGGTGCTGGATCGACGGCAAGCGGGTCGATCAGCGCCACCTGGTCAGCCCACCCGATCTGGATCAACGCGAGTTGCGGGTGGTAGCTGCGTTCCCCGTGGAATTCGGTGTCGAGCGCGTAGCGAGACTGATCGGCAAGTTGCTCCACCACCCGCTGCAGGGCCGCGTCGGTGTTGATCCAGGTGTGGGGCATTCGGGCAGTCTGCTACAAAACGCGCGGACGGCGCGGACCGCGCGGTTCGCGCGTGGCCGTGTGCGTCACGCAGGGCCTGATCGCCGTCGTGATCACCCGAGTTCGATGAGCCACTCGAGGGGCGTGCCGTCGAGCAGACGGGTGAGGCGAGCCGACAAGGTGACGAGGTTGTTCGTCAGCAAGAGGAGTCCGAACGCGAACATGACCGACGCCGAAACGATGACGACGCCCCGGCTGTGACGCCTCATCCACGTCACCGTGCTCGCCAGCCGACCGAACCCGAGCCCCAGCGCGAGAAACGGCACACCGAGTCCGAGGGAGTACGTCATCATCAGCGTGGCCCCGGCGAAGACCTGTCCTTGACTCGTCGCAATCCCGAGTACCGACGAGAGCGTCGGACCGATACACGGACTCCATCCGAAACCGAATGCGGCACCCGTGACGAACGGTGCCAGCCGCCCGAGCCCACCCAAGCGCGGATGGAACCGAAGCTCGCGATACATCCAAGGCGCGCGCAGAACGAGTGAACCGAGCATGAACAGCGCCATCGCCATCATGAACCCGCCCGACAACCGCGTCAGTCCGAGTTGATGGTCGAAGAACAGGCGCCCGAGTGCGGATGCGGAGATGCCGAGCAACGTGAAGACCGATCCGAAGCCGGCGATGAACAGCGCGGTGGTCGCAACGATGCGTCGACGTCGGCCGCTCGCGACCTCGAGCTCGGCGAGATCGAAACCGCTCACGATCGAGACGTACCCGGGGGCAAGCGGCAGCACGCACGGCGAGAGAAACGAAATCGCGCCGCCAACGAAGGCAATGAGATACGAGGCAACCGAGACGTCGTCGAAGCCGAGGGCCGACGCCAAGGTCGAAATCGTGGCTGCGGGCACACACCATTGTGTTGCACTACGAGGATCCAGCGGGTATTCGCCGCGCTGTGCAGGTGGGAATTGGCTGCTAGAACCCGGAGATGCCGTCTCGCTGGGAGCACACCGAAGCACCGCGCGGCGACGAGTACGACGAACGGTGGCGGGCGTTGGCGGCGTCGGGCCAGGCGATTCACGGCGAAGCCGACCTGGTCGAGGCGCTGATCGACCAACACGGCGCACCACGTTCGGTGCTGGACGCAGGCTGCGGCACGGGCCGAGTCGCGATCGAACTGGCAGCCCGCGGATTCGACACGGTCGGCGTCGATCTCGACCCCAGCATGCTCGACGCGGCGCAAGCGAAAGCCGCGCACCTCGAATGGCACCTTGCCGATCTGGCGGGGCTGGCGGGGCTCGATCTCTCGCGGCGGTTCGGTGCAGTGGTGTTCGCCGGCAACGTGATGATCTTCGTGACCCCCGGGTCGGAGGAAGACGTGCTGCGCGGCGCAGCGAGTCAGCTCGCAACGCGCGGCATCGTCGTCGCGGGATTCCAAGTTCGCAGCGACCGACTCCCGCTCGATCGCTACGACGCGCATGCCACAGCAAGTGGGCTGGAGCTCGTCGCGCGGTATGCGACGTGGGACCGCGCGCCCTATCGCGGCGGTGACTATGCGGTGAGCGTCCACGCGCCATGGACCGACGTCTAATCCGCCGCGCGCTCGTTGGCGTGTTGTCGGTCGCGACGCTTGGGTGTGGTGACGCGCGGACCGGACTCCCAGCGGCGACCACGTTCACGGTCGTGCCGAGAGTGGAGGCGACAACGATTCCGCCGCCGGCGTTGGTTCCCACGGCGACGGTGCTTCCGGGCGAGGTCCCCCCGCCACGTCTGGATCGGTTCGGATTTTCCGAGAGCTCAGCGATCTTTCGCAAGTCTCCCGACGAACTCGCCGCAGACTTCGACGCAATTGCCGCGCTCGGCGTTCGTTGGGTTCGGCTCGACCTGCAGTGGGCGTACGTCCAAGAAGCGGGCCGCGATCAGTGGCGGTGGGATCGGCTCGACCTCGCGGTTCGGCTCGCCCGTGAGCGAGAGCTCGACGTGCTGGCGTTGCTCGCATATACGCCGGCGTGGGCGCGACCGGCACGCACCACCGACAAACACCCGCCAACGAACCCCGACGACTTCGCGCGATACGCACGCGAAGCGGCGCGCCGATACGCCCCGCTCGGCGTCACGACCTTCGAGATCTGGAACGAACCCAACGTCGATTCGTTCTGGCAACCGCGACCGAACCCGGAGGCGTACGCCGCGCTGCTCGCGCGCGCGACGGCTGCGATCCGGGCCGAGATCGCGACGCCGACCGTGGTGACCGGGGGTCTGGCACCCGCGCGCGATCGATCCGACGGTCGCGAGATTCGTGATCGCACATTCCTCGAACGGGTCTACGGCGCGGGCGGGCGGGGCGCGTTCGACGCCGTCGGTCTCCATCCCTACACGTGGCCCGAGTTGCCGGGGTACGCGGCCGACTGGAACACGTTCTTGGGGGTGGAAGCGTTGTACGAGGTCATGCAACGTCACGACGACGACGGACTGCGCATTTGGGGAACGGAGTTCGGTGCTCCCACGGTGGCACGATCGCGTGGTGTCGACGACGAACGCCAAGCGCAGATCTTGTTGGATGGTTATCGACGGTGGAGCGCATACTCGTTCACTGGGCCGTTGCTGTGGTTCACCTATCGCGACGAAGGCACGAGTAACGCGTTCGACGACAACTACGGCGTTGTTCGAGGCGATCGACAACCCAAGCCGGCGGCGGCGACGTTGCAGGCGCTCATCGATGCAGGGTTTCGCGAGCAGGATCTCGATGCGGGCGAATGACGGCTCGAACGGGTCGATGATCCGATCCGACACTCGGTAGGACCGCGCCGTGCGATGCGGCGAGCGATGGCGACACCAAGATGTGGTCGATCTGGCTGTGCGGGCGGTTCGCCGGCCAGGTCCGACCGCGCACCGGCCGCGACCAACCCGCCAACGCAAGACCGACGGGAGGTCCCCACATGTTGAAGTCACCGAGGAGCACGGTGTGGTGGTCTCGGAGTTGGCGGACCTGCCGTGCGAGCGACCGCAGATGCGATGCGCTGCCCCAGAGCCGATATGTGAGGTGCGGAGTGACCACGTGGAGGCGGTTGCCGTCGTCGAGCTCGATCGCAGCCACAAGGGCTCGTCGTTCGGCCGCGTCGAACGCGATGGGTCGAAACGCCAACTCGGAGTGGTCGACAACCGGAGTGCGCGACAACACCGCGACGCCCCACCAGGTCCCGTGCATTCCGTCGCGTGCCTGCACGAGCGGTGGCGAGGTTCGATTGTGGGCGCGCGGCAACGCGAGTTCGACGACGTGGTAGCCGAGCTGTTCGGCCGCGACCCGATGGGCGGCCGGGCCGGATTTAGGACGCCAGACCTCTTGTACGGCAACGATGTCGGCGTCGAGGCCATCGATGGCCGCAGTCACGTCGTAGGGCTGTTCGGTGGTGGGGTCGATGCCGAAGCGCAGGTTCAACGATGCGATCGTCAGTCCGTCCATGGTGGGCGCGATCCTCGCGCGCGGTGAGGCCGCGGTCGGGTACGCCCGCTCGTGGGTCGTACATCGGCGCGAAACACCCGGTAGCGTGCCGGGGAACTGAGATCACCGACGGAAAGCACCTGTTGAGCACCACATTCGAATCACTCGGCGTGTCCGCCGACCTCGTGGCCGCGTTGGCTGCCCGAGGCATCACCGAACCCTTCGCCATCCAAGCGTTGACCGTGCGTGACGGCCTCGCCGGACGTGACGTTCTCGGGAAGGCGAAAACCGGGTCGGGAAAGACCTTGGCGTTCGGGATTCCCATGCTGGAGCGTGCGGCTGCGGCCGAGCCCCGGCACCCGACCGGCCTCGTGCTCGTGCCAACGCGCGAGCTCGCCGTGCAGGTGGCCGAAGCGCTCGACCCGCTGAGCAAGGTGCGCAACATGGAAGTCGGCGCCGTCTACGGCGGCGCGTCGATGAACACCCAGATCGAGATGCTCCAGCGCGGCTGCGACATCGTGATCGGCACTCCGGGTCGCCTGATCGACCTGTGTGAACGTGGGGAGTTGTTCCTCGATTCGATTCAGGTTCTCGTGCTCGACGAAGCCGACCGCATGGCAGACATGGGCTTCTTGCCGCAGGTGCAACAGATTCTGTATCGCATTCCGACCGAGCCGCAGACGATGTTGTTCTCCGCGACGTTGGACGGCGGCGTGAACGCGATCGTGAAGCGGTACATGCACGACCCGGTGCACCATGAGGTGAACTCCGGTGAGGTCACGGTCGAACAGATGCACCATCGTTTCTTGTTGGTGCACGAGATGGATCGCGTGAAGGTTGCTGCGGCGATTGCGCACGGGCACGGACGCACCTTGTTGTTCACGCAGACCAAGCGCGCGGCGGACCAACTGGAACGTGCGATGCAACGCGAAGGTGTCAGCGTCGCCGCCATCCACGGAGACTTGCGGCAGACGGCGCGCGAAAAGGCACTGCGGGACTTCTCGACGGGAGCGATCGAAGCGCTCGTCGCAACCGATGTTGCGGCCCGCGGTCTGCACATCGATGGGGTCGACGTGGTCGTGCACTACGACCCGGCCGAGGACCACAAGAGCTACCTCCACCGCAGCGGTCGGACGGCTCGTGCCGGCGAAAGCGGTGTCGCGGTCACCTTGATGCTGTGGAATCAAGAGAACACGGTGCGTTTCTTGATGCGGCGCCTCGCCCTCGACGAGCCGATCGTGGAGGTCTTCTCGAACAACCCGGTGCTGGCCGACCTGGCGGCATGGGAACCCACCGCGTAGCGAACGCGGTCAGCGGCCGGTGAAATCCGGCGGGCGTTGCTCGACGAAGCTGAGCATGCCCTCTTGGAAATCCTTGCTTGCCATGAGTGGTACGAGCTGCAACAGCACGTGATCGCTGTGGGCCTGGAACGTCTCGTTGAGTCCGTGGCGGAAGAGTCGTTTCATCGCTTGGATGGCGAGCGGGGCGTTCGCAGCGATCTCGTGCGCCCACTCGGTCGCGGTCGCGAGCGCGTCGTCGACCACATCATTGACGATCCCCAACTCCTTCGCACGCTCCGGGTCGAGGTCGCGTGCGAGAAAGGAGATCTCGGCGGCCCGGGCCCAGCCGACGAGACGCGGGAGATACCACGTTCCGCCGCTCTCGGGCACGATGCCGCGCTTGGCGAACCCGGGCACGATCCGCGTGTTGCGCGTCACGATCCGGATGTCGCACCCGAGTGCCAGGTCGAGGCCGTAGCCCGCCACGCCGCCGTTGATGGCGGCGATGATCGGCTTGTCCATTTCGTGCAACACAACGGTCGGCAGGTCGCGCAGGTTCGCGTTGACGGCGCCGCCGCCCTGGCCGACGTTGCCCCCGCCGCCGATGCCCGTCCCCGCCATTGCGTCCTTGATATCGAGGCCCGCACAGAACCCGGCGCCTGCGCCGGTCAGGACCACGCAACGCACCGATCGGTCCCGTTCGGCCCGCTGGACCGCCTCGGTCAACTCCTGGAGCATGCGCACCGAGATCGCGTTGCGACGGTGCGGGCGGTTGAGGGTCAGGGTCGCGACGTGGCCCTCGACGGCGTAGAGGACCTCGGGGTCCGTCGAAGGCTGCGTTTCGCTGGGCGTCATGGTCTGGTTCTATCCCATCGCCGTCGGGTTCCGCACGGCGAGGCCACCAGGCAGCGACGAACCGAAAGAGCGGCTGGCAATTCAGGAAACCATCTTCTATAGTGAGGTCTCCGAAGGGGAGTATCCCGCAAGGATCCGGTTCGTCAGTCCGACCCGCCAGGGTCCGGGCCGGATCGCCACGGCGATTGCGTGGTGGGGGAGACCTTCACGATCTGTGAAGGATTTCCATGGAATCGCCCCACGCGCACCCGATCGATCACGTCCTGCGATCGTGCGACACCTCACCCCTCGGATTGGACGCCGAGGAGTGCGCCCGACGACTCGGCCGTGACGGGCGCAACGAGCTGAGCGTGTCTGGCAGCAAGACCGCGCTCGCGACGTTCGTCGATCAGTTCCGTGCGGTGATGGTGTTGATCCTCATCGCGGCATCGGGATTGTCGTTCGCGTTGGGCAAGGTGCTCGAAGGCGGCGCGATTGTCGCCATCGTCATACTGTTTGGCGTCCTCGGATTCGTGCAGGAGTTCCGTGCCGAACGCGCGATCGCGGCGCTGCGCGACATGGCGGCGCCGGTTGTCCGAGTGACTCGAACGGGACGACTCGGCGAAGTTCCGGCGGGCGAACTCGTCGTCGGCGACATCGTGCACGTCGAAGCCGGCAGCATCGTGCCGGCCGACTTGCGTCTGATCGAGGTCGCTGGACTCCGCGCGCAAGAGGCCGCGCTCACTGGCGAGTCCGAACCCGTCGACAAGATCGTCGATGTCGTTGACGCCGACGCGGCGCTGGGCGATCGCCGGAACCTCGCGTACACCGGAACTCAGATCACCTACGGCCGCGGAATCGGTGTCGTCGTCGCGACCGGGATGACAACAGAACTCGGCAAGATCGCTTCGCTCTTGGCCCAAGCCGCCGCCAGCTTGACCCCGCTGCAGGAGCGTCTCGATCGAGTCGGCAAGCAGTTGGCTGCTGGCGGTTTGGTCGTGGCGCTGGTCGTGATGGCGCTCGGCGCAATGGCTGGTGAGGATTTCGGCGATCTTGTGCTGACTGCGATCAGCGTTGCGGTCGCGGTGATCCCAGAGGGTCTGCCGGCCGTCGTCACGTTCACGTTGGCGATTGGCGCCCAACGCATGCTGCACCGAGAAGCGCTGATACGCAAGCTTCCAGCCGTGGAGACGCTCGGTTCGGTCACGGTGATCTGTTCCGACAAGACGGGCACGCTGACCCAGAACGTCATGACCGTGACTGCGATCGAAACGTTCTCCGGTCGTTCGACACTCGACGACGAAATGCGCATCGATCCGTCGGCAGTCGCCGTCGTGGCGGCGGGCAGTTTGTGTAACGACGCCGACCTGCAATTCGTGGACGGCGACACCGTTGCAATCGGCGATCCGACGGAGACCGCGTTCCTGGTCGCCGCGCAACGAGTCGGGATCGATGTCGCCGACCTACGAAGTCGGGTGCCGCGCTGCGCTGAGCGACCATTCGACTCGGAGCGCAAACGCATGAGCACCGCGCACCCGTCACTCGGTGCGGACGCGCCGACGGCGTTGGCCGCGTTGCCTCGTGATCGGGCGGTTGTCTTCGTGAAGGGCGCGGTCGACGGCATGCTCGCTCACGCAACCGGCGTCTGGACCGGATCGAATGTGGTGCCGCTCGACGATCCCGCGCGCTCCCGGGTTCTCGAAGCGAACGACGAGTTCGCTCGGAGCGGTCGGCGGGTGCTCGGTGTCGCGTTTCGAACGATTGGCGCGATATCCGATGACGTCGACTACGAGTCGGAATTGGTGTTGCTCGGGCTGGTCGCGATCGTGGATCCGCCGCGGCCGGAAGTGCGCGATTCGGTGGCGACGTGCATTTCGGCCGGCATTCGGACCGTGATGATTACCGGCGACCATCCAGCGACCGCACTCGCGATCGCTCGCGATCTCGGAATCGCGCGTCGAGACCGAGTCGTGACGGGTGTGGAACTCGAAGGGCTGAACGACGGCGAGCTCAAATCGACGGTGGAGGACGTCGACGTCTTCGCCCGTGTGGCACCCGAGCACAAGCTGCGGATCGTCGAGGCGTTGCGTCGCGCGGGTCACGTCGTCGCAATGACCGGTGATGGCGTGAACGATGCCCCAGCCTTGAAGACCGCGGACATCGGCGTTGCGATGGGTATCACCGGAACTGATGTCTCGAAGGAGGCTGCCGACGTCGTGCTCCGAGACGACAACTTCGCGACCATCGTCGCAGCAGTCGAAGAGGGCCGGGTCATCTACGACAACCTTCGACGCTTCGTGCGTTTCGCCGTGGCCGGAAACATCGGCAAGATGGTGGTGATGGTCGGATGGCCGATTCCGTTTCTCGTGACCGGGGACACCGTTGACGCCGCAGTGGCGCTCCTGCCGCTGCAGTTGTTGTGGCTCAACCTGATGACCGACGGACTGCTCGGGCTTTCGATGGGCGTCGAGCCTGCCGAGCGCGGAGTCATGCGTCGGGCCCCAAATCGACCTGGTATGAGCATCTGGGCTGATGGCCTCGGCGTGCAAGCAGTGTGGTCCGGTGTGCTGATCGGGGCGATCGCGCTGGCCCTGGGGATCGGATACCACGAAGCCGATCGACCGGAGTGGCAATCGATGATCTTCATGAGCCTCGCAGTGCTGCAGATCTTCCAAGCGCTTGCGACTCGATCGAGTACTGCATCGCTCCGCCAACGCGGTTGGCGCACGAACCCCGTGATGCTCGGCATCATCGCCATTGTCGCGATCCTGCAACTGCTGGCGGTCTACTCGCCGCTGCGTGGATTCTTGGATCTCGAACCGCTGCGCGCCGTGGACCTGGCGGTTTGCGTCGCGGCGGGCGTCGGGCTGTTCGCGTTGCTCGAGATTCACAAGAGCCGATTGCGACGGCGGTAATTCGAGCCGATTCGAGCCGAGCGTCGTCAGCGCGGCGGTTCGTCGTCCCAGCCGGACCAGTCTTCCCAATCCTCTTCGGGCGGGGCGTCGATGCGTCGCAGCCGAACGTGGGCTTGCGGGGGATTCCCGGTGCGGGTTCCTGTTCGGTAGCGCCCGTCGACGACCGGCAGCGACCCGCGCCGCATGAGCGCGGCGCGTTCGCGACGCAGACGTTCGCGCGCTCGGCGTCGACGTTTGATCTGCTCGCGACGAGCCACGATCGCCGTTACTGCAACGACCACGAACAACAGCAGCACCGTCGTGAACGAACCGCCGCCTCCGCCATCGTTGGTCTCGTCCGAAGGGTCGGCCGCGACCGGTTCGCCGTCGAGGGACTCGATCGCGGTGGGTGGCGTGATGGTGGACGCAGTCGAAAAGGGCGTTACTTCCGTGCCAGCTTCGGTGGTGGCCGTCAGCGTGCCCAATGGTTGGCCGGTGACGAGCGCGAGGAATTCGTCGCGGTCGCGTTCGCGAGTCGCGCGCACGCTCACCGCCACCGGAGGCAGTACCTCGTCGGTGCCGTCGGTGGGGTCGGTTTCGAAACCGAGTTCGAGCAGATAGCTCGCCCAGGCGTACACGTCGTCCGCGCCCAAGACAACCGCGATGATGTTGCGATTGCCGCGCGTCGCGGTCACTGCGAGTCCGCCACCGTCGAGCCCTTGTCCGGCGGTCTTGAAACCGTTGACGCCCGCGGTCTCGAGGTCGCCACCCGACAACATCTCGTTGTGATTCGCCAACTCGTAGCGCGCCGACGCTCCGTCGAACTCGTGGGTGCGGACCCCCGCCCACTTCGCGACCGGAAGCGCCCGCTGCGCGTTGCGGACCATGACGGCGACATCGAACACGCTCATGGTCGGCC
Source organism: Actinomycetota bacterium (assembly GCA_005772765.1). GTDB lineage: Bacteria > Actinomycetota > Acidimicrobiia > IMCC26256 > PALSA-610 > SXJQ01. The sequence goes on from SXIR01000172.1 coordinate 36,250, forward strand.
CGCCGTCGAACGCGTCGTCACCCGAAAGGCCCGCCGGGTCGCCGAGGTCGGCGTCGGTCATGCCGTAGCGATCGGCGGTGGCGTCGAGCAGTTCGTCGAACCCGGCGAGGTCACCACCGACCGTTTCGGCCAATGCGTACGACATGTCGTTGGCCGAGTCCAACATGAGCGCGGCGATGGTGTCGTCGAGACCGAACTCCTCACCGGGGGTGACGCCGAGTTTGGATGCCGGTTGGGAGGCCGCAAGGTCGCTCACGCGGACCTCGGCATCCTCTGGGAGTCGTTCGACGGCAACGAGCGCGGTCATGACCTTGGCCAGGCCCGCGGGTTCGAGGGCTTCGTGGGCGTTCTCGGCTGCGAGCACACGCCCGGACCCGGCATCGACGACGATCCAGGCTCGGGGTGCTTCGCTGTCTTGGGGTGGGTCCGCCGCGGTCGCGGGCGTCGTTGCGCCGATCATGGTGGCGGCGACGACGGCGGCCGATGCAAGGGCGCGTCGAATCTGGCAAGCCGCGATCATGACGGGTTCAGGGTAGGGGATCGCCCACCTCCGGATCGGCTGGCGGCCGAGGCCCCGGGATCTGCGGTCCGGTGACGAGCGACTTTCGACGAGGGCGAACCTGGGGGAAACGGTGCGGGGTCCCGACCGTTCGCGTGCGAACATTGTCGGGTCGGATCGCCCCGGCCAGAAGGAGCCCCAGCCGTGTCACGGATTTCCGCGCGCATCGCCGCGATCAACGAGTCGGCGACGCTCGCCGTCGATGCCAAGGCGAAAGCGCTCAAGGCGGCCGGCGAACCGGTGATCGGCTTCGGCGCCGGCGAACCCGACTTCCCGACGCCCGCGCACATCGTCGAGGCCGCAGCCGCGGCCTGTCGCGAACCGAGGTTCCATCGGTACTCGCCGACCCCCGGGCTTCCCGAGCTGCGCGACGCGATCGCGGTCAAGACCAAACGCGACAGTGGCTTCTCGGTGTCCGCGAGTCACGTGCTCGTCACCAACGGCGGCAAGCATGCCGTCTACAACGCGTTCCAGGTCCTGTGCGACCCCGGTGACGAAGTCATCTGTCCGGCACCGTATTGGACCACCTACCCCGAAGCCATTGCCCTCGCGGGCGGCGTCGCCGTCGTCATCGCGACGGACGAAACCTCGGGATTTCGAGTCACGGTCGACCAGCTCGAAGCAGCACGAACCGATCGCACCAAGGTGTTGCTCTTCGTCTCGCCGTCGAACCCGACGGGCGCCGTCTACCCACCGGATGAGATCGAGGCAATCGGTCGTTGGGCGGTCGAGCACGGTATTTGGGTGATCACCGACGAGATCTACGAACACCTGACCTTCGGTGGCCACACCCATGTGTCGATGCCGACGGTCGTTCCCGAACTTGCCGAAACGTGCATCGTGCTCAACGGCGTCGCCAAGACGTACGCAATGACCGGATGGCGCGTCGGTTGGATGATCGGGCCCGACGACGTCATCAAGGCCGCCAACAACTTGCAGTCCCACTCGACCTCCAACGTCGCAAATGTTGCCCAGGCCGCCGCGCTTGCCGCAGTCGCCGGCGATCTCTCCGCAGTGGCAACGATGCGTGAGGCCTTCGACCGACGCGGGCGCCTGATGCACCGACTGCTCGCCGAGATACCCGGGGTGACCTGCCTCGAGCCGCAAGGCGCGTTTTACTGCTTTCCGAGTTTCGACGGCATCCTCGGCAAGACGGTCGGTGGTCGCCCGGTCGCCACGACCCTCGACCTTTGCGAAGTGCTCCTCGACGTGGCCAAGGTCGCAATCGTTCCTGGCGAAGCGTTTGGTGCTCCGGGATACGCCCGATTGTCGTTCGCCCTCGGCGACGACGATCTGGGTGAAGGTGTCGGCCGAATCGCCGAGATCCTCGGGGGCGCGCGATGACGCGTGTTCTCGTGACCGAGCAACTCGCCGCGAGCGGTATCGACCTGTTGACGAATGCCGGATTCGACGTCGACGAACAGCTCGGCCTGAGCGCTGACGAACTGCTGACCGCGGTGAAGGGCGCGCACGCTCTTGTGATCCGCTCTGCAACCCAAGTGACTGCCGACGTCCTCGCGGCCGGACGCGACTTGATCGTGGTGGGCCGAGCCGGCATTGGACTCGACAATGTCGATGTCGAGGAGGCAACGCGCCGCGGCGTGATGGTTGTGAACGCGCCGCAGTCGAATGTGCTGTCGGCGGCCGAGCACACGATGGCGATGTTGTTGGCGCAGGCCAGAAACGTGCCGCAGGCCCACGCCGCGCTGGTCGCGGGCAAGTGGGAACGCAGCAAGTGGGAAGGCGTCGAGCTGTATGGCAAGACCATCGGCATCATCGGCCTCGGACGCATCGGCGTGCTCGTCGCACAACGATGCCTCGCGTTCGGCATGACGCTCATTGCATTCGATCCCTACGTCTCGGCCGATCGGGCGCGCCAAATCGGCGTGCGGCTCGTGCCCGACCTCGCGTCGCTCGTCGCCGAAAGCGACTTTCTCACGGTGCACGCGGTCAAGACCCCCGAGACCGTCGGCATGCTCAATGCCGAGGTCTTTGCGCAGGCGAAGCCGGGTTTGCGCATTGTCAACGTAGGCCGGGGTGGCATCATCGACGAGGCAGGTCTCGCCGCGGCGGTGCAGGCCGGTCAGGTCGCGGGAGCGGCGCTCGATGTCTTCGCGACCGAACCGACGACCGAGTCGCCGCTGTTCGGACTGCCGTCGGTCGTGGTGACGCCGCACCTCGGTGCGTCGACGGCCGAGGCCCAGGACAAGGCGGGTGTGACGATCGCCGAACAAGTCCAGCTTGCGCTGAACGGCGACTTCGTGCCCTTCGCCGTCAACGTGGCGGCATCCGAAGCGAGCAACACGGTGCGACCGTTCCTCGCCCTGGCGGAGCGGCTCGGCCGCCTGTTCGCCGGATTGGCCGGCGGTGTCGTTGCCACGATCGACATCGAATACGAGGGAGCCATTGCCGACTACGACTGTCGGGTCCTGACCTTGTCGGTGCTGCGCGGTGTTCTCGGTCCCGTGGTCGAAGAACCGGTGACCTTCGTCAACGCGCCCCAACTTGCGCAGGCGCGGGGTATCAGCGTGCGTGAGACCAAGACCTCGACCGCACGGGACTATGTGAACCTCATCTCGGTACGCGGCGTCGCCGGCGATCGTCCCGTCCATGTCGCAGGCACGCTGTACGGCAAGAACGACGCCTCCCGAATCGTCGGGATCGACGAACACATCGTCGACCTCCCGCCGTCGTCGCACATGCTGGTCGTGCGCAACTCCGACGTCCCCGGGATCATCGGAATGGTCGGCACCGTCCTCGGCGATGCCGGGGTGAACATCGACGACATGGATGTCGGTCGCTCCCCGAGTGGCGAGGCCGCGATGATGGCGATCTCCACCGGTCGCGAAGTTCCCGGCGCCGTGGTGGCCGCGTTGCGCGATCGGCCCGGCATTCTCGACGCCCGGGCGATCTCGCTCGGCTGATCTACGGCAGACTGCACCGGTGGAGTCGGGGGCTGTGCTCATCGCGTTGATCGTGATCATGCTGCTCGTGCTGCTGACCGCGTTCGCGCTGTGGCGAGTCGTCGTGACCCAACATGCGGTCGAGACCGAGGTGGTCGCCGGGAACGCAGCGGCGGTCGGCGCATCGGCAGGGTCGAGCTCCGCTCGTGCCGCGTCCAAGCGGTCGACCGCATCCACCAAGTCGGATGTGACCAAGTCGGATGTGACCAAGTCGGAGGTGTCCAAATCCGGGGTGACCACATCCGAGGTGACTGGACTCGAGGTGGCGAGGTCGGAGACGCTGCCGACGTTCGCTGACGTCGGTGGCATGGAGTCCGTCAAGGAACAACTGCGAACTGCGTTGCTTCTGCTCCTCGACTCGTCGGGTCTTGCGGCCCAGTACGAGATCGACTGGAACGGAGTGTTGTTGCACGGTGCGCCTGGCGTGGGGAAGACGTTGCTCGCACGAGCGTGTGCCGGCGAGATGAAGATCAACTTCGTCTATGTGAGTACGGCCGATGTCGTGTCCAAGTGGATCGGCGCCGGACCCGGCAAGGTCGACGGTGCGTTCGCTTTCGCGCGCAAGCACACGCCCTGCATCCTGTTCTTCGACGAGTTCGACTCGATCGCGGCGAACCGTGGTGACGAGCACCACGTCGAGTATCGCCGCGTGACCAACCAACTGTTGGCCTCGCTCGAGGAGTACCGCGACGAGCGTGGACTCGTCGTGATGGCCGCGACGAATGCGTACGGCGAGCTCGATCCCGCGGTGATCCGGCCCGGGCGGTTCGATCGACACATCGAAATCACCCTGCCCGATCTCGAGGCGCGCCGGGCGATCTTCGCCGTTCACCTTGGGAGTCGGCCCCTGGCCGACGATGTGGACCTCGACGAACTCGCCCTTCGCACCGAGGGCTGGAGCGGTGCCCGGATCGAGACGGCGTGCGACGACGTTGCGATCACCTGCGCGGCCGAGGCCACCCGGATCTCCCGCCTCGTCCCGATTGCGCAGGCCCGTCTCATCGCTGCGATCGAGGCCTAGCGTCGGGACCGAAGGCCTTCCGGGCCGAAAAGTTGGTCGGAGCGACGAAAATGCCGATACAGTGAGAGCGCTATGAACATGGAGATTGCCGCCACCCGCTGCTCGAGCCTCCTCCTTATGTAGCCGCGAGTGCCGTCAGGTGCTCGCGGGACACGCCCCGGCCGTATGGCCCGGGCGTTTTTTGTTGCCCGAAATCGGCGCAACCGCCTACCCGCCAACCTTCCCGATCGACGACCCGATCACAATGGAGCCCACGATGGACCAGGTCCGAATCTTCGACACGACGTTGCGAGACGGTGAACAGAGCCCGGGCATCAGTCTCGATGTCACCGAGAAGCTCGAGATCGCCGAACAACTCGCCCGGCTCGGCGTCGACATCATTGAGGCCGGGTTTCCGATCGCGTCCGATGGTGACTTCGAATCGGTCGAGGCGATTGCCCGCGCCGTGCGCGGTCCGGTGATCTGCGGTCTGTCGCGCACCGGCTTCAAGGACATCGACCGCGCCTGGGAAGCGATCCGACACGCGGACCGCAGCCGAATCCACGTCTTCATCGCAACCTCCAAGATTCATATGGAGAAGAAGCTGAAGATGACCGAAGACCAGGTGAAGGCCGAGGCGGCAGCCGGCGTGGCTCGGGCGCGCAGCTACACCGCCGACGTCGAGTTCTCGCCCGAAGACGGGTACCGGTTGCATGCCAGCCAGGGCGATACGGAGTTTACGGGCACGGCGGCGGAAACGTGCGCCACTGTCCGGTTGCGCTTTGAGCTGCTAAAAAAATCTCAAGTACCGTGGATGCGCATTGAAAAGCCGGAAGCTCTGATCGCGGTCCATGCCGCGAAGCCGCTTGAGGTTGCCGTGCAGACGGCAACACTTCATTTGATGGACTGGCTCATCCGTGACTATGGCTTCACGGCAACCGATGCCTACCTGCTTGTGAGCACCTGCCCTGATTTCCGCATCAACGTTTACCAGATGTGCAATCTGGCCAAACTTAACTATGTGGCAGGAGCGGAAATTCCGAAGAAGTATTTGCAGGGTTGAGATCTCCGGTATCGCCCGCCCGCAACTTCATTTGTCACCGCTGTTACGCGTGAATGTAACCGCCAGCGAGGCCGTGAGCTGCTTCCATCACCACCTCTGAGAGCGACGGATGCGCGTGCACGTTGCGCGCAATTTCTTCGATAGTGAGCTCTGCGTTAGCCGCGAGGGTCAACTCCGGCAGCAGCTCAGTAACCTGCGGGCCAATCAGGTGCGCGCCAAGAATCTCGCCGGTGCCCGCGGAGGTAATGAGCTTGGCCCAGCCACTGCCAGAATATAGGCTAGCTTGGCTAAAACACCAAGATTAAGCGACGAACCCAC
>SXIR01000019.1 GCA_005772765.1 Actinomycetota bacterium
CGCAGACCGTGCACCGTCGTCGCCCATTCGCTCCCACCGAGTTCGGCGCCCGTCGAACCCAGCACGACGATGGCGTCGCCCTCACGCAGCGTCGATGCCGGGGGCCGCGTGCGTAGCTCGTCGATGAGACCGACCACGCCGACGACCGGGGTTGGATCGATGTTGGTACCGCGGCTCTCGTTGTAGAAACTCACGTTGCCGCCAACCACGGGCAGATCCAACGCCCGGCAGGCATCGCTCATGCCGTCGACGACTTCGCTGAACTGCCACATGATCTCGGGCTGTTCGGGATTGCCGAAGTTCAAACAGTTGACGAGTGCTTTGGGCACCGCGCCCGCACACGCGACGTTGCGAGCGGCTTCGAGGACAACCAACGCTCCGCCGACGCGCGGGTCGAGCGCGCAAAACCGCGCCTTGCCGTCGGTGCTCACCGCCAGCGCCTTCGTCGTGTTCTTGAGCCGCAGGACTGCCGCGTCGGATCCGGGCCCGGCCACCGTGTTCAAAAAGAGTTGATGGTCGTACTGGCGGCTCACCCAGGTCTTGTCGGCGAGGGTCGGCGTTGCGAGCAACGCCAGCAGTTCGTTCGACAGGTCGGTGCCGTCGGGAAACTTGGACGTGAGCACCACACGCGGGTCGTCGCTCTGGCGGGCGGCCAGATCGGACGGCGGCGCCAACGGTCGGTGATACACGGGACCATCACCGAGGCTGCCAACCGGCACATCGGCGATCGCGGGTGCGTCGGGATCGACACTCGGTGCGACGTCGCCGAGGGGTCGGGTCGGGTTGGCTCCGGGCACGCCCATCGCGTCGAATCGGCCGTCGAACACACGGAACCGGCCGGTATCGGTGACAACACCGACGACGCTCGCCCGAATCTCCCAGCGCCGGGCGACCTCGAGTACTGCGTCGAGTTGCTCCGGATCGACGATGGCGAGCATGCGTTCCTGGCTCTCGCTCGTCATCAACTCGACCGGATCCATCCCCCGTTCGCGCCGAACGATGCGGGCGACATCGACATCCATGCCCGCACCGGCCTTGGCGGCGGTTTCGCTCGCGGCGCAGGAAAGCCCGGCCGCGCCGAGGTCTTGCACACCGACCACCAACGAACGTCGGTACAACTCGAGACACGCCTCGATCAGCCGCTTCTCTTCGAACGGGTCGCCGACCTGCACGCTCGGGCGTTTCGTTTCGGCTCCGTCATCGAAGCTCGCACTGGCCAGCACGCTGGCACCACCGATGCCGTCACGGCCAGTTCCGCTGCCGAGGAGCACGGCCAAATTGCCCGGTTCGCCCGCGATCGCCAACTGCAATTCGTCGTGGTCGAGCAGCCCGAGACAGAACACATTGACGAGCGGATTCCCGCGATAGCAGTCGTCGAACACGACCTCGCCGCCAACGGTCGGCACACCGACGGCATTGCCGTATCCGGCGATGCCGGCCACGACACCTTCGAACAGATAGCGGGTACGCGGGTCGTCGAGCGGGCCGAACCGTAAGGGGTCGAGGAGCGCGATCGGGCGCGCACCCATCGAGAACACATCGCGAATGATCCCGCCGACTCCGGTCGCAGCTCCCTGATAGGGCTCAACCGCGCTCGGGTGGTTGTGGCTCTCGATTCGGATCGCAACCGCAAGACCATCACCAACGTCGATCACGCCAGCGCCCTCACCCGGGCCGACCATCACCCACGGCGCTTCGGTCGGAAATCGTCCGAGGTGCGGCTTCGAGGACTTGTAGGAGCAGTGTTCGCTCCACATCACCGAGTACATCGCAAGTTCGAGGCTGCTGGGCTCGCGTCCGAGTTCGTCGATCACGGCCGCGAACTCGTCGTCGGTCATCCCGAGCTGTCGGTGCAACGCTTCCGCCACGCAGCCGAGCCTACGCGGCTCGGTGCACGGTGAACGAGCGCTGACGAACGCCGCCGAGCGCTATAGCCGATGGCACCAATAGCGAAAGACCGTGCTAAGAATTGCACGACGTAGTGGGGACCATTTACCGAAGGAGAACCCATGGCTGCGCGGACGAAGAAAAAGGGAATGACCCCCGAGCACAAGGCAGCACTCGCGCTCGGACGCGAGCAATCACGCGCGGTGGCGAATTACCTCGAAGCGCTCGAGCTCAACCGGCCCAAGCGGGGTCGCAAGCGAACGCTCGACACCGTCAAGCGCCAACTCGTCGAGTCGAACGAAGCCCTCAAGACTGCGACGGGTATCGCCAAGGTGGAGCTGATCCAGCGCCGACGCGATCTCGAAGTCGAACTCGCGGCGATGCAGGCGGGTGGCGGACCGGACCTGACGGCATTGGAGAAGGGATTCGTCAAGTACGCCAAGGGTTATGCCGCCCGCAAGGGCATCAGCAAGGCAGCATTTCGCGAGGTCGGCGTCCCGGCCGACGTCCTGAAGCGCGCCGGCGTCGCCTGAGCAAATCCGACGGTCGTCGTTCGTGACCGCCTCGGAGCTACGAGGCGGTCACAACGCGACGCGCGCGCCCGCAGCGTGCAACACCGATTCCAGTAAGCAGTTGCCGTCGGCGCTGCCGAGCAGGAGGTCGGATGCGCGCTCGGGGTGTGGCATGAGACCGACGACGTTGCGCCCGGCATTGCAGATTCCGGCAATGTCGTCGAGTGACCCATTGGGATTGTCGACATAGCGCACGACGATCCGATCGTCGGCTCGGAGCTCGTCGAGGGTCCGCGCCGCGCAGGTGTAGTTACCTTCGAAATGGTTGATCGGAATGCGCAGGACTTGATCGACGATGGTGGAGTTGGTCAACACCGTCGTCGTCGTCGAAACACGGACGTCGACCGTGTCGCAAATGAACTTCAGGCCCGCGTTCTTCTGTAATGCGCCCGGCAACAATCCGGCCTCACACAGAATCTGGAAACCGTTGCAGATACCGACGACCGGGCCGCCCGCAGCGGCAAACCCCGCGACTGCGTCCATGATGGGCGAGAATCGAGCGATTGCCCCGGTACGGAGATAGTCGCCGTGCGCGAATCCGCCCGGCACGATGACGGCGTCGACCGCACCGACCGAGGCGTCGCCGTGCCAGAGGATTTCGGTCGTAGCACCGAGTTGCTCGAACGCCCACTGGGCATCGAGGTCACAGTTCGTACCCGGAAAGCGGACAACGCCGACCCGGGTCGTCATGGCGAGGTCGTCTCGGAGATACGAAGCGAATAGTCCTCGATCACGGGGTTGGCGAGGATGCGCTCGCACATCTCTCGGACCTGGGTTTCGGCGGCTTCGGCGGTGGGTGCGTCGATCGTGAGTCGGATGCTCTTGGCGATCTTGACGTCCGACACATTCGTGTATCCCAGCGCGGGCAAGGCACGTTCGACGGTCGCGCCAGCCGGATCCGCCACGCCCGGAAGATGCGCGATGTCGATCAGAACCTCGAAAAGCGCCATGGCCCGATCGTAGACCGCGGCCCGATCACCGCTCGGTCGATCCGAACGGGTCGCTCGCGGCCTCCGTCGCGACTTCAGTACCAGTCAGCAAAAGAGAGCCCGGTGATGAGTTCGTACGCGTCGATGTACTTCGCGCGTGTATTCGAGATCACCGCTTCGGGCATCGACGGCGCCGGCGGTTCCTTGTTCCAACCCGTCGCCATCATGTGATCGCGGACGTATTGCTTGTCGAAACTCGGCGGCGACGTACCAGGCGACCAACCGTCGGCGGGCCAGTACCGCGACGAGTCGGGCGTCATCAGTTCGTCGATCAAGATCAGTTGATCGTCACGCAGTCCGAACTCGAACTTCGTGTCCGCCAGCACGAGGCCGCGACTCTCAGCGTGTCGAGCACCGAACTCGTACAGCGCCAGCGAGGCCGCACGAACGGCTTCGTACCGATCATCGCCTATCAACGCTCGCGCTTCGGCTTCGTCGAGGGGTTCGTCGTGGCCCGTGTCGGCTTTCGTTGACGGCGTGAACAGTGGCTTCTCGAGCCGGTCCGCCTCGCGAAGACCGCTCGGGGCCGCGAACCCGCCGATCGTCGAACGTTCGCGGTACTCGGTCCAGGCCCCGCCGTACAGGTAACCCCGAACCACGCACTCCATCCGCAATGGCGTGGTCACCTTCACGAGCATCGCCCGGCCCGCGAACTCCCCAGCGACCTCGGGCAGGTCGGTGGGATCTGACGACACGACGTGATTCGTGATCATGTCGCTCGTGCGCTCGAACCACCACGACGAGAGTGCGGTGAGGACGCGGCCCTTGTCGGGGACCAGGTCGGGCAACACGACGTCGAAGACGGAGATCCGATCGGTGGCAACCATGAGCATGGTGCCGTGATCGACTTCGTACAGGTCACGGACTTTGCCCGAATAGATGGGTTTCAGTGGTGACGCACTCACGACAGTGGTTGCTCCAGCTCAGCGAGGGCATCGAAGGTTTGCCCGACGTTTCCGAGGGCGCGGTCGAGATCGAACGCCGCATCGAGGCGAGCCGCATCGATGCGATCGGCGATGTCGGGGTCTTTGTCGAGGAGTTCGCGAAACATCGTGCGGGTCTCCCACGCGTTCATCGCGTTGCGTTGCACGATTCGGTACGCGTCGTCGCGGGGAAGGCCGGCTTCGACCAACGCGAGCAGCACCGGCTGCGAGAACACCAGGCCGAAACTGGCATCGAGGTTCTCGCGCATCCGCTCCGGATAGACGCGTAGCCCACGCACGAGTCGGTGCGCTTGGAAGAGCATGTAGTGAGCCAAGGTGAGTGAATCCGCCAGGATTACGCGCTCGACCGAGCTGTGGCTGATGTCGCGCTCGTGCCAAAGAGCCACGTTCTCGAATCCGGCCACGAGGTTTCCCCGCAAGATCCGCGCCAATCCGCAGAGTTGTTCGCTCTTGATCGGGTTGCGTTTGTGCGGCATCGCCGAGCTGCCCTTCTGCTTGCCTTCGGCGAACGGCTCCTCGGCCTCGCGCACCTCGGTGCGTTGCAGGTGGCGGATCTCGAGCGCAATCGACTCGATCGTGGCGCCGATCGACGTGCACGCATACAGCAACTCGGCATGACGATCGCGCGCGAGCACTTGGGTCGCGGGAACCGGTTGGAGCCCGAGGCGATTGCACACGAACCGCTCGACGGCCGGGTCGATGTTCGAATAGGTCCCTACCGCGCCGCTCAACTTTCCGACCGCGATCGACGCCCGGGCCGCTGCGATTCGCACCCGGTCACGACGAACCTGCAAGGCCCACAGCGCCAACTTCGCTCCGAAGGTGGTCGGCTCGGCGTGGATCCCGTGGGTGCGCCCGACCATCGGTGTCGCTCGAAACTCGCGAGCCCGTTCGACCAGAACTTGCTCGAGTTCGCCAGCCGCTGCTGCGATGAGGTCGGTCGCTTGTACCAGCGTCCACGACAGCGCGGTGTCGACGACATCGGTCGACGTCAACCCGTAGTGGACCCAGGCACCCGCCGGTTGACCAACCCGTTCTTGCACCACGTCGACGAACGCGGCGACGTCGTGATCGGTGATTCGCTCCCGCTCCAGTACCGCCTCGACGTCGAATCCGGCGCGAGCGCGGATCGCGCTCGCGTCGGCCACCGGAATCACACCGAGCTCGGCCCACGCTTCGCAGGCCAAGATCTCGATTTCGAGCCAGGCGCCGAACTTGGCCGCGTCGGTGAACAATGCGGCCATCTCTGGTCGCGAATATCGCGGGATCACGTGGACTCCAACCCTTGCGCGCCGATGTCACGACGGTAATGCAGACCCGGCCAAGCGACCTCCGCGGCGGCGGCGTAGGCGCGATCGTGGGCTCGACGGAGATCTGGTCCGGTGGCCGTCACGCAGAGCACCCGGCCTCCGCTCGTGCACAACTCGCCGCTGTCGAGTTTGGTGCCGGCGTGGAACACGACGACCTCGTCGTGCGCTTCCGCCTTGTCCAAACCGGAGATGACATCCCCAACGCGCGGTGTGCTCGGGTATCCCTCGACGGTCAACCAGAGCGCGATCGCAGCGCCTCCGTTGATTTCGACGGGTGTTTCGATTCGTCCGGTCGCCGTTTCACAAAGGTGGGCGTAGACGTCGGATTCGAGCAGGCGCATGATGACCTGGCAC
>SXIR01000020.1 GCA_005772765.1 Actinomycetota bacterium
CGGTGTTGATCCGGAAATAGGCCTGGAGCGGCATGTCGACGTGCACACCGGGCGGCACGTAGATGAAGCTGCCACCACTCCACACCGCGCTGTTGAGCGCCGCGAACTTGTTGTCACCGGGCGGAATGACCGTGCCCATGTAACGCTGCACGATCTCGGGATGCTCACGAACCGCGGTGTCCATGTCGCAAAAGATGATCCCGAGCGCCTCGAGATCGTCGCGATTCTTGTGGTACACGACTTCGGATTCGTACTGCGCCGTGACCCCGGCGAGAAACTTGCGCTCTGCTTCGGGGATGCCGAGCTTCTCGTAGGTCTCCTTCATCCCTTCGGGCAACATGTCCCAGTCGGAGACCTGATGGTCGGTCGGCTTGATGTAGTAGTAGATGTCATCGAAGTCGATGTCGGGCATGTTGTCGGCGAACCACGCAAGCATCGGCTTGCGCTCGAACCGGGTGAGCGAGTTCAGCCGGAACTTCGTCATCCACTCCGGTTCGGACTTGTGATGCGAGATGTCGCGGACGATCGTGTCGTTCACGCCCTTGCGCGGGCGGTAGACGAACTGGTCGCCGTCGTTCCATCCGAGCTTGTAGGTGCCCAGATCGAGGTTCGCCGGGTCGTTGTCGGTGGTAGTCACCACAGCCTCCAAAATGACGGACGGACCCGCACCAACATCGGCCGGGAAACACCGCCAAGGGGGATTTCCACTACGGCGATAGTAACAATCCAGCCAACGGATTCCCAAGCGAGCCGCGCCGGTGTGGTCTCGAGACTGGTCGGTGGCGGCGCTCGACCGCCGGGCACGAAGCCTCAGGCGCCGCGCAGGCTCGCGGGTTCGGCTTCGACCGCCGTGGTCGAAGTCGAGTCGTCGCCATTGGGACTCGTGGTCGGGGTGGTGTCGGGGCCCCCGTCGCCGGGATCCGCAGCGTCGGGGTCGCCAGCCAGGAGGGCCCGCTCGATCAGGTCTCGGGCCCGAGCGAGTTGCTTGCCCTGTTCTTCGTAGTCGCCCTCGGCGCCGGCTGCGTCGGCGGCCTCGAACGCCGCATCGGCAAGACGCAGCAGCTCGGTGACCGTGAGCTCCGGGTCGTCCGGATCACCGGGATCACCAGGATCACCGGGATCACCAGGATCACCGGGATCACCGGGGTCGGGGCGATCGTCGCCGAACAGCGAGGCCAGCGCCCGCTCGAAGGTGGGTTCGAGAACCGACGCCTTGCCGTCGCTGACGGCCACCCCCAGCAGGGTGAAGAACGCCGACGACCCTTCGCCCTTGATGAAGATCGGCTGCACGTACAACACGCTGTCGTCGAGCGGCAGCAATCGCATCTCACCGAAGTCGAGCGTCGATCCCTTGCCCTGGAGGAGCGAGATCTCTCGCGAGATGTCTTGGTCGTTCTGAATCCGCTGACCCGCGGCAACCGGTGAGAGCAGGTCGGCGTCGACCTGGGTGACCACGAGTTCGCCGTAGTTCCCGGGGTCGGAGCGCGCGAACACCATCGAGCGCAGCACGTTCGGAGCACCCGTCGGCGCGTAGGCCTGCGCGAGCACGAACTCCGGCGCACGCTCGCCAGGAAGACGCAAGAGTTGGTACAACGGCACGGCCGGCGACGAAGGAACCACCTCGGCGAGCGCGCTGTCGCCGCCGTCGGGTCCGACCGGAGCGGTCGTCGCGGTCGAACTGTTCGACTCGGTGCCACTCGCTGCGAGCGGGTTCGTCGCCGTCGCGGCGATTGCCCAGAACTGTTTGGCCTCGTAGAACACGTCGGCGTCGGTCACGTGATACTGCGCGAGTCGACGAGTCTGCGCGTCGAACAGATCCGCCGGGTATCGGAAGTGGGCCTCGAGATCCGAGCTGATCTCGGAGCGGTCATCGACGAGCCCGGGAAACACCTTCATCCACGCCCGCAGGATCGGGTCGTCTGGGTCCCACGCGTACAGACGGACCGATCCGTCGTACGCGTCGACGGTCGCCTTCACGGCGTTCCGTACATAGTTCAGGTCGCCCCGCAACCCGGTGGTATCAGTCGCCAGCGACTGTGAGTAGGGATAACGGTTCGTGGTGGTGTAGCCGTCGACGATCCAGACGATGCGACCGTCGATGATCGCGGGATAGGGGTCGGCGTCGGCTTGCAGGAACGGTGCGACCTTCTCGACCCGCTCGCGCGGGTCGCGGACCCACATCACCCGAGAGTCGGACGTGATGCTCGACGACAACACCAAGTTGCGATCCCAGAAGCGCAGCGCGAGTGCCGCTTGGTTGACGAAGCCGCCGACCCGCACACCACCGTTGCCTTGGTACTGCACGGCAAGCTGGTCGCCGTCGTCGTCGTCGGTGCCTTCGACCTCGTTTTCTTTCGAGTTCGCCACGACGAAGGATTCGAGCCCTTCACCGAAGTACACCCCGGTGTAGTCAGGGTCGATCGCAACCTCGGGTTGCCCGGCCGGCGGGATCCCGGCCAGTCGGAAACTGGCACTCTTCTCCTCGACATCGTCACCCGACGCCACGACAACACCCGACCCGTGGGTGTACGCCAGATGCCGGGTGATCCACGAGTCGTTCGGCAGTTCGCCGTTGAGTTCGCGCGTCCCGATGATCACCGTCTCGATGTCGGACCCGAACCGATAGCGATCGACATCCAGATTCGAAAAGCCGTAGTAACCGCGAAACGCCTGCTGCGCGTTGAACTGCGCGGTCAGGGCGTCGGGATCCCAGATCCGCGTCAGGTCGAGCAAGTCTGCAGTCCCAGCGACATCGTCGGGGTCGGTTCGTTCACCGAAGTCGACTGACTCGGTCTGCACGTCGGCGATCCCGAACGCCGTACGCGTCGCGTCGATGTTGCGTTGGATGTAGGTGCGTTCTTTCGACCGCACGTTGCTCTTGACCGTGAACTCCTGGGTTGCGGCAGGGAAGATCGATCCGATGACGATCGCGACGAACCCCCACATCAACACCGCAATGATCGGTAGCGACCAACCCCGGCGCCAGATGTTCACGACGAACAAGACCGCAGCGATCAACGCGATGATCACCAAAAGGTTGGTCGCGGGCAGCTGCACTTTCACGTCGGTGTACAGCGCCCCCTGACGGACACCTCGCTTCGAGAAGACCAGTTCGTAGCGATCGAACCAGTACTGGACCATCTTCACGAGGGCCATCACGGCCAACAGCACCGACAGATGTGCTTTCACCTGCGGCGTGACCCGCGAGTACGGGGCCTGGAAACGGATCCCTCCGTTCAGGTAGTGCGCGACGAGCGTCAGCACGAACGTCATCGTCAACGCACCGAAGGCGAGCGACAGCGTCGTCGAGATGAACGGAAGGCGAAACACGTAGAACCCGATGTCGCGACCGAACTGCGGATCGTCGACGCCGAAATCGACGGCGTTGTTGAACAAGAGCCAGCTACGCCACTCGGCCGCGGCGTTCGCGCCGACACCGAGCGCAAAGATCGCCGCGACTCCTGCCCGCAACCGCCCTGCGAAATGCGCGGTAGCGGTTCGGAACCGGTGAGTGATCTCGTCTTCTGGGCCTTGGAAACGAAATGTCGGCGCAAGGCGCTCCGCAATCGTGAGGCTCGCGAAGGTTGCGGCGAAAGCGCCGAGCCCTGCGATCAGCCCCGGGATCAGCTGCGCACGCAGCTTCGTCGTCCAGATGCTGCCGCGCCCGAGCTGATCGAACCATGCGTAATCGGTGACCGTCGTCGCGATCGCTCGTAACGACATGACGAGAACGAACACCACGACCAGCGTGACGGCGAGCGCAATCCGCGGGGCACGCGACGGGCCAACCCGATCGCCGCGTGGTTGGGGCGGCGGAGCATCAGCCGTGAAGGTCATCCGTGAACCTCGACAACGGTGGTGGTCAACGAGCACCGACAACCGACATGCGCGGGTGGATGGCGGTGCCCGGTCGGGAACTCGGATCCCTTGGCCGCCGGTTCGAGCGCGTTGTCGGCACAGTCTGCGCTACAGCCTGATTCGGCGATGACCCATTGCAACATCGCGGTCGATGGTGCCGCGTCGTACACGCCACGCGCATACACGCCGGCAAGGAGATCGCCGAGCGTCGACTCGAGCTGTTGGGTTCGGAACTCCCGCGCACGAGCGTTCAGCCGCTCAATCGCCTCGTTGGCATCTTCGGACTCGTCGATCGCCTGCGCGAATCGGGCGCGCACCGGATCGAGAACACCCGTCACGAGCTCCGCAGCCAACTCCACGGCCAGGGTGCCCGAACCAGATCCGCCGAGCGACGCCGACCCTTGCGAATACACGGTGGCGACCGCGTCGCTGAGCGCGACAATCCACGCACTGGCCTGTTCGCGCGGAGCCGGGAGCACCGCGCCCGAATCAGGACGGCCCTTGTGGCGTCGCAACGCATCGAGCACCGCATTCTGTTCGTCTTGGGCGATGCGCTTGGCTGCCCGTAACGCGCCGTCGACCGCATCGGCGACTGCCGCCGCCGCTCGACCCGAAGGCGTTGTGAGCTCCGATGCCGGAGCACCTTCGCCGTCAACGCGATCGTCGACGTCGCGCGGCTCGACCGCATTCGCCGGGTCGACCTCGGCAGCAGGCTCGGCCGACACGGTGGACGCGGTGGACGCGGTGGACGCGGTGGACGCGGTCGAATCGGTTGCGCCGGGCGTGCCCGTCGTGGGCGCGTCGTCGGCCGCGCGCTGCGCGCGGATGCGGGCAAAGAGGTCGTCGGGATCGGGGAGTGCCGCTTCCGTCGCATCCGCACCGAGGTCGGCGGGCTCGGGTGCGTCCGAGTCGGACTCCTCGAGATCGCCGCGATCGACCTCGTCGGCGAGTTCGGCTGCGGTGTCGTCGGCAAGCGAGCCCACTTCACCTCGCATCGCGGCGGCAATGACCTCCGGGTCGACCGGATCGGGGCGCTCGACCGCGGCGCGGCCCTCGACGTGGGCCAGCGCCTCGGTCGCGTCGAGAAACGACCGTTTCACGACGCGGTAGGCCTCGAGCAACTTCTCGCGACCGGTGCGCAGTTCGGCGATCTGCTCGGTGAGCAACGTGCGGCGGTGGCTCAGATCGGCCAGCACCTTTTCGCGCAGTTCGCGAGCGTGTTCGACCATTTCTCGCGATCGGTTGCGCGCGTCTTCGACCTGGAGTTCGGCTACCCGGCTCGCGTCGGCCCGCATCGTCGCAGCTTCGCTGTCGGCCTCGAGCCGCAACGCCTCAGCGGCGCGATCGCCGGCCGCGCGAACTTCGTGCGCGTCGCGTTCGGCCGCTTCGATGATCGCTTCCGCCGTGGCCTCGGCCTCCCGCGTCCGCACTGCGAGCACCGTTTCGGCCTCCTCGCGCATGGCCTGGGACGACTCCTGCGCCTCGGTCACCATGCGTTGCGCGTTGCTTTCGGCCTTTTCGCGGATGTCCTTGGCCGCGTCGCGGGCCGCATGGAGCAGGCGCGCCGTTTCTTCGCCGAGTTGGTCGAGCAGTTCCTCGTCGGTGAACCGGCGCGGCTCGGATGCCGCGACCTCGGCCTGCGCGAGCGCCCGCTCGAGATCGGCTGCGCGGGCCAATGACTCGGCGAGCTCGTCGGCGGCACGCCGGAGAAACGCCTTGACCTCGGCTTCGGCGATACCTCGGAACGACGACGAGAAGGTCCGCCCGGCGATGTCATCGGGGCTCAACCGGGGAGTGCTCGTGATCGCGCGTCGGCGCTCGTCGTTCATCGTGATCCTCTCGGCCCCGCTCCGCGCGCGCCCCATCGTAGGTGCGATACCGGGCCTGGGGTGCGCACGCGGTCACGAACTTGTCGAGCCGTTGTCAGGCAGCGCTACGTAGCCCTCGATCTGACGACAACGGCCGGCGACCCGTGATCACGCCGATTGCGTCGTCGTCGTGACCGCCACGTCGGGAATCGGTTCGCCACCGTGGTCGGCCAAGGCATCGAGCGCCTCATCGAGGGTCGCAACCTCGATCACGATGTCGACCGCCGCGTCGGCCCGTCGGACCTCGTCGTCGCACGACTCCTTGAAATCCTGCGCGAGCGCGTAGTCGTCGGGACTCGCGTAGGCATCGGGTTCGGCCGGAGGATGACAACGGGGAACGAGCATCAACACGGCACCTCGCCGTGCTGCGGCCTTCGCCTTGAGGTCGACCCGGCCGACGTTGCCGACGCTGCCATCGACATCGATCGTCCCGGTAACCGCCACGTCTCCCCCACCGGACAACTCTCCCGGGGTCAGTTCGTCGAGCAACGCCAAGGTCATCGCCAATCCCGCGGAGGGACCTCCGATCGTCTCGATCTCGCCGCCGAACGCGATGTCGAACGGGTACTCGTAGCGCACGTCGGCGAGCAATCCAATGACGGGGAACTCCTTGTCGCCCTTGCCTCCGTTGCTCACCGTTTCGATCGCCTCGGTCCGTGTCTCACCGTCGCGCTCGAACGTGACCTCGACCGATGCTCCGATCTCGCGCGACCGAATCGTCGTCGTGAAGACGTTGTCGGGATCGCCGGGAAGGACCGGTTTCCCGTCGATCGCCAACAACACGTCGCCGGGTTCGAGCACGTCGGCCGCGGGACGTGTGCTGACCACCGAGGTGACAACGAGCCCTTCGAGAATTTCGACCCGTTCGCCAATGCGTTCGAGTGCCAGTTTGCGCGCGGCGAACTGCGCCCGCGTCATGTCCGACTCGGACAGGGCATCGAGTTCGGCTGGCGACTCGTTCGGCTCGCTGTAATCCTTCTCCTGCGCATCGATATCCGGATCGAGCCAGGCTTGGAAGTACCGCAGCAGCGTGATCCGATCGCGCCGACGGATGTAGAGCAACATGAACGACCCGTCGCTTTCGTAGGCCGGCGCCCCATCGATCTCGACCAACGGCTGCACCGCGACGGCATCGCCCGGCGCCTCGGTGTAGTAGTCGATGCGGATCCACCGGGCCGCCCAGATTCCGACCACCGCGGTGATGAGCAGGACCCATCCCATGATCGCCGCAACCAGACGCCAACGCGACCGTCTCGGCCGAGCGTCGACACCCAACGGCACCGACCCGGGGATCGCTGACGCTGGCGTTTCGAGTGACGATCGAAGCGCGGCGCCGTTCGCATCGGTGCCCATCGGATCGTGATCGTGTTCGTCCACTCAAGTCCTCGCGGTGCTGTCCGAACGAGAGACCGTGCCGCCCACGCTCGTCGCTCGCCAGCCTGCCACGTCCACCGCCCACGTTTCGGCGCGGGTCGTTGCGGCGCGCCCGAGCTCATCGCGTGCCGGTCGACCGCCACTCCCGAACCGCCCACCGCTCCGCCCGGCCGCCTACATGGCGCGCTTGGCGCCGGCGCCGACGACCCCGGCCCGTCGCGTGAGTGCTGTGGCGAGCGCAGGGGCGCTCACCGCGGTGCTCGCCACCGTGATCGCCGTCGTCGCGGCCGTGTCGCTCGGCGGGATCTGGCTGTTGCTCGTTCGCCTCGCGGGCTGACGAGCGCAGCTCACGCGTCGCGGATCGTCGCGGATCGGCTGGGATCGGCGCGGCGATCAGCTGGCGACGGGTTCGGACAGCAACTCCGCCCGAATCACGATCCGTTGGCGGGCGCTGCCCTTCGGGTGGCACGCAAACAATGTCACGGTGTGACCGGGCGCCTGGTCCACGATCCACAGCGCGCTCGGATCCACGATGAGTTGTTCGGTCACCGCATAGATCGCCGTCGTGCCGTCGTTGACGGAAAACTCGATCCGGTCGCCGACGGCGAGGCGATCCAGGTCGAGGAACGGATGTGAATGGGTCACTCGATGCCCGCCGAACACGGCGTTGCCATATCGACCGGGCAACGGCGTGCCGGGCCAGTGGCCAGGACCGACATCGATCACGGTGAGCCAGATGCCTTCGTAGATCTCGTGATCGAGTCCGATCGCCGGGATGCGGATCCGCCCGATTGGCAACACCGCAACATCGGCGCGCGCGTCGCCCGGGACAGGTTCGGGATCGAGCAGACGAGGAGCGGCCGCGACCGTCGTCGTCGGGGCCCCCGATGTCGAAGGCGCAGCGGTCGTCGGAGCCGCCGACGTGGCCGCAGGCGCACTGGTCGTCGCGGCGGGAACGCTGGTGGGCGGCGGGGTGTCGGCCGGCGCACGTTGGGCGCCGAGCGCGCTCGAGAGGCCGGCGACCGCCAGCCCAACTGACATCAAGCCGCCGACGGCCCGCCACCGCCCGTGTTGCATGCCTCTGTCTTCGACACGCTGCGTGGTCAGCTGAACCCCCAGCCGAGTCGGGTGCAGGGCGCGTAGCGTCGGAGCCGTGCCGCCCACCGACCCGATTGCCCGCGCCGCAACGATCGTGGGCCTGGGAGTCGGGGCGCAGCGCTGGCCCGCGGGCACGCAGGCCGACCTCGAATCGACGTTGCGCGACGACCCCGATCGGCGAGTGCGGGCTGCTGCGCTCGGGGCCCTGGTCCGCCGGGGGCGAGCGGCGGCCGCGCGTCGAGCAATCCTGCTGGCCTTCGACGACCCCGACCCGTCCGTCCGCCACCGAGCCTGCGAACTCGCCCCCTCCACCCACCCGCACCCCACCCAGGACCCGTTTCCCGGAGAGTTCGTTGCGGAAAAGCGAGCGAACGCTCCGGGAAACGTGGTCTCAGGATTGGTGGGGCGGCTTGCAGACGCGGACGCGCTTGTGGCCGAAATGGCCGCGTGGGCACTCGGTGAGATCGGCCGACCGGGCGATACCGCGGTGATCGAACCGCTGTGCGAAGCGGCCGCGAGCCATACCGACGCGCTCGTCCGTGAGGCCGCGGTGGCCGCGCTGGGCGCGATCGGAGACCCACACGCCCTGCCCGTCATTCTCGAGGCCACGACCGACAAGCCCGCGATTCGCCGTCGTGCGGTGCTCGCGCTC
>SXIR01000173.1 GCA_005772765.1 Actinomycetota bacterium
CTTTCATCCAGCGTGGTGGCAACTCGATCACGCGCACGTACAGTTCCTCGCGGGCGTGCAAAACCCGATCGGCGTGAAGCTCGGACCGACCGTGACACCCGAAGAAGTCGTGGCGCTGTGTCAGGCAATCGATCCGCGCCGCGAGGCGGGTCGGCTCGTCTTGATCAGCCGCATGGGCGCGGGCAAAGTGCGCGACGCCCTTCCGCCGCTTCTGCGCGCCGTGCAGCAGGCCGGCCACCCTGTCGTATGGACGTGCGACCCGATGCACGGCAACACGTTCCAGCACGAAAGTGGGTACAAGACGCGTCACTTCGACGACGTGCTTGCAGAAGTCGCCGGGTTCTTCACGGCGTGCCACGACGTCGGCGTCTGGCCCGGTGGGGTCCACCTGGAGATGACCGGGGAGGCCGTCACCGAGTGCCTCGGTGGCGGCGACGAAGTGCTCGGCGAACACCTCGAGGAGCGCTACGAGACCGCGTGCGACCCCCGTCTCAACGCCCGCCAGAGCCTCGAACTCGCGTTCCGAGTCGCCGAACTCGTCCGCGCCTAGCTGCGACTCGCACCGGCGGGCCGATCGAATCCGTAGCATCGCCCCCAGATCCTCCGCGATCTGGACTCCCCGAGGATTCGGACTTCCCGAAGAAGGCGACCGCGATGACCGATACCAGTGTTGTGCCCGAACGCTCCGGCCCCCACGTGCCCACGTCTGCCGCCACCGCCCCTGACGCAACCGTCACGGGACCGAACGCGGGTCTCGTCGACGAGATGTATCGACGCTGGCAGGAAAACCCGGCGTCCCTGGCACCCGCCTGGCAGGAATTCTTCGCGGACTACGTCCCCCGCGGCGTGACCGCGACACCGGCCGCAGCACCCGAACCGGACGCGGCCGTACCGGCCGCACCGACAACCGACGTCACGCCAGCGGCCGTCGCGGATCCGCCGAAAGCCCTGAAGGGCGCGGCGGGCGCGATCGTGCGGAACATGGAGGCGTCACTCACGGTGCCGACCGCCACATCGGTGCGCGCCGTTCCGGCGAAGTTGCTCGAGATCAACCGCACGATCCTGAACAACCACCTGGCCCGGTCGCGCGGTGGCAAGGTGAGCTTCACCCACATCATCGGCTACGCAGTCGTCCGGGCCCTGCACCAGGTACCGGGAATGAACGCGAGCTTCGAGTTGATCGACAGCGTTCCGAACGTGGTGCGCCACGCGCACGTCAACCTCGGCCTCGCGGTCGATCAACAACGCAGCGACGGCTCGCGTACCCTCGTCGTGCCCAACATCAAGTCCGCCGACACCCTCGACTTCGCCGGCTTCCACGCGGCATACGAGGACCTGTTGCGCCGGGTACGCAGCGGCAAGATCACCGCCGAAGACTTCGCCGGTACGTCGGTTTCGATCACGAACCCGGGCATGATCGGCACGGTCCATTCCGTGCCGCGGCTCATGCCTGGCCAGGGTGTCATCGTGGGCGTGGGCTCGATCGATTACCCGCCCGAGTACCAAGGCGCCGATCCGCAGACGATTGCTCGCCTCGGCGTGAGCAAGGTCGTGACGCTGACGTCGACCTACGACCATCGCATCATCCAAGGCGCCGAATCGGGCGAGTTCTTGGGCACGATCCACAAGTTGCTGCTCGGCGAACTCGGATTCTACGACGAGCTGTTCGCGTCGATCGGCGTGCCCTACGAACCGGCACGCTGGAGCCGCGACACCGGCACCATCGACGACACGATGGCGCTCGCCGAAAAGGCGATCCACGTGCAACAGCTCATCAACATGTACCGCGTGCGCGGCCACTTGATCGCCAACCTCGACCCGCTCGCGCGCAAAGAACCGAAGACCCACCCCGAACTCGACATCCAGCACCACGGTCTGTCGATCTGGGATCTCGATCGAGAGTTCCCGACCGGCGGTCTCGGCGGGTCGCGCACCATGGCACTGCGGGACATCCTCGGTGTGCTCCGCAACGCGTACGCCCGCACGATCGGCGTCGAGTACATGCACATCATGGAGCACGAAGAGAAGAACTGGATTCAGGATCAAGTCGAAGGCAACGGCGTGTTCGGGACGGAACTCGACCGCGAATCGAAACTGCAGGTGCTGCGCTCGTTGAACGCGGCCGAGGCGTTCGAGAAGTTCTTGCACACCAAGTATCTCGGACAGAAGCGCTTCTCGCTCGAAGGCGCCGAAACGCTCATTCCGATGTGCGAGTTCCTCCTCGAAGAGGCCGTCGCCGCCGACATGGACGACGTCGTCTTCGGCATGGCCCACCGGGGTCGTCTCAACGTGCTGGCCACGGTGATCGGCAAGAGCTACGGCCAGATCTTCCGCGAGTTCGAAGGCGAACTCGACCCCAGCGTTCCCGGCGGTTCGGGGGACGTGAAGTACCACCTCGGCGCGCACGGTAAGTACACCGCCCGCGACGGCCGCACGCTCAGCGTCACAATGGCCGCGAACCCCAGCCACCTCGAAGCGGTCGACCCGGTGGTCGAAGGCATCGCCCGAGCCAAGCAGGATCGGCTCGGCGGCGACGATCCGCAGGGCCGGGTCCTGTCGGTGCTCATCCACGGTGACGCCGCGTTCGCCGGACAGGGGGTCGTCGCCGAGACGCTGAACCTGTCGGAGTTGAAGGGCTACGACGTCGGCGGCACCGTGCACATCGTCGTCAACAACCAGTTGGGTTTCACCACCGCGCCCGAGTTCGGTCGATCCACCGTCTATTGCACCGACATCGCCAAGGCCGTGCAGGCGCCGATCTTCCACGTCACCGGCGACGACCCGGAAGCGTCGGTCCGCATCATCAAGCTCGCCTTTGCGTTTCGCCAGGCCTTC
>SXIR01000174.1 GCA_005772765.1 Actinomycetota bacterium
CTCCCAGGGCGGCATCATGGGCGGCGCGCTCGTCGCCGTGTCGCCCGATATCAAACGTGCCGTGCTCGGTGTCACCGGTATGAACTACTCGACCCTGCTGCAACGATCGGTCGATTGGGACACCTATCGAGCCGTGTTCGACCCGTCGTATCCGACGGTGATCGAGCGAGGGATCACGATCTCCCTGATTCAGATGTTGTGGGACCGTGGCGAGGCCAATGGGTATGCGCACCACATGACCGATGATCCGTACGAAGGATCACCGGAGCATCGAGTGTTGTTGCACGCCGCGTTCGGCGACCACCAGGTCTCGACCTATGCCGCCGAGGTCGAGGCGCGGACGATCGGCGCTCGGTTGCGGTGCCCAGGAGTCGCTGCGGGCCGACTCCCCGACGTCGCGCCGCAGTGGGGTCTCGAGTGTGTCGAAGATGGCGACGCCGACGCGTCGGTGCTGGTGATCTGGGACAGCGGTACTCCTGCGCCACCAACGGTGAACATCGCGCCGACCGAAGGTGCCGATTCCCACGAAGATCCGCGCCGCATGGCGACCGCGCAGACGCAAAAGAGTGCCTGGCTCCAACCCGACGGGCGATTCGCTGAGGTCTGTGGCGCCGACCCGTGTCGAGCCGACCCGGTGGGTTGAGCCGACGTGTGACGAGTGTCGTTGCGCGGAGTCGGCGTCTCCTTTAGTTTCCAGGAATGACGACGACGGAAACCAACCCGTTTCTGGCCGGCAACTACGCGCCGGTCGACGAGGAAATCACCGAGTTCGCGCTGACGGTGCGCGGCAAGATCCCGGCACCGCTGTCGGGTCGTTATCTGCGCACCGGTCCGAACCCGCTGGGCGCGCCGCCAGATCCGTTCCACTGGTTTTTGGGCAACGGGATGATTCATGGCGTCGAACTGCGTGACGGGCAGGCGACTTGGTATCGCAATCGGTGGGTTCGCACGGCCGACGTGGCGGCGGCGTTCGGTGAGCCGACACCAACCGGACCGTCGCAACCGTTGTATGACGCCAGCAACACGAACGTCGTCGGGTATGCGGGCCGCATTCTCTCGCTGACCGAAGGCTGTTACCCCTACGAGATGTCGCCGGAGCTGGCCACGCTCGGTCGGTTCACGCCGTCGGTCGGTGATCTACCGCACGGCCTGACCGCACACCCGAAGATCGATCCCGTGAGCGGTGATCTGCACGGGTTCTCGTACTGGTTCGTCGAGCCGTACCTCTACTACCACGTGATCGACGCGTCGGGCGCGGTGACGGTGAGCGAACCGGTCACGCTGCCGCGGCCGGTCTCGATGCACGACTTCGCGATCACCAACGACCACGTGTTGTTCTTCGATCAGCCGTACATCTTCGACCTCGCGGTGGCGGCAACGAACGGTTTCCCGTACCGGTGGGCGCCCGAGTTCGGGGCTCGCCTCGGCATCATGCCGCGCGGCGGGACCGATGCCGACGTGCGGTGGGTCGACACGGAGACCTGTTACTGCTTCCATCCCATGAACGCGTACGACGACGGCAATCGGGTCGTGGTCGATGTTCCGCGCATGCGCTCGATTGGTGGCGACGTCGCCCCCGAAGTCGACGATCTCGTGCTCGAGCGTTGGACGGTCGACCTCGACGCCGGAGCGTTGACGACCGAGCGGCTCGACGACGATGGTCAGGACTTCTGTCGGATCAACGAGGCTCACCTGGGTTCTCGCCACCGCTACGGCTACACACTCGCGATGGGCAACCCGGGCGATGGCGATGGTCCGTACGGTTCGACGCGCATCTTCAAACACGACTTCGCCCGTTCCGGCCGAGAACAGCATGACTTCGGGTCGGGCCGCCACCCGGGCGAGTTCGTGTTCGTGAACGATCCCGAGCGCGCCGGCGACGAGGACGGCGGCTGGGTGATGGGTCTCGTGTTCGACGCTCGCGAAGGCCGCAGCGAACTCGTGATCCTCGACGCGCAGGACTTCGCCGGTGCGGAGGTCGCCGCGATCGAGCTGCCGCGCCGCGTGCCCTACGGATTCCACGGTAACTGGGTCGCCGACCCGCGCTGACGCCCCTCCTACGCTCGGACGCGTGCTGCACCTACGCGTCCATTGTTCACCCGCTCAGACCGACGAGGTCCTCGCGGCGATGCGTGCCGCGCCCGGCGCGCATCACCTTGCTGTGCTCCCAGGCGCCGGCGTCGACCCTCCTGGTGATCTCGTGCTGTGCGATCTTGCTCGGGAAGGCGCGAATCACGTGATTCGCAGCTTGCGCCGCCTCGAACTCGACGACGTCGGCGCGATCGTGGTCGAGGACGTGCTGTTCTCGATCTCGACGTCGGCCGCGACCGCCGAACGCGACGCACCCGGTCTGACGGGCGACGCCGTCGTCTGGGAAGAAGTCGAGTCACGGATGCGTGACGAGCAAGCGCTCAGCGCGAGTTTCATCGCGTTCATGGTCATCGCCGTGCTCATCGCCGGGATCGGTCTGTTGCTCGATCAGCCGGTGTTGATCGTGGGAGCGATGGTGGTTGGTCCCGATTTCTCGCCGCTCGCGGCGCTGTCGTTCTGGCTGTTCCGCCGTCGACCCCGACGCGCGGGGCGTGCGCTGGCAACGATGATCGCTGGCATCGCGGCGGGCGTTGTCGCGTCCATCGCCGTTGGCTGGTTGGCCCAGGTGTTCGACCTGGTTGGGGACGACCTCGACCCGTCGACTCTGCCCTTCACCGGGTTCGTGTTCGACCCGGGGGCGCTCTCGTTCATGATCGCGTTGCTCGCCGGCGTCGTCGGGATGTTGTCGATGACCGAAGGTCGCGCGGGTGCGCTCGTCGGTGTCTTCATCAGCGTGACCACGGTTCCGGCAATCGCAGGCATCGGGGTCGCGCTGGCGGCGGGGGAGGCTGCCGATGCGTTGGCGGCAGCCGCGCAACTGGGCATCAACCTCGCGGGCCTGGTGCTCGCGTGCGTGCTCACGCTGTGGATCCAATGGCGCACGTGGCGCAGCATCAGCCGACCGTGAACCCGTTTCCCGGAGCGTTGGCTACCAAAACCGCAGCTAACTCTCCGGGAAATCAGGAGAGGTCGTCCGGCGGGCGCCATCCCGCTGAGCGCAAGGCCTGCTCGACGAGCGCCGTGACCCGTTGAGGGTGCTGGGTGACGGCCCGCCACGTGAACCGCAACGGTGGTCGTGAACCTTCGGCGATGCGCTCGTTGTCTCGATCGAGGTCGTGATCCCAGTCGAGGAGCGCGGTGTGGTGACGACGGCTATCGGCTTCGATCGGTATGCCGTACGCGCGATACCAGTAGTCGGTGATTCCGAGGGGACGTCCGACCGTCCCGGTAGCGACCTGGGGTTCTGGGAGGGGGAGTCCGGATGCACGCAACACGTCGAAGAGACGTCGTTCGAGTTCGGATGCCCCAAAGGCGAACCCCTCGCTTCGTTCGAATACGAATCGGCGGAATCGGACCGTTCCGTTGCGTCCAGATCGTGCGATGTCGTTGAGGACGCGTTCGCATTGATCGACCGTCACCATGCCGCCTCCGAGTGCGTTGTCGAGCGCCCGTTCGGCACGTTTGGGATGTTGCGAAGCTGCCAGGTCGAACAACGTGCGTGCCACCGTGGTTGTCGGGATGCCGTCGACGACGGTGAGGTGATGGTCGACCATCCAGCTCGACCTGCGCTGTCGGACCCCGGGCAGTTTCGTGGTGCGTTGATGATCGGGAATCGATACGTCGACAGGGCTGCTGATCGTGAACCCGGGAATGCCGTGCAGAGCCGCAGCGGTGACGTGACCAGCTCCCGCAATCGGTCCGCTGGCGAAGACGCCGGCCGCGAGACGCTGTCGGTTGGTGGACGGCGCGCCGACGAGCAGATAGACGCCGCGGGCGTACCTTCGCCAACGCCCGCTACGGACGTTTCGAAAGCACAGGTTCCTGTCGCCGTCGAGTTCGGCGACTTGGCGTGCAGTGATCACACCGTGCTGGCGTTCGAGGGTCTCGTCGATGCGGTCGCGTCGTTCTCCCATGGCGGCGACCCTAGAAACCGGTTGCGACACTGCCCCGAGGGCGAGCCTCGCTTACCTGTTTCCCGGAGCGTTGGCCGCGAATACCGCAACTAACTCTCCGGGAAACGTGCGCGCGGGTGGGCGTGGGCGAGCCACGCGGCTTCCTCGACGCCGAGCCGGGTCGAGGGTGGTCCGGCGACGAAGGGCCACAGTTCCTCGGCGATGCGTCGCCAGTTCGCGGTCGCGTCGAGTTTGGCGAGCACAGCGTGGAGCCCGAGGTTGATGCGCTGGGTCACGACGAACGCACTCGGGACGTTGGCAACCCTGGCAACTTCGGCGGTCGGCGACGACAAGTCGAACATCTGGCGTACGGATCCCGACGCGTACGCCGCGTCGAACGTGACCTCGCGGTCGCGCAACACGAACTCGTAGAAATGGCCGAAGTAATCGCGCACCTGATCGTCGCTGATCGCCGCCCCGAGTCGCAGGATGCCCGCCCCCTCGATCAGATTTCGGAACCGAGGGATGTCGTGTTCCAAACACATTGCAACGATCAAGTCTTCGAACAGTTGGACTTCTTCAGGGGCGTAGCGCTTCACCAACCCGAAGTCGAGAAAGGTCACGCGTCCCCCCGGGCGGAAGACGTAGTTGCCCGGATGCGGGTCGCCGTTGAACGCGTGGATGCGGTAGATCCCGCGGAACACGAACCGGAAGATCGTTTCGGCGGCGAGGTTCTTCTCCTCGGCTGACCAGGATTCGACGACCTCGTCGAACCGCGAACCGCTCGCGAGTTCGGTCGTCAACACGCGTTGAGTCGAGAACTCGGCAATCACGTCGGGAACGTGGATGAACGGATGGTCGCGATACCAGTCGGCGAACAGCTGTTGGTTTGCTGCCTCGATGCGATAGTCGAGTTCCTCGACGAGGCGCGTCCGCAGTTCGGTGACGACAACGTTCGGGTCGAGTCCGGGAAACAGCAGTCCGACCGCTCGGAACAGCAGGTCGGTCGTCTCGAGGTCGGACCGGATTGCCTGGTCGACTCCCGGGTACTGCACCTTGACGGCAACGGCTCGCCCATCGTGGGTGATCGCTCGGTGTACCTGACCAATCGACGCGGCCGCAAGCGGTTCGGGGTCCCACTCCGCAAAGACTCGTTCGGGCGCGTCGCCGAGTTCCGCCACAACGACCTGGGCAGTCAACTCGGCGCTCATCGGCGGCGCGTCTTGTTGGAGCGAGCCGAGCGCCTCGCGCATCGGTGCGGGCATCGCCTCGTCGAGGTAGCTCGCCATCTGGCCGAGCTTCATCAACGCGCCCTTCATCTCTCCGAGCGCGGTGGCGACTTCGGAGGCGGTGCGCAGTTGGTGCGCGGCATCGAGTTCGGCGCGGCGCGGTGCCGCAGCGAACGTGCGACGTGCTTCGTGCCAGGCCCGGCGGCTGATGCTCGAACCAGCGAGGCGCGCCAAGCGGGCGTTGCGTCCGAAGCTGTCACCGCGCACTGCCGCCACAGGGGCATCTCGACGATGCCGACGGGTTGCGGCGCGGCTCGCGGCGGTCGTGGTCGCTGCGGCTGCGCCGAACAGCGCCACTCGCTTGATCGTGATCCGGCGACGGCGAAGGTTCGGCGCTGCGAATCGCTTCCGGAGGCCACGCAGTGGTGATCGTCGGCGCATCCGACGATCGTGTCACACGTCGTGGTTGTTCAACGGACGGTTGGTGCCTTCGCTGAGCGTGGTGTAGCCGTTGTCGTCGGCATGAATGGCGATGGTTTCGCCCTGGGCTTCTGCGAGGGTGTTGGCGGCGCACGGCAGTGTCGCCAGCGCACTCTGCACTGTGCCGAGGTTTGCGTTGTTGTAGACGTACACGTTCGCGTACGTGCGCAGCGTGATGGCGCGCGCGTCCCGGGTGATGTCGATTCCGGTCGCGTTGGAAGTTGTTCCCGGGAGGGCAAGTCCGCCGACATCGATCATGGCCGTGGTCGACCCGGCCGCCAAGTTGGCGGGGGCGCGGTAGACGCGAATCGGTTCGTTCGACACGCGTTTCATGACGACCGTGATTTCGGCGTTGCGCGGGTCGACGAGCAACGACTCGGCGTTGCGAGCACCGTTGGGGTAGGTCAGGTTCAGGCGGGCGGCTCCCGAGAGGGTGTAGGTGCCGTTGGCCGTGGGCACCGTCGGTTCGGGAACCCGGTAGACCTGGATCGAGGTGCGGTTGCGCGAGTTGTCGCCGATGTCGCCGATGTAGAGGTACTCGACGCCCGCGACGGGGCCGGGGCCCATGGCGATGTCTTCCCAGTCGGTTGCGGTCGCGCCCGCGACCTCGAACACCGCCCGGGTTGCGCCGGTGGTGTCGATCGCGAAGATCCGGGGGCTGTCGCCGGAGTCGTTGTGGACCCAGAAGACGCCCGGTTGGGTCCGGGAGGCGACCATGCCCGACGCTTCGTTGATGCGGGCATCGGTGACGACGCCACCCGCCGCGGCAACGAAGGTGCGCGCACACGCTGCGCTGTGCAGCGGGCTCGTCGACGGAGCCGGTCCGCAGGCGACGGCGGTCAGCGCCGCCGCAACCGCAAGCGCGAACGGACGCGCGCGACGGCGTCTCTGGCGCCCCGGATCCATCGGAGCATCAAACCCGATCTACCCATACCGTGTCAAGCTGGGCAGGCCAATGCGGCACGAATGTGTCCGTTCGGACGGCACGTCGCGCACCATCGACCTGGCGGCGTCCGTCGCTGGCCGCTCTCCGGGCTGGCCAGGGCGAGTGCAGGCCAGGGCTCGGGCAACTCGGGTCGGCAACTCGCCGCCCGCTCTCGGGGGGTTGGCGCCCGGGGACCGACCATCCCTACTCTTGACCCAACGGTCAAGTTTCGTCTTCTCGAAGGGAATCTCATGTCGGACGAAGCCAAGGTGCTCGCCCTGGTCGACGAGTTGTTCACGACGTGTCCGCCCGCCGCGCACACCGCCGAGGAGTTCTTGGGGGTGCAGTACGACCTCGGCCTGGCATGGGTCCACTTCCCCGAAGGATTCGGAGGGTTGGGTCTGTCGCCCAAGGTGCAAAACGTCGTCAACGCGGCGATCTCGAAGCGCAACGGTCCGTTGCCCTACGGGCGGAACCCAATCGGTCACGGGATGTGCGCGCCGACGGTCGTCACCCACGGCAGCGACGAACAAAAGGTTCGGTACCTGCGTCCACTGTTCACGGCGGAGGAAGTGTGGTGCCAGCTGTTCTCCGAACCCGGCGCCGGAAGCGACGTCGCGGGGCTGTCGATGCGCGCCGAGCGCGACGGCGACGAATGGATCCTCAACGGGCAGAAGGTGTGGACGACGCTGGCGCACCTTTCGCGATTCGGGATCATCATCGCCCGCACCGATCCCGAGGCCGTGAAGCACAAGGGTCTCACGATGTTTGTCATCGACATGCACGACCCCGGGGTCGACGTTCGGCCACTGGTGCAGATCACCGGAGAAGCAGAGTTCAACGAGGTCTACGTCACCGACGTTCGGATTCACGACAGTCAACGACTTGGCGATGTCGGCGAAGGGTGGCACGCGTCGCTCACCACGCTGATGAACGAGCGTGTCTCGATCGGCGGCCAGATCGCTCCGCGCGGTTCGGGGTTGATCGGCATGGCAACGCGACTGTGGCGCGAGGGCGACACGTCGGACGCGGTCGCGCGTGACGAGCTCATGAAGCTGTGGGTCGACGCCGAGTGCTTGCGCCTGACCAACATCCGGGCTTCGGGCAACCGCAAGAAGGGCACGCCCGGCCCCGAGGGCTCGACCGGCAAGCTCGCCATGGCGCTCATCAACCAGCGCATCGCGAACTGGGTGATGAACCGGCGCGGGATGGCTTCGGTCCTCTACGACGGGTACACGTTCGACCGTCCGAGTACCGCCCTCGACCTGTCGTCGCCGACCAAGGCGTTCTTGCGCGTGCAGGCCAACTCGATCGAGGGTGGGACCACCAACATCATGCGCAACATCCTCGGAGAGCGGGTGCTCGGCCTGCCCGGCGAGCCTCGGCTCGACCGCGACGTGCCGTGGAGCAAGGTGCCGCGGAACTAACCCGCTCGACGCGCCCCCGTCGCTGCGGCTGGGCCAAATGGCCCATCCACCGCAGTGCGGCGTCCGCCGACGATGTGAGCATGGGATCGGCGCGGCGGGTTTGGGTTGGCGCGCTCGTCGCGCTGACCGCCTTGTCCGTGGTTCCGGCCGCGTCGGAGCGAGCGGTGGCGACGGGGTTCGCGGCTCCCAATCCGTCGGCCACGACCGCTCCGGCCCCGACGGTTCCCGGTGTTCCTCCGGTTCCGCCGCCCTACGTTCCCGATCTCGGTCCGCCGCCCCCGCCGTGTCCGTACGACCAGGATTCGGGTCGGCAGTTGGTGCTCGACCAACGCGCCGCGGCCATGTCGGTCTTGCAAGCGCACGCCGAACTCGCCGCCGCGGAGGAGCGCCTGCCGGCGTTGTTCGTCACCCGCCGTCGCCTCGCGGTCCGCGTCGATGTCGCCCGCCGCGGGCACGACCTCGCCGCCCGTGCTGACAACCGCCACGAACGCCGGATGCAACGTGCAGCGATCGACGTGTACGTCGAGGCGACGCCCGCGATCGAGTCGGTCGAATCGATCGGCGCACTCGTCGATGCTGATTCGGTCATCGATCTCTCGCGGGCCGAAGAACTCCGCAACGCGCAACAAGAAGCCGTCGCGACTCGCACCGCATCCGTCAAACGCGACGTCGACGACGCCGACGTCCATGTGCGCGCGACCGAACGAGCGCTCGATCGCCACGACGACGCGATCCGCGCGGCGCACCGAGCTGTCGTCGATGCACGCGTGCAACTGGCCGCCGCAGAGGTTCGGGTGCAAGAGCTTGAAGCCGAGGAAACCAGGTGGTTGATTGCTGCCGCGCGAACCGCCGCGAGCCCCATCATGGGCCCGAGCGCACTCGACGCCGATGACCTGGTTCGCAAGGCGCTGGCCTCGAACTCGAAACCGGCGTTGACGGTGTCGATCCATGAACTTGCGCGGTTGTTTCTCGAAGAGGGTGAGGCCGAAGGCGTGCGCGGTGACGTGGCTTTCGCACAGTCGATTCTCGAAACCGGCGCGTTCTCCAACCCGTCGTGCTGCAGCATCGTTGTGTGGACCGACAACAACTTCGCCGGCATCGGAGCGTGCGACTCGTGCGAGCACGGTCGCGTGTTTCGTACGGCCCGGGAAGGAGTGCGGGCGCAGATCCAAGCGCTGCGGACCTACGCGGACCCCACGGTCGACAGCCCCGATGACTACGCCAGCCCGATGGTGTTGCCCAAGCAGCTCCAGTGGATCCGAGCCGGCAAGACGAAGGTCTGGTACGAGCTAACCGGAAAGTGGGCGACCGGCGCGGGCTACGGTCTGCACATCTTCGACGTCTACCGCCCGATGTACGCGATGCGCACCGCGCCCGACCCCGCGCCCGTCGTCGCCCCCGATCCGACGATCGAGTCGGCGCGAGCCGCTCGCTTGTTGGCCATCTTGCGGTTTTCGATGATCCGGAGCCGATTGTCGGGATGAAGTTCGCGTTGGGCCTCCCGATCGATCACGTCGAGCGGCCTGATGAGTTCGTCAGTGGCGCGGCGGTGACCGAGTGCGCCCGCCATGCCGAGGACCTCGGCTACGCGGCCGTCTACGTGACCGATCATCCCGCACCCGATGCCAAGTGGCTCGCGACCGGCGGTCATCACGCGCTCGAACCGATGGTTGCCCTCGCGTTCGCGGCTGCTGCGACGGAGCGCCTTCGACTCCTCACGAACATCTATGTGCTCGCCTACCGCAACCCGTTCCTCGCGGCCAAGAGCGTGCTGAGTCTCGACGTGTTGTCGTCCGGACGGCTCGTACTCGGCGTTGCCGCCGGGTATCTCCGATCGGAGTTCAACGCGCTCGGTGTCGATTTCGATCGCCGCAACGAGTTGCTCGACGAAGCGATCGAGGTGTGCATCCGCGTGTGGACCGAAGATGCAGTGGAAGTCGAGACCGATCGCTACCGGTCCCGCGGCACGACGATGCGGCCGAAGCCGGTGGCGCAGCCCCACCCGCCGCTGTGGATCGGCGGCAACTCACGTCAGGCGATTCGGCGAGCGGCGCGAGTCGGCCAGGGTTGGATGCCGTTTCCGAACCCCGCGGCGGCAGCCGGTGCGCTGAAGACTCCTGCCATCGAATCGCTCGACGACCTGCGCACGCGCGTCGAATACCTTCACGAGTGCGCCGCCGAGCTCGGCCGCCCGGTCCCGAGCGACATCTGCTGCGCCCCGATGAGCCTGACCCACTTCGGAGCGGGCGACCTCGACTTCGGTCGGGTTCGCGACGAACTCGCTGCGCTCGAGGCGCTGGGGGTCACCTGGTCGCCGGTGTGGTTCCCCGCGACATCGCGTGCGGAATGGCGCGAACGCGCGGCCGCGTTCGTTGCGGCGGTCAGCTGATCGTTGCCGCTGTCGGCCGCCGGTCGTTCGGCGCGATCTGGCGTTCCGCGCCTTCCAGCATGACGCGAGTCGTCACGACGGTCTCTGCAGCGTTGGGCCCGGAGGCGAACTCGATCTCGCCCGGCTCGATCACCAAGTCCATTCCTTCGTCGTAGTACGCGAGCTGGGTCGGGTCGACGACGAACGTCGCGGTTCGTTGTTCGCCGGCTGGGATCTCGACTCTGACGAAACCGACGAGTTGGCGCACCGGGCGAACAACGCGCGCGACGACGTCGCGCGCGTACAACTGCACAACCTCGGTCACCGGGCGACGACCGAGGTTCGCAACCGTGATTCGCACCGTGGTCGGCGTGTCGCTCGCGAACGGCTCAGCGGTGATCGTTTGATACGCGACCTCGGAGTAGCTGCGTCCATGGCCGAACGGCCACCGGGGCGTGGTCGGGGAGTCGGTGTAGTTGCCCAGCATCTGCGAACGGCCGCCGCCGGAACGATGGTCGTGATGCACCGGGATCTGGCCCACCGATCGGGGAATCGAGATCGGCAATCGGCCTGTCGGTTCGACTCGTCCGAACAGCACGTCGGCGAGGGCGGCTCCGCCTTCTTCGCCGAGCGGGGTCGCCCATACCAAGGCGTTGCTGTGCGGTTCGACGTCGCCGAGCGTGTGGATGCGGCCGCTCATCACGACGACAACGGTCGGCGTGCCGGTCGCGTGCACTGCCGCGACGAGCTCGCGTTGGCGACCGGTCAACGCGAGGT
This sequence comes from Actinomycetota bacterium, assembly GCA_005772765.1. Taxonomy (GTDB): domain Bacteria; phylum Actinomycetota; class Acidimicrobiia; order IMCC26256; family PALSA-610; genus SXJQ01. The sequence goes on from SXIR01000174.1 coordinate 11,190, forward strand.
CGGTCGCGTCGCGGAACTCACCGACGGTGCAGTCGGCGAGGAGGCCGGAACGGCCCGCCACCACGACGATCGCAACCGCCGCGCCGGTCGCGGCCGTGACCGCGTCGGCGATGTCGTTGTCGGATGCGTCGTGGACGGTTCCGCCCGACGCGTGGCGAACCTCACGATCAGGACCGAGCAGGGCACGGATCCCGTCGAGGGGCGTCACGCTCGGCGGGAAGTACGGACCCGGGCGAAACGCGCCGCCGCTCGCGGGCAAGATCGACCCCTCCCCGGTGCTGGCCGCTTGGTTGCCGTACACGATTTCGGCGTGTGCCGGATACGAGTAGTCACCCTGGAGGAGACGCGGGTCGTGGGCGCCCGGTCCGATCACCGCAACCGGCCCCGCGGTTTCGATCGGGAGCACGCCGTCGTTTTCGAGAAGGACAATCGATTGTTCGGCGAGTTGACGGGCCAGCGAACGATCTGCGGGTGTGTCGTACATCGCCTCGGCCGCCTCGGCGTCGACGTACGGCGCTTCGAAGAGTCCGAGCGCGAACTTGAGCCACAGGACCCGGCGGACCGACCGGTCGACGATGCGTTCGTCGAGGCGGCCGTCGAAGACTCGTTCGATCAGCGGCGCGCCGTAGCAGTGCAACGCAGGAAGTTCCATGTCGAGCCCGGCTTCGAGCGCGCGTTGACCGGCTTCGCCTTCGTCGGCTGCGATCGCGTGATGGGTCATCAGCAGACCGGTCGTGAAGTAGTCGGCGACGACGGCACCGGTAAAGCCGAGTTCCCCGCGCAACAAGTCGGTGAGAATCGCCTTCGAGGCGCCGCAGGCCAAGCCGTCGACGGAGTTGTAGGCGTTCATGATCGTCGCGAGACCAGCCTCGCTGATGGCGCAGCGGAACGGTTCGGCGAACACCTCGCGCAGTTCGCGCGGCCCGAGATGCACCGGGGCGTGGTTCATGCCGCCTTCGGACAATCCGTAGCCGAGGAAGTGCTTGCCGGTGCAGGCGACCCCGAGCCTGGGGTCCGAGGTTTGCAACCCGCGGACGTACGCCACCCCGAGTCGTCCAGCGAGGTACGCCGATTCGCCGTAGGTCTCCTCGACTCGACCCCAACGGGGGTCGCGCGCGACGTCGAGCACCGGTGCGAGCGTGTGGCGCGCCCCGACGGCCAACATCTGGCGTCGGATCACGTCGCCCATTCGTTCGACGAGGTCGGGGTTCCACGTCGCGGCCAGGCCAATCGCTTGGGGGAACTGCGTGGCGTCTCGCGCGCAGAGACCCGCGGTCGACTCCTCGTGCACGATTGCGGGGATGCCGAGGCGGGTGTGGTCGACACAGAACCGCTGGATCTCGTTGGCGAACGCGGCACTGCCGCTGGGGCGCAGTCCGGTTGACGCACCGATCCGCGTCACCTCGCCGATGCCGTTGACGAGATGACGCTGGGCGCGCCGCAATGAAAACGCGTCGTCATCAACGAGTTGTGTCGACCACGTGCACGCGAGTTGCGCGACCTTTTCTTCGAGAGTCATGCGCGCCAGGAGATCTTCGACGCGGATCGAAATCGGTTGTTGCGGGTCGCGGAACAGCGTGGATTCGTTCACCCGGTCAACGGTAGGCGGCCAACCCGGTCGCAGTCTCCCCGAGCACCAGCGTGTGAATCTCTTCGGTGCCCTCGTAGGTCAAGACCGACTCGAGGTTCACCATGTGACGGATCACGGGGTACTCGAGGCTGATGCCGTTCGCGCCGAGGATCGTTCGAGCGGTTCGTGCCGTGTCGAGCGCGGCGCGCACGTTGAACCGCTTCGCCATCGAGACGTGCGCGGGCTTCGCACGTCCGAGTTCTTTCAACTGGCCGAGCCGATGTGCTTGGAGCGACGCGTTCGTCATCGTCGTGAGCATTTCGGCGAGCTTGGCCTGGGTGAGTTGGAAACCGGCGATGGGTCGATCGAACTGGGGTCGGCCGATCGCGTAGTCGCGGGCGGCGGTCAGGCATGCCAGGCCCGCCCCGACCGCGCCCCACACGATCCCGTACCGGGCTTCCGACAGGCACGACAGCGGTCCCTTCAACCCTGCGGCTTCGGGGAGTCGAAACCGCTCGGGCACGCGGACATCGTCGAGATAGAACTCGCCGGTGACCGATGCCCGCAGCGACAACTTCTTCTCGATGGTGCGCGCGTCGAAGCCCTTGGTATCGGTCGGCACGACGAAACCGCGCACGCCTTCGTCGGTTTGCGCCCAGACGATTGCGAGGTCGGCGATACCGGCATTCGTGATCCAGCGTTTCGCGCCGTTGAGGACCCAGTCCTCGCCGTCGCGGCGTGCTCGGGTGGTCATCGATCCCGGATCGCTGCCGTGGTCGGGCTCGGTGAGTCCGAAACATCCGATGAGCTCACCCGCGGCCATGCCCGGCAGCCAGTCGTGCTTCTGCTCTTCGCTGCCGTACTTCCAGATCGGGAACATGCACAACGAACCCTGCACCGAGACGAAGCTGCGCAACCCGCTGTCGCCCCGCTCGAGTTCGCGACACGCGATGCCGTAGGCGGTCGCCGAGGCACCCGCGCAGCCGTAACCGTCGAGGTGCAAACCCAAGAGCCCCATCTGGGCGATCTGGGGGATGAGCTCGCGCGGAAACGTTCCCGCTTCGAAATGGTCGGCCACGACCGGAAGGAACTTGTCGTCGACGAATCGACGCACGGTGTCGCGCAACAGGCGGTCCTCGTCGCTGACGAGGTCGTCGAGCGCGTAGAAGTCGTCGATGTCGATTCCCGAGAGGCTCGTCGGGTTCGAACTCGTAGCAGCATTGGTCATGGCAACTCGCCTGGGTCGCGTGCACCGTTCGTGTCGCGTGCACGGTTCGAGTGGACGGCGAGCTCGGGTGCTCTCGGATCGCCGACCTTGAGGGAACGAAGCGAGTCTACGAACCGACCGTCGCCGAAGCCCGAGCGTGCGCCTCGTGGGCGAGCAATGCCCGCTTTTGGTCGAGGCCGTACGCGAAACCGCGGAGGTTTCCGTCGCTCCCCACCGCGCGGTGGCACGGTACGAACAACGCGATCGCGTTGCGCGCACACGCAGTTCCAGCGGCCCGAGCCGCAGACGGTCGACCCGCGGCCGCAGCCAGTTGTGCATAGCTGCAGGTCGTCCCGGGTGGGATCGCGCGCAGTTGGCGGCGGACCTCTTCGTGGAACGGACCTGCGACTTGCTCCACGTCGATGTCATCGGTGGCCTCGACGTCGCCGCGGTCGTAGGCCCGCAACGCGTCAGTGACGACGCCGAGTTCGGCGCGTTCGCGGACCGTGGCGGGGCGACGCGACGGGTGGACGAGGTCGAACAGGCGGTCGGGTTCTTCCCAGCCCGCGGCAATGACCACATCGTTGGCGACAACGACGGTGAAGGATCCGAATCGGCCTCGATGACGGGCCAGGTGAGCAATGTTCATGTCGCGGTCCTTGTGCGATTGCGCGGGGTGGGCGTAGGTCGGCGTTGGGTCGAAGGGGTGAGCGCGTTCCAGAGATGCATCTGCGCGGAGGCCCGCCACGGCCGCCAGCGTTGCGAGTGGCGTTCGAGTTCGCCGACCGCATTCGGAATCCCGAGTCGGGCGGCGCCTTGGCGAACGCCGAGATCCGACGCGAGGAACGCGTCGGGATCGCGCAACGCTCGTAGCGCGATGTACTCGGCGGTCCACGGTCCGATACCGGCGACACCGAGGAGCGTCTCACGCGCCGCGCCGCGATCGACGCCGGGCGACAGATCGACCTCGCCTTCCGCGATCGCGGCCGCCAGACTGCGGATCGCGTTGCGGCGCGCCGCGGGCATGCCCAGCATGGCGAGATTCGATTCGGCGATCCGAGCGGCCGAAGGAAAGCAATGCGTGAGGTCGGTGTCGCTCGCGGTGACCGGCGTGCCGAGCGCCGCGACGAGCCGTTGCGCCAGCGTTCGGGCACTGCGCACCGAAATCTGCTGGCCGAGCACTGCGCGCACGGCGAGCTCGGTCGGGTCGGCACATCCAGGGACGCGCATGCCGGGGGTGCGCCGTACCGGCTCGCGAAGCGTTCGGTCGCGTGCGAGCGCAGTATCGCTGCTTGCCGCGTCGGCGTCGAGGTCGAAGGTGTCGCGCAGGCGCCGGACCGCCGACGCGAGGTCGCTGACGTCGTCGAGTTGCAGGATTACCGCGAGGTGGTCGGGCCGCGACTCGACGATGGTGTGGCCACCGCCCCGTGGAAGCTGCAGCGTGCGCGCATACGTCGTGCCGTCGAAGCACTCGATCCCGCTGATGGCGCGCGCACCGAGGAACCCGAAGAGGTGGTCGGCCGCGAAGGGCGGTCGGAACGGAAGCCGGAGCGCGATTCGACCGGACGGTGGCGCAACCCGGCGGTGCGCCGTCGTGCGCAACTCGGTCGGCGTGGTGGCGTAGACCTCACGCATCGTGTCGTTGAACTGGCGCACGCTCGAGAACCCCGCCGCAAACGCGACGTCGGTGATCGTCAGATCGGTCGATTCGAGCAACGTTCGGGCCGTCTGGGCGCGCTGTGCCCGCGCGACGGCGAGGGGGCCGGCGCCGAGTTCCTCGGTCATCAGACGGGTCAAGTGCCGCTCGCTGTAGCCGACGCGGCGGGCGAGCCCGCCCACTCCCTCGCGGTCGACGACGCCGTCAGCGATGAGTCGCATCGCTCGAGCGACCGCGTCGGCTCGCAGATTCCAGTCGGGAGATCCGGGCGACGCGTCAGGTCGGCAGCGTTTGCATGCTCGGTAGCCCGACGACTGGGCGGCAGCCGCGGTGGGAAAGAACGAAACGTTGTGGCGCTTTGGCGTCATTGCCGGACACGAGGGTCGGCAGTAGATCCGGGTCGATCGCACCGCGACGATGAACTGGCCGTCGAAGCGGGCATCGCGACGTTGAGCGATCCGCCAACAGGCTTCGGGATCTCGGAACACGTCGGCAGTGTGCCCGACCGTTTCGTCAGCGTCGAGCGGAAATCGGACATTCAGCGCGATGTCCGATTTCCGCAGGTCGATCGCGGCCGGGCTCGGCCCGCCACGTCCGGGGAGCCGATCGTCGCGCGTCGGTAACCTGACCTGATGGCCACTGTGACGCAACCGGTCTCGCCTGCCTCGCCCGATGAGCACGACCGCGAACCGAGGCTCGTGCAGAAGTGGCTCTACGTCTTGGCGACGACGAATCCGCCGAAGGGCCGACTCGACCCGGTGAGCAAGTGGCTGTATCTGACTCGGGCGGGTGTGTTCCCGATGACCCTGGTCGCCGCGGCGTTGGCCGGGTTGCTGGCGATCTTCCGCGACGCCGACGTGCACTGGGGTTGGTTCGCGTTGTCCGCGACCGGGATCTTGTTGGCGCACATGGCGAACAACCTGATGAACGATCTGTTCGACGTCGAAGTCGGCACGGATCGCGAGGACTATCCCCGCAACTTGTACTCGCCCCACCCTGTGCTGTCCGGCGTGATCACGAAACGCGGGCTGGCGTCGCTGGCCTTGATGGTCAACGCCATCTGTCTCTGCATCATGATCGTGCTCACGTTGGCGCGCGACTGGTGGATCGTTGCGTTCGCCGTGGGTGGCTTCGTGTTGAGTGCGGCGTACACGGCACCACCGTTGCGATTGAAGAAACGGGGGCTCGGCGAACCGACCGTGGTCGCGGTCTGGGGTCCGTTGATGGTCGGCGGCTGCTACTACGCCGCAACCGGCACCGCGCCCGGCGCGGTGATGGTGGCCTCACTGCCGTACGCGATCTTGTGCACGACGGTGCTGATGGGCAAACACATCGACAAAGCGCCATGGGACCAAGCTGATGGCACCAACACGTTGCCGGTCATTTTGGGCGATGCGCTCGCTCGCCGCGTCACACAGGGCATGTTCGTCGCGTTCTACCTGCTGGTCGGTGGACTGGTCGCGGTGCGGGTGCTCCCCATCGCCACCCTCGCGATCGTGTTGTCGTATCCGTTGCTGCGTCGAGTGTGGACGACGTACAACGCGCCAAAGCCCGCCGAGTCGCCGGTACCGAATCCGGTGTGGCCGTTGTGGTTCGCGCCGCACTCGTTCCTGCTCACACGCCGGGCCGGGGGGCTGTTCACGTTGGGTCTGATCGTCGGCGCGATCGCCGGCGTCTGAGCCGACCGATCGCGCTCGAGGTCGTCCGATGACCAATCGCGGCGCGCGCCGCGACATCGTGCTGGCGGTCGCCGGCGCGTTCGCGTTCGCGAACACGTTGTTGTGGGGGCGAGCCGCGCAGCGCACGGGTGCTGGAACTCCCGCGTTCTTGTCGGTTCGATTCGCGCTCACGTGGGTGCTCATGATGGGCGTGCTACTCGCGCTGCGGCGCCCGGCACTGCCCGCCAAGGGCGAACGTCTGATTGTGGTCACTCTGGGCGTGGTCGCGTACGGGTTCGAGTCGATTCTGTTCTTTCTCGCCGTGAGTCACGGATCGACATCGATCGTCGTCGTGCTCTTCTATACCCATGTCGTGATCGTCGCGGTTGGTGAAGTGTTGCTCGGCGCGTTGCAACCATCTGTGCGCATCGGCGCCGCAGTGGCGATCGCCATGGTGGGCGCGGCCGTGGTGGGTTTCGGTGCCGGCGACGAAGTTCGGCTCGAACCGATCGGCGC
>SXIR01000175.1 GCA_005772765.1 Actinomycetota bacterium
GACCTCCTGGTGTAATTTGGTAAAAATCGGTACCCGTGAGACGGCGCCTATTTTTCGCTCGCTATCGTTTAGGGGGTTACTTAAAGCTGCCGTGCGCTTGATTGAATTGACTGCAATTTTGCCGCGGCTGTCGAGGATCTCGCGTCCGGTGACGTTGTCGATGACGGTCATCTGTTGCCCCTGTTACTGATGTGGAAAATCTAGACGTTTGTGACGGGAGCGACACCGGGAACATTCGTTCGTTATCGCCCGAGCGCCAACCTACGAAGCCGCACCCGACCGTCGCCATTCGGAGCAACCGTGCCCAAGATGGACACCCATGCCACCAGACAAGGCCTCGGCGGCCTAGTGGGTTGCGTCGGCCCAGAGTGCCGCGGCGGTGTCCGCGTCGAGCTCGACGCCTCGCTCGGCGGCGAGACGCTCCATCTGCGCAAAGCGGTCGCGGTAGCGCTGCGCGGCGCTCTTCGCCGCCGCTTCGGGGTCGACATCCAGCGACCAGGCCAACGCCGCGGCCGCCTCGATGATCGCTCCGACATCGCGGGCCGCGACGGCCGCAGCGAGCGCATCGTCGACCGCGGCCGCAGGATCGAGCCCGACCGTCACCGCCTTGCGATAGAGCTTCGGGAGCAACAACAGCGAGGGCAACGTCGTTGCAATGCCCGCAACGAGCGAACCCGCGCCGTCTCCGTGTTCGGAGCGTTTGATCTGCTCCCAGCTCCGCACGACGTCGTCGGCCGAGTCGAGCGCGAGGTCGCCGAACACATGCGGGTGACGACGAATCAACTTGTCATGAATACCCGCCGCGACATCGGCGATCGTGAACGCACCCGCTTCGGCCGCGAGCGCCGAGTGGATCATCGCCTGGAACAACAAGTCACCGAGTTCGTCTGCCAGCGCGTCGTAGTCGGCGTCGTCGATGTCGTCGCACTTGGGCGCATCCGCGGGCAGTCGCTCGATGGCTTCCACGACCTCGTAGCTCTCTTCGAGGAGGTGTCGAGCGAGCGAGTGATGCGTCTGCTTCTGGTCCCACGGGCAACCGCCCGGGGCCCGCAATCGTTGGGTAATCCGCCACAGCCGCGCCAACTCGGGCCCGACCGCGAGATCGCCGGTGTCGACGTACACGCTCGTCAAGTGATCGGCGTTGACCGAGCCGCGATCGAGATCGACCAGCGGCATGCGCACGACGCGTTCGTCCACCAGGCCCAGGCGTTGCAAGACGACAACTTCGTGTTCGGCGTCGAGCACTTCGAGCAGCGCGAGTTTCACGTCGGAGAGCACCAAGCCCGAGTCACATTGCGCGAGCAACAGGCGGCCCGACGCGTCGGCTCCGTCGACGGAGATGTTGCGTGCGTCGATCACCCGTGCCCCGGCGAGCGGGTCGACGCCCAAGCGCGCCCACGCGAGATCGGCAAACGAAACGCCCGGGATCACTTCGAGTTCGTCGCCGAGCCGCTCGCGCAACAACACCACCGTGCGCTCCGCGACGACCGGGCTACCCGGCACGGCGTACACCGTGCCAGGCGCCGAATCGACGAGGGCGTCGACGATCGCGGAGTACACCCGATCGAGTTCGGGTTCGCGGTCGTAGACGTGATCGAACGAATCGAACCGCACTCCTGCCTGTTCGAGTTCGTCGACTGCCGGATGCCGACACGTTCGAACGAACCGGCGGGTTGCACCCTCGATTGCCGAGCGCCCGGCAGGCAACACGAGGTCGAGCCCGGCCGGACCGAGTCCGACGACGGTCAGCCGCGCCATCGCGGGCTCAGTCGCCGCCCGCGGAAACCCGCTCTCGCAGCGGAACGAGACCGATCACACTGACCGCGCCGCCAGCCGGATCCCAGACGCCGTAGCGGGGGTCGAGGTCGATCTGGGCGTTGCGAACGAGTTCGACCTGGAGTTCGGCGACCGGATCGACCGTGGGGTCGTCAGCACTGAGCGACTGGGCCAATGCGGTGACCGTGGCGTTCTCGCGAATCCAGCGTTCGGCGAACGCTTCGGGCATCCCCACAAAGAAGCCTTCCGGGAACGTTGATCGACTCGCCTCGGCTTCGTCCGCGGAGACCTCGATCCCGCGACGCTCGGCCTCGGCCAGGTACAGATCGAGCAAGATTCGGTTCGTCGCCCACTGGGACACCCCCGATTCCGAAATCCGGCAGTCGCGAGGCGGTGCGGCGTCGACGAGTTCGCCCAACCCGTCCGCATCAACCGGCTCGGTCGGAGCTTCCGGTCCACAGTCGCCGACGAAGAGATCGGGGGCCTGAGCGCGGAAGTACTCGCTCTGCGACAGGTCGCGCAGTTGGGCCTCGAACTCGTCGATCGAGATGTCGACGCCGTCGACGGTGATGGCGGGCGAGGCCGAGCGACAGCCACCGAGTCCGGCGGCCGCGACGGCGAGGAACGAGAGCACGATGAGCCGTTTCATGGTGGCGGCGAGGCTACCGGCGGGTGGCGCAGCGTCGGGTGTCGACGTCAGCCCGCCGCGGCCGTGGCCACGACCGGGGCCACCTCATCGAGCATCGCCACGAGGGCATCGACGACGCCGACACCCGACTTCGCCGACTGCACCCCGAACGGGACGGTCACCACGTCGTCGAGGATCTTCGCCCGCGCCGACAGCCGCTGGAGACGAATCTCGTGGCTCTTCTTGAGTTCCCAGCCTTCGATCCGTACGAGGTCCTTTTGCACCGAGAGGCCACGGATCCCTCGAATCGCGAGCGCGACCCGTAGCCGAGCCACTGCCAACAACGACATGGCCGCTGCCGGCGCTTCGCCGTACCGATCGTGCCACTCGGCCGCGAGGTCGTCGACTTCTGCGGCAGTCGTGACTGCCGCGAGCCGGCGATACGCCTCCATCCGCACGTCGTCGCGTTCGATGTAGGCGCGCGGAAGGTGGGCGTCGACCGGCACGTCGATGGTGATCTCGGTCGGAATCTCGGGAAGTTGGCCCGTGAGCTCCCCGACCGCCTCGGTGACCATCTCCATGTAGAGGTCGAAGCCGACCGCCGCAATGTGACCGCTCTGTTCGGCGCCGAGCAGAGTGCCGGCGCCGCGGATCTCGAGGTCTCGCATCGCAATCTTGAAGCCGCTCCCAAGGTCGGTGTACTCGCCGATCGTCTTCAGCCGCTCGTACGCCTCCTCGCTCAGGCGGTGATCGCGCGGATACAACAGGTACGCGTAGGCACGTTGGCCCCGGCGACCGACCCGTCCACGCAGCTGGTACATCTGCGAAAGCCCCAAGAGGTCGGCGCGGTCGACCACCAACGTGTTGACGGTCGGCATGTCGAGACCGGACTCGACGATGGTGGTACACACCAACACGTCGTGCTCGCGTTCCCAGAACGCGGTGATCACGCGTTCAAGACTGCCCTCGTCCATCTGGCCGTGCGCGACTGCAACGCGCGCTTCAGGAACGAGGTGGCGAACGTCGTCGGCCACGTGCTGGATGTCTTTCACGCGGTTGTGCACGTAGAGCACTTGGCCTTCGCGCAAGAGCTCGCGACGAATGGCCTCGGTGACCGCACGTTCGTCGTACTCGTTGACGTACGTGAGGATCGGCACGCGATCTTCGGGAGGCGTGTTGACCAGCGACAGGTCGCGGATGCCGGTGAGCGACAGTTCGAGGGTGCGCGGAATCGGCGTGGCCGACAACGTCAGGACGTCGATACCGGACTTCATCTGTTTGATGCGTTCCTTGTGCATCACGCCGAAGCGTTGCTCTTCGTCGACGACGAGTAAACCGAGGTCCTGGAAGCGGACGTCCTCCGAGAGCAGTCGGTGCGTACCGACGACGAGATCGACCGCGCCTTCCGCCACCGCAGCGAGCACATCGGTCTGCTCCTTCCCGGTGAGAAAGCGCGACAGCACTTCGATCCGGACGGGGTAGTTCGCGAACCGCTCACGGAACGTTTGACCGTGTTGGCTGGCCAACAGTGTCGTCGGCACCAGCAGCGCGGCTTGTTTTCCGTCCTGAATGCACTTGAAGATCGCGCGCAACGCGACC
>SXIR01000176.1 GCA_005772765.1 Actinomycetota bacterium
CTTCAGCTCAGTGACCTTGACGAAGCTCGCGTCGTCCCACTCCGACTCCAACCGTTCGGCCATCAACGTTCGCTGCCGCGTGGCTTCGGCCCGCAATTCGCCGGCTCGGGACTGGAGGACCCGCGGGTCCGGAACCTTGGCTGTCACGATGCGCTCCTATCCGGTCGTTGCGTAGAGCGACTCGCAAGTTCGAGCTGCTGTCTCGAACACTTCGACGAGTGCGGGCGCGGCGAGCGGGTCGCCCGCACGCGACCGCCAGCGCTCGACCCCACGCAGCGCAGCTTGTTGTACCGAGCTCGGGCTCGCGTCCTTGCCGAGGCCAAGCGCGCCGTTGCCATCCGCCATGAGCACTCGGTCGAGGTCGGAGCGTTCGTCGTCGCGGACGACCACCGAGCCCGACGCAACCAAGTGCGCAGCCCGAGCTCGAGCGAAGTCGACTGAGCTCGCCTCGATCCGCTCCGACTCCCGATCGAGTCGATCGGCGACGGCGGGGTGACTCGCGCGCAAGTCGCGGGCAAGCGAACGTAGTGCGACCAACGCGGATCGCGCCTGCAGCACCTTCGCTCGCGGGCCGAACTGCTCGTCGAGCACCTTGCGGAGCCGGGGTACTCCCGATTGTTCGACGAGCACGGGAGCGAGCTGAGCCGCGGTTGCAAGACCCTTCGATCGGACGAGATGGGTTGCGACCCGAATACCGAACATGCCGAATCGTTCGAGCAGATCGCGCCGCGACTCAACCGTGATGAGGTCGGTCGCGGTCCCGCACAGCTGGTCGGCCCCGAGCAGCATCCGATCCAACGTGGCATCCTCGTGACCCGCGAGCGCGCGCAACGCCGCGGCTTCGTCCTCGCGCATGGTCAGGCCGGTTTCGGCGAGCAAACCGGCCACGGGAACCACGGTCGACGTCAGCTCGCGCACCGCGGCCTCGTCGCGATAGCGGCGGGCGATTCGCATTGCTGAATCCATTGCGTCGAGCCGACCCGCTCCGATCTCGTCGGCGCGCGAGAGAACGGCGACGGTGTTGACCGGTGAGGCCGCGGTCACCGAGCGGTCCATGAACGCGTCGAGGAACGCGACATCGGATTTGTGCAGGTGGCGCATGAGATAGATCACGGCGTCCGCATCGGGCGGACGTTCGTGGTCGTACTCCAGGAAGTCGCGGGTCCGACGCGAGTTCTCGTCGTTGATCGACGCGAGGCCGGGAGTGTCGATCAAGGTCATTCGTTCGAGGGTGGTTGCCGGCCACTCGACTTCGATGCGGTCGATGTCTCGTTCGGAGAGATCGCCGAGGCTGATCGACAATGCGCCATCTCGTCGCTGAAAGGCCAGCGTTGACGCTTCTCCGGTGCGCATGCGCGCAGCGACCGCGTATCCGGCTCCTCGGCGATAGACCGACACGATTCGTGTGCACTCCCCAGCATCGGTCGGCGCAAGCCGTTCCCCCACGAGCGCGTTCAACAGCGTTGACTTGCCGGCCTTGACCTTTCCGGCAATCGCAACGCGCAGTGGTCCGTCGATGCGAGCCTGAATGGCCGCGATGCGCTCGGCGTGGACCGTGCCGCGGAGTTCGGGTGCGATCGCATTGACGAGCGCAATCACCTGGGTTGCTGCGTTCGGAGCGGTCATGACCCGGTCGCCGAACCCGCGCCGCGCTCGATCTGAGCCAGCACGTCGAGTTGTCGCTTGACTTCCGCGGATCGTTGTTGTTGTTGCTCCTGGGTTCGCTTCGCGGTTTCCTGCGCGCGTTGGGCAGTTTCGGTATAGGTCCGCTGGAGCTCAGCCAACCGCCCCGAAATCTCGTCCCGGAGCGAGCGTTGGAGATCGCGGACGAGCGACGTGATCTGGTCGCCGAGTTCGAACTGAACGTCGTCGGCGAACTGGCGTATCTGTGTTCGGGCGGCTTGGCGACGTTGGGTCACACGACGCTTGCGATCCTCCGCCAACTGGAAACCACCGAACACCGCGCCCGCGCCGAGCAAGACGGGATTCGAAGCGAACAGAACGGCTGCGGTGCCGGGAAGGAATTGCCCGAGCATGCCGAACATCATCATTCCACCTTGCGCGCCGCGCAGACCCGTGAGGCCCTTTTGGAGTGCGAGCTTGCCTTTCTTGTCGCCTTCCGGATCGATCGCTTTGTCGCGCCAGAAGTCGCTGATGTCGATGTCGTCACCGAGTCGACGAGCTCGACCTTCGGATCCGATCTGCTCGTCTTGGAGCAACATTGCGATGTCGGCCCGGATGGCCTGACGACCCTGTTCGATTGCGACGAATGCATCGGTCACCGCCGATGCGGTATCGGTTTGCAGATCGCGCACGAGTTCGTCCCACTGGTCGCCGCCCCCCAACTGCTCCGCCCGCTCGTCGCAGTCGCGCATGATGGCGCGCATCGCGCCGCGGAAGTTGTGCATCACCGCGGCGGAGAGGTCGGTCACCCGATCCGCCAACACGGTCGACCACTTTGCGCCCGGTCCCCGGAGGTGGTCGAGGCGCTCCTTGGCGGCGTTGAGTTCGTCGACCGAAGCCTGGATCTTCGTGGGATCGGCCAGCAGGGCCGCTTCTTGCTGCAGCCCATTCCGCAGCATCGACGCAATCTGCGCGACATCGTTCGCGGAACGCGCGCGCGCCGAATCCTTGGCGGGAGCGACCACTCGTTCGCCGACGACTTGGATCATCTCGGGGAAACGACTGTCGACGTTGAGTTCGCGATCCTTGCGGGCGATGGCATCGAGCCGGAGCTTGCTCGAGACCGCAACGATCGGGATCTCACCGAGTTTCGCGAGATGAGCGCGATTGATGTCGACGATGCGCTGCCACGCGGGGTAGAGATCGATCTTGGTCTGAGCGAACATGACGAGCGGACACAGCTCGGTCGCGCGACGCATGAAATCGAGTTCGGGCGCGCTCAGCTCGGCCGAAGCATCCGACACGAGCACCAAGCCATCGGCGAACGGCAGAAAGGCCATGGTCGCGGCAGCATGCCCGGCGCCAAGACCGCCCATTCCCGGCGTGTCGACGATCATCAGGCCCTGCTTCAGCATCGCGCTCGGCATGGCAAGCTCGACCCGTTGCACCCCTTTGTGGTTTTCGGGGTTCCCGCGCTCAGAACACCACGACGACAGGTCCTCGATCGCCACACGTTCGGCGACCGCTTGACCATCGACCGTGCGTCGAACGACCGCTCCGGGTTCGTCGCCGTAACGCACGAGCGTGATTGCGGAGGTGGCGAGGTCGTCGTCGACGGGGCAGGCCGCCGAACCGAGCAACGCGTTGACCAGCGAACTCTTTCCCTGTTTGAACTCGCCGACGACACACAAGATCGTGCTGGGTCGTTTCAATCTCGCCGAAGCGGCGTTGACGCGATCGATCAAGTCGGCGCGCTGATTTGCGGCGAGGAGGGTCAGGAGTTCCGCGATCGCGGACTCGAGGATGTCGGGTGCCGTCGTGTTGGTCGTGGTTGTTGTCATGGCCTCGCGAGATTCATGGTCGCCGGTCGATCATCTGCCACCGCTGCTGGCGGGACTCACTCGAGCCCTTCGAACAAGTCGTCGGTGAGGGAGTCTTCCATCGTGTCGGCGATCTCGATACGTTCGTCGAACGTCGGCTCCGGCACCGTGGCAATCTCGGCCTCCGGCATCGGAACCTCCGGCGGCGCGTGGTCGACCGCCGTATTGTCCGCGCCGGCTTGAGCGATCGGGTCGGCTACGAAGGCCGTTGTCGCCGCGTCGGCGGGCTGGGGCGCCGCGACGTCGGTACCCGCCGGTGTCGATGCGCCGACGGGTGTTGCTGCAACGGTGTTCGCATCCGACATCATCACGATGTCGTCGCTGATCGAGACCTGGGACAGCTGGGCCGACCCGGCGACGACGGCCGCGGCTGCCGGCGTCGCGCCAGCGTTCCCCGCAGCACCGACCGCCGGGGCTCCGGCGCCGTCGTCGTCGCCGAAACCGAGCAGGTTCTTGCCGGCGCCGATCAACGAGTCGGCAAGGCCGCCGCCGTCGTCGTTGCCGTTGTCGTCGTCTCCGCCGCCGAAGAGGCCTTTGGCGCCGCCGACGAGTGAGTCGAGCAGGCCGCCGCCTTCGCTGTCGTCGTCGTTGCCGTTGTCGTCGTCTCCGCCGCCGAAGAGGCCTTTGGCGCCGCCGACGAGTGAGTCGAGCAGGCCGCCGCCTTCGCTGTCGTCGTCGCCGCCGCTGTCGTCGTCTCCGCCGCCCAGCAAGCTCTTGCCAGCGTTGAGTGCGTCGTCGAAATCGAATGCCATTGCGGTTCCTCCACTGTGGTCGATGGCTATTCGCCGTCGAAGATGTCGTTGGTCAACTGGTCGTCGATCGCATCGATCGCATCGAGACGCGTATCGAATTCGTCAGGTCCCGGTTCGATGAACGCAGGCTCAGGCAACGCGGGCGCCGCTCCCAGGTCGCCGACCGAATCGATCGGGCCGAGATCAGCCGCGATTCGCGGCTGTCCCAGTTCGGGAGTCGAAGTCGGAGACTGCGTCGCAGTCACGCCGGCTGTGGCCGCCGCGGTCGGCGTGATCGAGCCGCTCCCGAGGTTGCCAATGGCGTCCTCGAGCAACCCTCCGTCGAACGATGTATCGGTGTTCCACTCACTCTGGGTCTCGCCGTCGACCGTCACCGCGGCGTACTCGGCTTCCGCCGACGCCGACATTCCGTAGCCCTCGGCGGATCCACTGGCTTCGAAATGCTCGACCGTTGTGCCGTCTTCGGTTTCGATTCGCGTGTAGCCGGCTTCGCCTTCGACCTTGAGTCCGAAGCCCGACGCGTACCCCTCGCCCGTCACGATGTCGACTTCGACGCCGTCTTGCTCGATGTGCTGATAGCCGATGCCGCCCCCGACTTCGCCCACACCCTTCTCGCCGACGACTCCTTTGACGCCGACGGAGGTCATGCTGTCGCCGTCGGCTGTCTCGACATGATGGACCGAAACGCCGCCGCCGACGTAAGTCCCACTGGGCATCAGCAGCGTCGCCTCGGCGTCGATGCCGGCGGCCCAAGCGCCATCGGGAGTCCGTTGGAACTCGTACTCGCCTTGGCTGCTCAACAGTCCAACTGGAGTCGGGATGGTTCCCTGCCAACGTCCGTCGACCTCGACCGAACCGTCGGACGACACCTCGACGTGTGTCTCCGCGTAGGGCAACGGCCCGAGCGGAATCCCCGCGCTTGCGGAGAGGTCGAGACCGTCACCACTGACATCGAACGACGCGCTCGACACCAATGAATCCTGATACGCACCTACCCCGTCCTCGCCGACCTTGACGCCAGCCGACGCGACGCCTCGGATCCCGAAGCCGGCGCTGAAGTTGCCGCCATCCCAATCGATATTGACGACGCCACCGGTGACGTAATCGACGGTGTCGAAGACATAATCGTCAACGGCGTCGGCGGCTGACCCAGCAACGGTTTCAACGGTGTCCACCACGGTGTCGACGACCTCGGTCGCCGCGTCCACCACCGAGCCGGCCGCATCGCCGACGGTGTCGACCACATCTCCCAGGAAACCCCAACCCATCGTCAGTCGACCTTTTGTCCGACCTGTCGGCGCGCCACACCAGCGAAAGGCTCTACCCTGTCGCGGTGGCCGGTGATTCGGGGACACCGAAAAGCGTTCGACGCGAGACCGCGACGAGTCGTGTCGTTGTGCACCCTTCGTCGATCGTGCGCCCGGTTCCAGGCTTCGTGTTCGCGATTCCGAAGGGTTGGGTTGTCGACGAGGCCGCATTCGCGTTGGCAATGGTTCGGCCGCTGACCGAACTCGACGGCTTCTTCGCGAACTTGCTCATCAGCCATGACCGCGTCCCGAGGGCGGTCGATTTCGAGCGCGCGGCGAAACTCACCTGGGAACGCATCGCTCGCGACACACCCGACGCGAAAGTCGTCGCCCAACAACTCGTGCGGTTCGGAGACAACATCGTGCATCTGCGCGGCGCTGAAATGAACGCACCCAAGACGGGTCGTGCGATCGCACAACTGCACGCCTTGTTCTTTGCTCCCGTCGAAGGTGGGGGCAAGACGGTCGACTTCTTTCAGATCACCGCAACGGCGGCGACTGAAACGATGGATCGAATCGGCGCAACGTTCGTCGACATCATCGCGTCGTTTCGTTTCGTGTAGCGGCGCGCTCGTCACCCCGCTGCGATAGACGTCCATCGTCACATTCCCACGTCGTCAGGCAGGGTGTCGTTTTCGGCCAACGCATCGAGGTCGGACTCGGCTGATTCGGCGATACGGAAGTCGTCCTCGCCGAGCTGCGACGCGGCGTCCGCACCGTCGAGCGCCTCGATCTGGATCGATGCGACATCGTCGCCAACTGCGATATCGGGAATGTGCACCGACGGTGCGTCGGGGATCGCCGCGGTGAGACACGTGGGCGCATCATCGGCGATGGTCGGAGTGGATACCGATGCCGCAACCGCTGGAAGAGTGTCGCCGACAACGTCGTCGACCATCCCGCGGTCGTCGACGATTCCCGCGGTCATGACGGCCGGGCGGCCTTCGAAACCGACAGGGGGGCCGTCGTGGCCCTCGACCGTGACTGCTGCGGGTTTGCCGAAGGTCAACTCCTCGAAGTCGTCGGCGAGGGTCGCGCCCCGCGTGCCGACTTCGCCGAACTCCGACGAGGCGTCGGCCGGCTGCAGATCGCCGACTCGCGTTGCGAAACGCGGATCGATCTCTGCGGTCTCGGAAGTGATCATCTCGCGTAACACGTCGCCGCGCAGGGTCGTGAGCAGCGGGGGTACGACACCGGTGTTCTCGGGTACGGGCGTATCGGACGCGCCCAACTCGTCGACGACGGCCTCGATCTTTTGGTCTTGGGCGAACTCGTGGACCCGATCGTTGAATCGTTCCCGCAAGTCGGCCAGTGCATCGTCGGGTGTCTGGCCCGGGATCGGTGTGTAACGGTCGATGATGCCTTCGAGGTCGGCGCGCATCTCGTCGACCGCCGCCGGGTCGGCGCCCGGCGGCGGCGTCCAATTCTCGAGGCGATCGCGGAGTTGCGCAGAGAACTCGTCGACGCGAGCGTCGAGTGCTTGCGCGTCAGCGGTTTCTTGCTGGCGTTCTTCGATGAGCGCGTCGAGCTTTTGGTCCTGCGCGAAGTCGTGCACGCGACCTTCGAACTCGTGGCGCAGACCTGCTACGGCGTCCTCAGGCGACTGTCCTGGATATGGGTGGTAGTGCTCGAGGAGGTCGGCGAGGTCTTCGCGGAGTTCAGCGACCTCGGCCGGGTCGGCGCCCGGGGGTGCCGTGAACGCTTCGAGTCGTTGTTGCAGTTGCTCGCGGACTGCCTCGACGCCCGGATCGCTCAGCACGCTTCCCGGCCGTGACGGGCTGCCCGATCGGACGGCGGGTCCATCGTCGTGGGAGTTCCCGCCGCGTGATCCGCCGCTGTCGTTCGACGGACTGCTGAACAGACGGGCCGCCACTCGACCACTGGCTGACCCACTGAAGACTCCACCGTCGGCCTCGCCGCCACTCACGTCGGAGACGGGCGCGGCCGCGGGCGTGGGCGTCTCGCTCGGTTCGGCCGTCTCGGTGTCGGCGACGTCGTCGAACGCGTCCATCGACTCCTCGCCGGAGTCGCCATCGGTGAGCTTGCCGTACCCGACGACTCCGGCTGCGACCGCGCCCGCAGCCGCGGTCACGCCGGCGATGCCCGCGACAACTTTGGTCGAGGCCGAGCCCCCTTCTGATCGTGTTCGTTTTCCGTCGCGACCGCCTCGTCCCGCCGCCGAAGCCGCAACGACAGCTGCGTCCGGCGCCGGCGTGGCCGACTCGATCGCGCCACCACCGGCCGCGCCCAGCGCCACGACGGCTTTCGCGTCGACGTCGATCAACAACGGGCGTCCCGTGTGGGCCGCAACCATTTCCTGTACGAGCGGAATGCGTGCAGAACCGCCCACCATGAGTACGCCGGCCAGAGCGCCGGCATCGGTTCCGGCGCTCCCGACGGCCCGATCGAACGACGTGAGGGTGTCGGCGACTCGTTCGCGTACTGCGGCTTCGAACTCGCTGCGCGTGATGCGGACGTCGGTCCGCAGGTCGGGCAGATTGACCGGAATCACCGCGTCGGCTTCCTGGGTCAGTGTTTCCTTCGCGGTCGTGCACGCGCTGCGCAGCTCCGCGATTGCGGTGCGAACCGCAGGATCGGTCGTGTCGAGCTCGCGCAGCTTGCCGTCGAGCGCCGAATCGACGTGGACGAGCACCATCTGATCGATGTCGACCCCGCCGAGGCGTTCGAGCCCGCTGGGCGTTCCCACCACGACCGCACCGTCTGTGTCGACCCGCACAACGGCGACATCGAAGGTGCCGCCACCGAAGTCGTAGACCGCAACCTGGTCGCCGGCGTTCAGCTTGCCCAGCGATGCGTAATGGAGTGCGGCCGCGACCGGCTCGGCAACGAGCAGCGCGTCCTCACGACCAGCGAGCCGGGCGGTCTCGAGGAGCAGATCGAGCTTGTAGCCGCCCCAGTTCGCCGGATGGGTGAGCACGAGTTCCTCGACGTCGCCACCCAGTTGGGCAGCCGCTCGTTCGAGGACCGCGGCCAACGACGCGCTCATCAGTACCTCGGCGCCGTACGGAGAACCGCCGACCACCATCGGCGTCGTGTCGCCCAGGCGACGTTTCATCTCCCTTATACCCGACGATGCGTCGGTTGCGATACGCCGTTCGGCGGCCTCGCCGACCACCCAGCCGTCGCCGTCGCGGGCGACCACCGAAGGCATGGCGATCGTGTGGGTTCCGAGCTGGAGGACCTCGGCGTTGGCGTTGTTGGCGATCGCGGCTGCGGTCCACGTGGTTCCGAGATCGACTCCGACTCGTCTGGTCATGGTTCGTTGGGCTCCTCGAACGGTTGCGACCGGGCACCCTGAACTCTACGGATCAGCCGAGGCGTTGTCTCCGGGTACCTACCCGGTTCGTCCCCAAGAAAACCGGGTCAGTCCTCGTCCGACCCGTCCGCGATCTCGTCGTCGGTGAGGCGATCCAACCCGAGGATCGAACCGAGGCGCGCCGGAGCGGGCTGGTCGTCGCCGAGGAACTCCTGCTGTTGGGCCGACAGTGAAACCTTGTCGATCGCGAGATCGCCCCAGGGATCTTGCGTACCGGCCGTGTCGCCGGCCGCTCCCTCGGAATCGTCCGACCTCGACGCGAGTTCTTCGGCATGCGATACGACCGAGTCCCACCAGGGTGCTCGCCGCGGCGTTTGCGGGTGATTGGTCATGTGTACTCCGCTCCGGTGCCTGGAGACTCGGTCACAGCGCCCTGACTCACGAGAACCGCGAGTTCGGTGCGGGTCCGGATTCCCAGCTTGCGAAAGATCTGTTGGAGATGGAAGTCGACCGTTTTGCGCGAGACGAACAGTTCCTCAGCAGCTGCACGGTTGGTTCGCCCATTGGTGACCGAGCGAGCGACGCGCATTTCGGCGGGGCTCAACGCGATCACGGCGCGCGGCTGGCGTGACGGCTCGTCGGGCGGTACTCGCGTCGGACGGTCCTCGAGCCACGAACCGAGGTGCGCGAGTCGGCGACCCCCCGCCTGACGTTCCACCTCCGAACCGCACCGCACCGCCAGCTCCGCCGCGGCGCGTACGAGCCAGCCGTCGAAACGAGCATCGCCATCGAGCAGCGCTGTTCGCCAGTCGGGCTCATCTCCGTCGGCAGGTGAGTTGCCCAGATCGATGTCGATCGCAGCGAGGACGAGGCTGGTGAGGCGTTGCCAGCGGCGGCCCGCGACGCCCAGCGTCACCGCGCGGCGGAGATCGTCGGCCACCATCTCGATATCGTTTCGGTCCCCGCCCGACCAGGCGCGATCGAGCAGCGAAGTGTCGCAGAACGCGGAAGGAACGACCGCGCGGTTCCCCGCGCGCATCGCCACGTGGGCGCGTTGATGCAGCGCTGCGGTGGCATCCGGCGCGTCGAACTGGAGCAAGGTTTCGGGTGCGGGGCCCCACGTCGCGGCAATCACCGCCGACGCGGCCACGCGAATGTCGGCTGGCGCACGGGTCACGTCGAGTTCGTCGAGGCGTCGCCGCGCGCCTTCGTCATCGCCGCCGAACACTCGAAGGCCACACGCATCGACGATTCGCACCATCCCTGCCGCAGGGTCGACGTCGAGTTGTGCGGCGCGTTCGAGTGCTCGGGCCGCCGCAAGGGGTGCGCCGCGACGACGATCGTGGGCCGCGACGAGGTCGAGCGCCATCACCGCGTCCGGATCGTGTCCGTGCGCGGCCTCGGCCAAATGCCACGCGCGGCGGACGGCGTGGTCAGGTCGGTCGTAGGCCGCCGCGAGCGCACGATGCGCGGCACGGCGACTTGCTTCGGCGATCTCTTGGTACGCAATCGAACGAGTGTCGGGGTCGGTGAAGCGGACGCGTCCCGCTTGCACGTCGAGGAACCCCGATGCCACTGCCTCGTCCAGCACGCTGCGATCTTCACCGAGACGGCCGAGCGCATCCGAGATCAACGGGATTTCACCGCTGTCATCGGCCGCAACCACCGCGAGAGCGCGGCGAAGGTCCGGTGACAGCGTGGCGAAGCGACTCGCGGCGACGTCGTTCGTTTCGTGCGCACGGTTGACGAACGGCAACGGGGCCTGCCCGCGACGCTGCTCAGGATCGAGCGTGAGCGCGAGGCTGCGAGCCGCCATCGGGTTCCCGGCGGCGCGATCCACGATCACATCGACCACGGCGGGGTCGAAGTCGGCGAGCTCGTCAATGCTCGCTCGGATCTCCGCATCCGACAACGGTTCGAGCACGACGAGCTCACCGGCGAGCGTGTCGAACGACGATCGAGATCGGTCCAAGGCGGCATCGACCACCAAGACGGCGTCCGCCATCAGTTGCCCGATCGCGAAGGTCATTGCCTGCTGGCTTTCCGGGTCGAACCGGTCGGCGTCATCGAGGAGCAACGCCAACGGTTGATCGTGCGCGCTATCAGCGATCAATCGCAGGAGCCCTACTTGGACGACGACGCGATCGACGCGGCCGCCCACCTCGAGTTGTTCACCCAACGCGCGCTGCGCGGCGCCGTCGGCGAAGAGGTGGACGAGCGTGCGGAGCGCGCCGAACGGTTCGTCCGAACAAGGGCCGAGGCCGCCGAGGAGGTACACGTTCCAGTTCTCGGCGTCGAGGACGTTACGCAGGTGCCGCAACAGCGTGCTGCGTCCGATACCGGCGGCACCTCGTACGTGCACGATCTGGGCGCGCCCAGTGGCCGCGCGATCGGCGGCCAATCGGAGACGCCGATCGCGGTGCGGCGCCGCCGAGTCGATCATGCGGGTAGATCGATGCAGTCTCCGCCCTCGGTGGAGATGCCGTGGGAGGCGTCGGCGACTCCGACGCACAACGCAGTCGCGTCGCCACGATCGGCCACCTTGGCCTCATCGAACACGAGCTCGCCCTCGCCCTTCGGAAGGTCCCACACGGTCCAGACGCCGCGGCTGTCGGCGGGGACGTTCGTTCCGACCTGATCGATCGTGAAGGTGCTGAAGAAGAAGTGGACGTGGTGGTCGCTGTCGCTGCCGCCGCTCTCGCGCATGAGCGGATCGAATCCGTCGGTGCGATAGGTCACCACGTACCTGTCGCCTTCGACCGCAATGGACTCCATTGCTGCACAGCGAGCGGTTGCGGCAGTGCAAGCCGGTGCCGCGGTGGTCGAGGATGCGGTCGTGGTGGTGACGTCGACGTTGCTCACTTCGGTCGTCGTTGCTGCCGCGGACGTTGTTGTCGTGTCGCCGTCGTCGCCGCCGAGCACGAACGCTCCGGTCGCTCCAGCAAGCAACGCGACACCGAGCAATCCGCCGATGAGCAGACCTCGGCTTCGTGCACGAGGGCGGCTCGCCGGGTCGCCCACGGATTCGCCGTTTCGGGTCTCCGACCCGGTTGCGGTGGCGACCACCGTATTGGTCGGCGGTGCTGCTCCACCCGTTTCCAGTGCCATGCGCGCGGCACCGAGTGCGACCGCATGCTTCGGGTGTGCGTCGATCGCGACCGGTCGTCGAAGCTCTTCGGACAACATCTCCGAGACGAGCGGAATCCGTGACGACCCGCCGACGAGCAAGACCTTTGCCAATGACGATGGTTCGACATCGGCGGCGTCGAGCGCTCTACGCAGCGCAGCGATCGTCTCGCGTATCGGTGGGCGAACCATCGATTCGAACTCGGATCGCGTCAGCCGGACGTCGATCGATCCGGACGGCATCCCGACGTTGATGATCGTGTCGGTGTCGGTCGAGAGCGCCTCTTTCGCCGCGGTGCATTCGGCGCGCAGTCGGGCTCGCGCCCCGGCCGCGTCGTCGGCGTCGAGTTCGTCGACGCGCGGGCCGAGTGCACGTCGTACGTGTTGCACGATCGCTTCGTCGAAGTCGATCCCGCCGAGTCGCTCGATCCCCTCAGGCGTACCCATCAATTCGAATCCGGCAGCACTCCGACGAAGCACTGCGGCGTCGAATGTTCCGCCGCCGAGGTCGTAGACCGCGACGATGTCGCCAACGTCGATGCGTTCGGTAGAGGCGTAGTGCACTGCGGCGGCAACCGGTTCGCTGACGAGCGTCGCATTGCGCAATCCGGCCAACGTGAGTGCCTGGGCCATCAGGTCGACCTTGTACGCACCCCAGTTCGCCGGGTGCGCGACGGCGACTCGATCAGGGACGGCGCCTTCGCGGTCGATCACTTCGCTGATCACCGACTGGAGGAGCAAGGCCGAGAGTCGCTCGGCCGAGTACGGGCTGGAACCAACAACCAGCGGCGTCGTGTCGCCGACCCGGCGCTTGAACTCCCGCGCCAGGCGGCCCGGCTCCGTGGCCCCGCGACGCTCTGCTGCTTCACCGATCAGCAGCGACTCGTCTTCGCGGAGGAACACCAGCGATGGGATCACTGCGGCCCTCGTGCCGAGATGCACGATTTCGGGACGGCCATCACGCATCACTGCGGCCGCGGTGAATGTGGTGCCGAGGTCGACGCCAAGCGAGTCAGCCATGAGGCGACGATGCTAGGTGCACCCGCGGCGCTCGGTCACGCCCGATGCGGTGGCCAAGGAGTTCGACACCGATGCGAGCGATCTGGCCGTCGCCGAACCCGGATTGTGAGGATCGCCCGTGCGCGCCGGCCGGAGACCCTGGAACAATGGGTGCTCAGTGGATCGTATCGTGATGACACGAACCGGTGGGGTTCGGTCGTTACTCGAGGGACGCGAGGAACTCGTGATGGGCAGTAAGAACCAAGACTTCCTGCAGTCAGTGCTGGACCAGGTCGGTGATCGGGTGAAGGCGGGCACCGAAGTGGCCGCCGGCTCGACGGATTCCGCCGCATGGGACTCGGGCGAACTCGTTGAATGGGCGGCGAATCGGGCCGGGGCGACCATGCCCGATGGGAGTTGGCGGCAGTTCAACGCGTTGCGCGACTCGGGTCACAGCATCGACCCGGAAGTGGCACTCCGCACGCCAGGAGCGCTGCTGTTCAAGTTCTCGAGCGACCCTGCCCGAGGGATTCCGGCCGAACGCCAAGTCATGATCAGCCTGGGCGATGGGCGCGTGATCGACGCGAGCGGCAAGCACGTGCAGGTTTCGGCGGCGAACGCAGCCGAGTTCTCGCACGCGGCCACGATCCCGGAGTTCTCGATCGATGCCGACGAGCAACGCGCCGTCCGCGAGCTCGTCGATGGCCGCATCGGAGCCGTCGATGCCGCGAGCTCGGTGCAACCGCCATCGGCCGCGACCACACCACAAACTCCTCCGAGCACGCCCGTCGATCCGATTGCACTGCGCAAACTGGCGCTCGACGAGCACCAGCGCGGCGAAGCGTTGCTCGCCGACAGAGCGAGCGCCGAGACGCGACGTGACAGGCTCGAGGCCGAAGCGCACGAGATGCGAACCGGAGCCCAGGTCAAGCGCGACGAAGCTCGCGCCACACGAGACGCGGCCGAAGCAGCCCAGAAAGCGTCGGAAGGACTCACCGGCGATGCACGCGACGCCAAGGTCGCCGAAGCCGGACGATTGACCGACGACGCCACCCGATTCGAGCAGGAAGCAGCCGCGATCGACGCTCAGGTCGCGGACAAACAAGTGTGGATCGATCGCGCGCAGGCCGGTATCGAATCGCTGCGAACGCGGGCCGAGTCTTCATTCGACACCGCGACCATGCGTGACCGCGATTCGGAGGCCGCGGTCCTCAGCCAGGTGCCAGGCACGCAGCTCGACGCACCTCTCGGAGCGACCGATGTGCTCGAAGTTCCGGCCCCACCCCCGCAAGGCGCCAGTGTCGACGACATCAAGAAGTGGATCGGCGGTCGCGAAGACGCCGAGGCGTCGATGGAGCGCGCCGCTGCGCAACACCACCGCGCCGCTGCGCAATTGAGCGACGTTGCAGAAACGAAGGCGGCACTCGCGGCGAACGCGCTCGCCAGAGCGGACTCGCTCGGTGCCGCGATCACCGCCGAACAACAACGCCTCGAAGCGTTGGAGGCTCGGCAGGCCGCGGCGAAGGCGCAGGCCGACCGCTTGACCGACGAAGGACTCGAGGAGCACGCGCGGTTCGAGACGCTCA
Organism: Actinomycetota bacterium; assembly: GCA_005772765.1. GTDB lineage: Bacteria > Actinomycetota > Acidimicrobiia > IMCC26256 > PALSA-610 > SXJQ01. The sequence continues at coordinate 14,551 of SXIR01000176.1, forward strand.
AGGCGCGCAACGACCCAGGCGCCGAGGCCTCGAGCCAACGGGCGACCGAGATCATGCGCCAACAGATGGACTGGACGAGCGAGGCGCACACGCTGGGAGAGCGGATCACGCAGTCACGCAACGCCATGGCGCAACACGTTGCCGACCAGGCCGACTTTCGCCAGATCGGCACCGAACTCAACGACGAAGCGCGCACCATGCGTGAGACGGCGGCGAACGAAAGCGCGGCCGCGGCGAAACTCCAGGCCGAGGCCGCGAGTCTCGACCGTCAGACCGACTC
>SXIR01000177.1 GCA_005772765.1 Actinomycetota bacterium
GGACGAACAGATGCGCCGTTTTCGTCGAACCAAACGACCGGGCGAGATCATGCGCACCGGGTTGTGGGCGCGGTGTCGCCATCCGAACTACCTCGGTGAGATCTTGTTCTGGTGTGGCGTCGGTGTGGCGGGTGTCGCTGCTGACCCGAGTTGGTGGTGGGTGCTCGTTGGCCCGACCGCCATCGTGGCGATGTTCCTTGGCGCATCGATTCCGATGCTCGACCGCCGCAGCATCGCATCGCGTCCCGGCTACGAGGCGTTGGTCGCGGAACGTCCCGCACTGTTGCCCGTCGGGCGGGCGCGGCCGAAGCCGAGCGCATGACCCAGCCGACTACCCGCACCCATCGCGTTTGTCCCACCCTTTGACGACACTGCTGACCGGTTCGTGCGATCGTGGGGGGTCGGCGAGCCATCGGGATCTCCGGCTCGGTCGGGAGCAACCACGCGGTCGGTCGGGCCGGGGATCCCAACCCGAGCGGTCGCATGTGGCCGAGATCGAGGAGGGAGTGCATGACGACGTCGGACGAGCAGGCGCGAGGTGCGCCGACACGAGGGTCGACCGGTGACCGGGCCCGCGGCGCGCTGATGGGCCTGGCCGCCGGCGACGCGGTCGGAACCACGGTCGAGTTCTGTGCTCCAGGGTCGTTCACGCCCCTCACCGACATGGTCGGTGGGGGTCCCTTCGACCTTGCGCCCGGGCAGTGGACCGACGACACCTCCATGGCGTTGTGTCTCGCAGAATCGCTCGTCGACTGCGGCGATCACGACCCGATCGATCAGATGCGTCGGTATACGAAGTGGTGGCGTCACGGCTACCTGTCGTCGACCGGACACTGTTTCGACATCGGGGTGACCACGTCAACCGAACTGCGCCGTTTCGAGTCGACCGGGGAGGCGTTCGCCGATGCGGTCGACGAGGAACGGGCCGCGAACGGCTCGTTGATGCGACTCGCGCCGGTTTCGATTCGCTGGTTCGCGGACGCCGACGCGGTCGTCGAGCGTGCGGCGGCGTCGAGTCGACCGACGCATCCCGCTCGCCGACCCACCGACACCTGCCGCGTGTTGGCGGCCATGACGGCTGCGCTCATCCGCGGCGAGCCGTTCGCCCGCGTGATCGCAGCCGACTTCTGGCGCGGCGGAGCACTCCATCCCGAAGTCGAAGCTGTCGCGCGAGGTTCCTGGCGTGATCGTCGACCGCCGGAGATTCGCGGCACCGGCTTCTGCGTCGACGCGCTCGAAGCGGCAATCTGGGCAACGGTCGGCGCCGACGACTTCGCCGAAGCGGTGTTACGCGCCGCGAACCTGGGCGACGATGCGGACACGACCGCAGCCATTGCCGGTCAGCTCGCGGGTGCTCGTTTCGGCGCGACCGGAATCCCCGAAACGTGGCGTGAACGACTCGCAAGTCGGACGCGCATCGAGTCACTCGCTGACGCGCTCCACGCCGACGCGCTCGGCGCGGAGCGCGTCTGGGCCCGCGACGACGACCTCCACGCGTGGTGGGCGGAGGACCGGGTGCTCGCAGGGGAGTACCCGGGTGACGCTGATGCACGACATGCCCGCAACAAACTCGATCTGCTCGTCGATGCCGGTGTCCGCACAATCATCGACCTCACCACCGACGACGACCCGTTGGTGCGCTACGACGACGTCGTTCGGCAACTGGTCACGGATCGACGAATCGAGCTGGCGATACGACGCCACCCGATCCCCGATGTCAGCGTCCGGCCCGACGACGGTTATGTCGAGATCCTGGACGAGATTCGACATGCACTCGCCGCGACCGACGGTGCCGTGTTCGTGCATTGCTGGGGCGGCATCGGCCGAACCGGAACCGTCATCGGATTGCGCTACGTCGAGGGCGGCGACCACGGCGCCGACGCGCTCGAACGACTCCGGACTGCGCGAGCAGCGACTCGAAAGGCGCACCGTCCGTCGCCGGAAACGCCCGAACAGCGAGCGGTGATCGGACGGTGGGCCGATCGCCGATGACGCTTGTTCGGATCGCTCATCGACGCCTAGCGTCGGCTGCTCGGCCAACCGCGATGCACCGAGATGCGCGCCCGGCCAACAGATGGGGGAACTGGTGGGATCTCCGACCGAGCGGGTGTTGCGGCTCGCGGCGTTCGTCGACGAACGCCGCGATGAGCTGACGTTGAGCCGCATCACTGCGGCGGTGCCGGGCTACCCCGAGTGCGATCGCGACCATGCAGGCGACATCGTGAAGGGTGCACGCGGGTGGGAAGCAGCTCGCCGGGCCGTGCGCCGCGACGTCGCCGACCTCGAAGCTTTCTTCGGCATCGCGCTCACCTACGACGAGGCGACGCATCGCTATCAGCTCGAACCGTCGTTCTTCACGCCCGGCGAGCGGGCGGCATTGATCTCCGCGTGTGCGATCGTCGATGTGCAAGGTGTCGATCGGGAGTCATCCGATGCGATCGGCGCCGCAGTCGACGCGTCGAGCTACGACGCGATTGTCTGGATCGATCGACGCGCGTCGATGTTTCAGACCGCGCGGCTCGAACGTCGCCGCGTGCAGTTCTCCTACCGTGGTCGTCGACGCACCATCGACCCGCTTGCCATTGGTTCGCGCCGAAACCTCTGGTACGTGGTTGGCCGCGATCACGATGTCGACGCGCTGCGCCTGTTTCGACTCGATCGGGTGGACGCCGAACCGCCGATCGAGCTCGGCGCGAACCGCGACGCGTTCGAACTGCCGGACGACTTCGATGCGCCGTCGGCGTTGCGCCTCGATCCCAACGACTGGGGCCCGGATCAACCGGTGGAAGCAACGATTCGTGTCGCCCGACACCGAGTGGGCGCGTTCCAACGCGACCTCGGCGGAGTTGTCATCGAGCATGATGTCGACCACGTCGTCGTCGCCGTCACGGTACGACATCGGACCTCGTTTCGAGTCAGGGTCACCGCCTTCGGCGACGACGCGAAGCTCATTGGCCCCGCGGAACTTGTCGACGATGTCGTCAATTGGTTGCGTGCGATGGTCGAGGCAGGAGTGGGGTGATGGCGATCACCCGCGTTCGTCACTTCGAGATCATCCGCACCGTCTTTGCGATGGCCGAAGAACGTCAAGGAGTGTCGCTCGCCGACGCGGCCGATGCCGTCGGTCTTCCGGTCGCTGAGGTGCGCGCACTGCTCGAACCGGTGCTGTTTCTCGAGTACCGCGACGACCAGGGTGAGTTCATCGACGAAACCCGTGCGTTCTTACTGGACGAGGGGGACGTGTTGCGGGTCGACGAAGGCCATTGGTTGCGCAATCTCGCAGCGCGCCCGCCGACGCCGTGCGGTGCGCTCCGCCTGTACGCGGCGGGCAAAACCGTGGCCGACTCGCTGCCGTCGCCCGCTCCTGCACTGCGGTCGGCCGTGGCGAAGCTCGAAGACCTGCTGGAGGGTTCGGTGGTGATCCCGACGGATCACCCGCCCTGCCTCGATGTCTGCGTGCGCGCGAGTCGGTCGCGGCGACGGATTGCGTTCACGTACACCACCGATTCGGGCACCACCGGGCCGCGAACGGTCGAGCCCCATCACGTGTATACGAACTGGGGGAAGTGGTACGTGCAAGGTCCCGAAATCGGCGATGCCGTTCTGAAGTCGTGGCGGGTCGATCGCATGGTCGATGCGGTCGCGTTCGAGACGTCGTTCCCGCCGCCTGAGCCGCTCGACCTTCCCGATCGCTTCGACCTGAGTGAGTACGAACTCACCGTCGAGCTCCGGCTTCCCGAAACGATGCTCGACAATCTCCCGACTCCGAACAACGTTGCGGCCGTCACCGACGACCAAGGCGGATTCGTTCGCGCGGTCATTTCGGTCAACGGCGAACACCGAATGCGTCATCTGCTGGTCGCGGCCGGCCCCGAAGCCACCGTGGTCGGGCCGAGCGATTCCGATCGGGCGAAATTCGACGCGTTGCGCCGACAGCACGCCGCGCAGCTGCTGAGGAGCTACCTCGAGTGAGTCCGCCGACCGCTCAGTCGCGCCGGAGTCGGTTGCGTAGCTTCGCGAGCTGATCGCGCGGATCGGAGATCATGAGCGCGCGGCGAAGCAGTCGCTGCTTCGACTGGGTGTACGGCGGATACAGGATGGGCGGGTCGATCCGCGTCGAACGTTCGTAGACGGCCCGACGGTGGCTGAACGTCTCGAATCCGAACTCGCCGTGATAGGCGCCGGTTCCGCTCTCGCCGACCCCACCGAACGGAAGGTGCGGGTTGCTCACTTGGAACAACGCAGCGTTGACACACACACCACCACTCGACGTGTTCGCCAGCACCCGGTCGACCTCGTCTTCGTCCTCGGTGAAGACATAGAGGGCCAGCGGCTTGTCGTCCGCGTTGACGAAGGCCACCGCATCATCGATCGAGTCGATGGTCAGCACCGGCAACACGGGCCCGAAGATCTCTTCGCCCATGACGGGTTCGTCGCGCGTCACATCGGTCAGCACCGTCGGCGCGATATAGCGCAGGTCAGCGTCGGTGTCACCGCCGACGGCGGTCGTTCCCGAATCGAGCAGCTTCTCGATGCGGTGGAAGTGCGCGTCGTTCACGATGCGGGCGAAGTCGGGCGACGTCGCCGGGTCGGTCCCATAGAACTCGACGATCGCGTCGCCGATACGGCGAACGAGCTCGTCGTGCACGCTCGGCTGCACGAGCACGTAATCGGGAGCAATGCAGGTCTGACCCGCATTCAAGAACTTCGCCCATGCGATTCGCTTGGCTGCGACCGCGAGGTTGGCGTGCGCGCTCACGATGGCGGGGCTCTTGCCTCCGAGTTCGAGTGTCACTGGTGTGAGGTGTTCGGCCGCCGCTCGCATCACGACCCTCGCGACACGACTGTTCCCCGTGTAGAGAATGTGATCGAAGCGTTGTTCGAGGAGGGCGGTGGTCTCGGCGACACCGCCTTCGATCACGGCGATGGCCGGGTCCGCGAGGTCGTTGAGCAAGGCCGCGAGCGCATCTGAGGTGCTGGGCGCAAGTTCGCTCGGTTTGGCGGCGACTGCATTGCCCGCCGCGATCGCCGCGACCAGCGGCACGAGGAGCAACTGCACCGGGTAGTTCCACGGGGCGATCACGCAGACGACACCCAGCGGTTCGCGCACGATGCGCGAACTCCCTGGCTGGAACGACATCGGGGTGGGCACGCGCTCGGGCTGCACCCAGCGGTCGAGGTGCGCCAGCGTGTGATCGATGTCGGTGAGCACGAAGCCGATCTCGGTCACCCAGGCCTCGATGGCCGGTTTGCCGAAGTCGGCGGCGAGCGCGTCGAGCAGGCGTTGCTCGTGGTCGACCACGAGTGTGCGCAACCGGGTCAGGGTCGCGCGGCGCCCTGCAACCGAACGGGTCACGCCGCGTTCGAAGGCGTCGCGCGCACGGTCGACGATGGTCGCGATGTCGGCGATGGGCGTGGCGGTGAACATGGTGGTCTCCTGCCGGTCGAGCGCGGATCGCGACGCCGAGTTCGAAACGTCCGCGTCACGGAAGTCTCGCGCGGTCGACCGGAACGACTGTTTGGCCCGTGAGTCGTCGACGAGGCACCCGACCGACGGTTCCCCGTCTCGGTCGGCTCATTTGGACGTCCAGCCTGGCACCCGGGCGGGGTGCGATCGTCGGACGCGGGTCAGTGCCAGGCCGGACCAAGGCCCCAACCCTCACGGTTCCTACCTACCGACCGATCGGTAGGTAGGATGGAACGTATGACTGTCATGCTCCCTGGCACGATTGGCGACCCGGCCGACGGCCCGCCCGCAGCGTCGGAGACCACCGCTGCGGATCGTCCCGGATCGCTGTTGCCGGTCCTGCGGGTCATTCCCGCGGATTGCTACGAGCGCTCCACCCGTCGCTCGGATTGGCTCGTCGTGCGATCGGTCGCGATCTACCTCGCGGCCGCCGCGCTGCTCGTCATGGCGAACGCTTGGTGGTTGGTGCTACCGCTGTGGATCCTCGCGGGCCTCGCGGTCGCGGGCCTGTTCGTGCTGGGTCACGACGCCGCCCACGGCGCGCTCTACGACGATGCCGCGCGCAACCGACGCGTTGGTCGCGCGTTGATGACGCCGTCGCTGCACATCTTCGAGTCGTGGGTGATCGGCCACAACCGCATCCATCACGGCCACACGTTGCGACAAGGAATGGACTTCGTGTGGCACCCCGTCACCGTCGACGAGTACCGAGCCTTCGGGAGATTGGCGAAACTTCGCCATCGACTCGAATGGTCGATGCTCGGTGCGGGCGCGTACTACATGCGCGAAGTGTGGTGGAACAAGATGATGCGGTTCACCGCGCCTGAGCGCTATCGCGATCGCGTGAAGTCCGACACGCGCTTTCTTCGCGTCGTCGCGGCCTCGGCCGTCCTCGTCGTGGGTGCGATCGGGTGGGTCCTCGGCGACGGCGCCTTGAGCGCTGGTTGGATGGTCGTCAAAGTGCTCGTCGTGCCGTTCGTCGTCTTCAGTTGGACGATCGGCTTCACCGTGCACGTTCACCACATCGCCGACGACATCGCGTGGTGGCCGCGGCGCAGTTGGAACAGCTTCCACGGCCAGGTCGAAGGTACGACGATTCTGCGGATTCCCGCGCTCGCCAACGCGTTCTTGCACAACATCTTCGTGCACGTACCGCATCACGTCGACGTGCGCATTCCCTGCTATCACCTGCCGAAGGCAGCCGACGCGATTCGTGCGGCGTTCCCGGAAGTCGTCGACCGCCGCCTGCGGGTTCGCGACTACCTGCGGAACACCAAGCATTGCAAGCTCTACGACTTCGATGAGCAGCGTTGGCTCGATTACGACTCGGTTCGTTCGGCCTGACGTCAGGCACCGGTCGGCGGCACGGGTTACGTTCGCGCTATCGACGGACAACTCCCTCTGGCTTGGTCGTCCAGCGCAGGCACCGCAGGCGCTGAAGAGACCTTCACCGGCATCGGTCTCGACCTGGTGGTGTTACGCGGCGCGGTCGACCTCGACACGGCGGATCGATGGTTTGCTGCGCTCATCGACGAAGTTCCGTGGCGCCAGGACCACATCGTGATCGCCGGTCGCCGTCATCGTGTTCCACGCCTCCAGGCGTGGATCGCCGACGCCGGCGTTCGCTACACGTATTCGAACATCGCGTTGTCGCCGATGCCGTGGACGCCGACGCTGCGCGAGACGCGTGCACTCGTCGAAGGCGCGGCGAGCACGCCATTCAACTCGGTGCTCGTCAACCGATATCGCAACGGCGCAGACTCGGTCGCATGGCATGCCGACGACGAACCCGAACTCGGTCCGGCGCCCATCATCGGATCACTCAGTCTGGGCGCGACCCGAACGTTGCAACTCCGACGATGCGCCGATCCGCACGACCGTCGTGCCGTCGTGCTGCACGGTGGCGACGTGGCGGTGATGCGCCCGCCGACGCAGCAGGGCTGGCACCATCGAGTACCGAAAACCACGGTCCCGGTCGGCGAGCGCATCAACCTGACGTTCCGCACGGTGTTCGGCCGGTAGACCCCTCGCCGTTCGAGAGGTCGACCGGCATTTCGCTCAGTGGCCACCGCCGGCGCCGTCGACCTCGCCGGCTTGGAAGAGGCCGAGTACGCCTTTGCCCACGTTGGAGAACTTGTGCGTGACGATCGGGTACAGCCCGGCCTCGTCGAAGCTGAACTCGACGAAGCCACCTTGCGCAGGTTGGAGATCGAGGACTTGGCTGCCGCCCTGCTGATCGTCGGGCTGGAGGAGGTATGACCCTTCCTTCCACGTCGTATCGAAGATCGTGCCGACGATGTGGAACGCTGAGTTCTCCGACGGCCCGGCGTCGAGCACCCACACCCGAACGCGTTCGTCGGGCTCGACCCGGATCGGACGGTCGCGGTACTGGTTCACGTAGCCGTTCATCACCACGGCGTCCCACGCGTCGTTCTGCATCTTCGTCAAGTCGCCTTCGGCACCTTCGGGTCCGACGTAGTACTCGCTCTGCACGAGGAGGTACTCGTGGTCGACCGCCGGCAGGTTGGGCGGGTCGATGATGATCGCGCCGAACATGCCGTTGCCGATGTGGTGCAAGGCCGGCGCAGTGCCGCAGTGGTACATGTACACGCCAGCGTGCTTGGCGACGAACGTGTATTCGAGTGACTCGCCGGGAGCGATCGAACGCATTTCGTCGTTCCAGGCAACCTTCGAAGCGTGGAAGTCGATCGAGTGCTCGATCGTGCCCTCGTTGACGATCGTGACGACGAACGTGTCACCGACCTTGCCGCGCAACGGAGTGCCCGGCACCGTTCCGCCGAACGTCCACAGTTTCTGGGTGACGCCGGGCCCGATCTCGATCTGCTCTTCGGTCATCGCCAACGTGATCCGGTGCTCGGTCGCGCCCGGTGTGGGCGGGGCCGTCGGGTCGTACGGCTCGAACGCTTCGTCGGCTTTTGCGGCGAAATCGATCGTCGCGGCGTCGTCGGCGGGCTCGCCGCCGGATCCACCGTCTGGTTCGCCGGACCCGCCGCCGGTGACGGTGACGGCCATCACCATGCCCGCGGCGCGGTGGCCGGGACCGTTGCAGTAGGCCTCGCCGGATTCGTCGAGCCCGTCGGACTCGAGCGTTGCTGTCTCGCCGGGTTCGAGCATGTCGGTGTGGTCGCCGTTCGGCAGCCAGAGGTCGTGCGCGGCCGCGCCGTCGTTGGTCACGGTGATGCGCAACGGCTGGCCCGCCGCGACCTCGAGCGACTTGGGAGCAATGGCCATTTCGGTCAGCGACACCGACACGACCTTGGGCGGACCCGAGTAAGTCGGGCCGCTGCTGTCGTCGTCGTTGCTGAGCGAGAAGGTGAGTCCGACCGCGACGATGGCAACGATGAGCGCCAACAAGGCAACGAAGAACGCGGCCCACCCGAACGCCATGCCTTCGGCCCGGTCGTCGTGATCGTCCGATGGAGGTGACGTGGGAGGAGGTGCCTCGGCTGGTGCGCCGGTCGTCGATGTGCTGACCATGGGTGACCCCCTGATTCGTGGCGATGCGTACGCAACGAATCTGCGCCCGTTTCGGTCGTGCGTCATCGGGCCTTTGGTCCCAAAGCTGAGAGTCAGACGTGTGCGCTGGTCAGCGCACGTCGGCACGGCACCTCGGCTGGCGCGGCTCTCGGGTGGCGAACGCGAACGGTCCCCGGCGCAATGCGCCGGGGACCGATCACACCATGCCGGCCTCTCGGCCGCGTCGGAGGGGGGTCAGAGACCGAGCGCCTCGGCAATGGTGGGGGGAAGGATGACCTGGTCGATGACGTGCACCACACCGTTGCCGGCCTCGAGGTCGGTTGCGGTGATGTTGGCGCCGTTGATCGTTGCACCGCCGTCACCGACGACGATGTCGACGTTCTCGCCTTGCAACGTCGCAACCGACTGTTCGGGCTGGAGGTCGGTCGAGAGCACCTTGCCGCTCAGGACGTGGTACTGGAGGATGGCACCGAGGTTTTCGTTGGCGAGCAGCTCTTCCTTGGTGACACCGAGTGCGCCGAGCGCCGCAGCGAACGCGTCGTTGGTCGGCGCGAACACGGTGACCGGGCCGTCGCCGCTCAGCGCATCGCCGAGCTCGGCCGCGGTGACCGCCTCGACGAGGATGCTGAAGTCTTCGTTGCTGGCGGCAATGTCGACGACGGTGCCGGGCAGTTCGACGTCGGTGGGGTCGGGAGCTTCCGAAGTCTCGGTCGCCGTGGTCTGACTCGGGGCCTTGGTTGTTTCGGCGACGTCGTCGTTGTCGTCGCCGCACGCGGTGGCGGCGAGGCTCAGCGATGCGACGAGTGCGAGGGTGCGGGCCAAGTGTTTGCGTTGCATTGTGGTTCCTCCGACAGGAGTGGACAGTATTTAGTACTAAATACGGAGCCGCCCGCAACGTGGATGACGTCCTCCGAGAAAAGTTCGATCGGTCCGGGATCGGGTCTGCGTGCGCCGGCAGGCGATTGGCTGATCGTGGCAATGGCGCCACTGTCCGTGGCTGTCGGAGTCGGCAACGACGATGGCGCCATGTTGACCATTGGACACCTCGCCGAACTCGTCACCTGCCCGAACTGCCACGAACCCCATGCCACCGCAGAGGTCGTTGTCGAGCACGGCGAGGAGTTCTGGCTTTGCGAACGATGTGGGGATTGCATTCCGCTCGCCTGACCCCACCCGACCGGGACCGCCCGCGGGTGTGCCACATGGCCGACTTCCCGCAGTGGCGACCGTCGCGGCGGGTCGGGATTCGTCCCGGCCTGCGAAACTCACCGCATGCGCGCTCGTTCACCTCGGTTGCACCGCAACCGCTGCGGTCTGGTTGGGTGCCTCGTCGCCAGCTTCCTGTTCGGCGGGTGCGCGCTCGCGCCCGTGGACGGACCGGCGCCGTTGCGCTATCGCGACGAGGTATTCACCGGTGTCGACGTCACCCGCGACATCGTCTACGGCGGCGCCGTCGATCAGACCGGGTCCGATGTCACGTTGCGCGTCGACGTGTACGAACCCGTGGACGACACCGCCGCGACGCGCCCACTCATCATCTTCGTCCACGGCGGAAGCTTCCGTTCGGGTTCGAAGGCGTCACCTGAAATCGTCGACCAGGCGAACTACTTCGCTCGGCGCGGCTACGTCGTCGCCTCGATCAGCTACCGCCTCGCACCGACCGGATGCACGACCGTGAGCGCCGAATGCGTCGAGGCCATCATCGATGCTCGCGAAGACGCGCAAGCGGCAGTTCGGTTCTTCCGGCGTTACGCCGACGACTACGGCGTCGACCACGACCGCATCGCGATCGGTGGAACATCCGCCGGCGCCATCACCGCGATTGGCGTTGCCTACGGCGCGGACCTGCCCGGTTCGAGCGGCAACCCTGGGCATTCCGCCGCGGTGCGAGGCGCACAGTCGATCTCGGGTGCCGCGGTGTTCAACGGCTACATCGACGGGACTGATGCGCCGGTTCTGATGTTCCACGGCACGGCCGACGCTTTGGTGCCGTGGAGTTGGGCCAACTCGACGCTGACCACGGCGCGGGCCGCCGGGTTACAGGCCTATCTCGTGACGTGGGCAGGCGACGGTCACGTGCCGTATGTGAAGCACCGTGCCGAGATCCTCGCCTTGTCGACCACGTTCTTCTACAACGTGCTCGACGCCCGCAACGCCTGAACGTCACGGGCCAGGCCCGATGGCTCGCCACGGCGCTCGGTCCGGTCACGAGCCGAGGCGCCGAACGATTGGCAGCGTGCGTCACCCGGATACGTCCCGGCACTCGTCGGTCAGATGACCGAACGAACAGGGAGCAACCAAATGGGACGCACCGTGCAGATGATGAGTGGCTTGATGATCTTCTACGCCGGGCTTGGCGCCACGCTCGCCTTCGGGTTGTTTGCGTTCGTCGGGATGCCGCTCATCGCCATCGGACTCGGACTGTTCTCGGCGGCGATCGACGCGTGACCGCAAACCGGCGTGGACGTGTCACCCGTCGGTGCTCCAAGTGCGTCTGCTCTGGATATGCGAATGATTCGGAAATGCAGCATCGTCGGACTGACCGCGGGATTGTTGGCCGCCTTGGGAACGCTCGTGACCGCTGCGGACGCACCCCGTTCGTTTGCTGCCGCGCCCGGAACGATCTCGATCGGTGACGTCGCCATCATCGAGGGCGACGTGGGCAACCCGTTGGCACGCGTGACGATCACGTTGTCATCGCCGCTCGCCGTCGATGTAGGCGTCGGTTACACAATTGCGGCGGTCCCGCCCGATGGCGCCGCCGCCGCCGATGCCGGTGACTTCGTCCCGAGGGTCGCGCGGGCCCGTATTCGAGCAGGCAAGGTCGCGGCCACCGTGGTGGTCAAGACGATCGCAGATGCCATCGACGAACCCGACGAAGCGATTGCGATCACGGTGACCTCGGTCGAAGGGGCGTCGATCGGCGACGGCACCGGAACCGTCACGATTCGTGACGACGACATGAGTGTCGCCAATCGCATCGCGATCGGCGACGCCGCGCTGGTCGAAGGCGACGTCGGCCGACCGGTGTTGCGATTTCCGATCACACTGGATCGTCCGCAGCCGATCGATGTGACCGTGTCGTTCGCTGCGGTTGCTGTGACGGCGACGGCAGGCAGTGACTACGTCGCGCGCACCGGTCGCGTGCGGGTTCGCGCCGGGAGGGTCGCAGGGGTGATCAACGTGGCGACGCTCGCAGACCAGGTCGACGAGGTCCACGAAACGCTGCGGATCGAACTCGCGCAGCCCGTCGGTGCCGCGCTGACCGGGGCGGTGGGGATCGGCACGATCATCGACGACGACGCTCCAGTCGTCACGATCCCGACGGCCCCGATGTCGTTCACCGCGATCGCCGGACCGGGTAACGGCGCGCTGACGGCAACCTGGGATCCGCCGTCGAGCGATGGTGGCGCGGCGGTCACGCATTACGAACTCGAAGTCGACCGACCTGGGGGCATCGTCATCGGCACGTACACGGGCGAGGGCGCGACCGTTGTGTGCGGGGCTCCTGGTGTGACGTGCATATTGCGCGTGCGCGCCGTGAACTCGGTCGGGCCCGGGCCGTGGTCCGGCGCGATCTCGGAGACCACCTTTCAGGCACCAGGGCCGGTCGGAAACCTCACGACATCGGGGAGCCATGGTTCGATCGTCGCGGTGTGGGACGTGCCGACCGACGAAGGCGACTTTCCGATCTTGGGGTATCGCGTCGAACGCAGCTTCGACGGCGCGGACTTCGATTTCGTCGGCGAGGTGAGCGTGCGAACGACGTCGGTGTCGTGTCCCGGCGAAGCGGCAACGTGTTGGCTGCGCATTCGGGCGCGCAACGCGGCGGGCGTCGGCCCGACGGTCGAGGGGAGCGCCACAACCTGGGCGCGGCCCGGTGCGCCGACGTTGGAAACGATTCGGCGCATCGGAGACCTCGTCGGTTTGGGTTGGAGGCCGCCGGCCTCCGACGGCGGAACCGCGATCTTCGACTACCGCGGCGAACGATCGACCGATGGTGGTGCGACGTGGGTACCGGTCGGATCCGTCATGTTCACGACCCCGACCTGTCCGATCGGCACCGCGTGCATGTTTCGCGTCCAGGCAGCCAACGCGGTCGGTGCCGGTCCGCCCTCCAACGTGCTGACGGTCGGGCCGTGACAGACACACCGTTCGACGTGCGTGGCCTTGCGCCGCCAACCGACTCGTACCCTATGTCGGTGCGGGTCGCGTGGGCGCCCGTCGCGATGGCGAGCGCCTTCGCGTTGGTCAGCGATCGCGCGCTGGACGACTGAGAGGAGATCCGATGACCGAAACGAGCCCTCGAACGGGCGCCGGCGTGACCGACCGAGGTGGCCAAGCTGGGGCATCCGGTTTGGCGCGGGGCTTGTGCGTCGCGCTCGGCGTGATGTTCGCGCCCACCGGGTTGCAGGCGGCGTTCGTTCCGCGATCGTTCTACGACGATTTCCCGCTGGGGCGCGGTTGGATTCCGCTGACCGCCGGTCACTACGACGAGCACCTCGTGCGTGATGTCGGCGGACTGTTCCTCGCGCTGGTCGTCCTCTCGGTCTGGTCGTGGTGGCGGCCTGCCTTGTGCCTTCCGGTCGCAGTCGCGTGGTTCGGGCAGGGTGTGTTCCACCTCGTGTTCCACCTTCGTCATCTCGATGGGATCGCCGGAGTGGATCGGATTGGACTCGTCGGATCGTTGGTCGCAGCGCCCGTCGTTGCGGCCGTTGCGATCATCGCCGCGCGTCGCTGAACGATCGGTGCGGGTACGGCCGTCGGATCGGGTCGGCACGGCACCCGCACCTAACCTCGGCAGCGATGCTTGCCCGTCGAACGCTTCCATGGATCGTTGCCGTCTCGGGTCTCGCCGCGGCCGGACTGGCAGGATGTGGCGACGACTCCGCATCCGATTCGACGACGTCGGCCGAGCTCGATTCGGCCAAGCCCACCGTGTCGACCCCCAGCACGACTGGCGTCGGAACGGGCGAGTGCGGCGCCAGCGAGCCGGAGCCCCCCACGGTCGAACCGGTGGCGGATGTCGAATCCGATTTCACGATGACGAGCTTCGATGGGGCCGAGATCCGGATCCATTGGTTCCCTGCGGTCGACGTGGACGAACCCGCAGCGACATTGCTGCAAGGTCCGGGATGGGGTCTTGCCGGATCGACCGACACTGGCGTATCCGGGCTGTTCGGTGACCTGTCGGTGGGCTCGTTGCGTGCGGAGGGCTACAACGTGCTCACGTGGGATCCGCGTGGGTTCGGTGAGTCGACCGGCACGATCACCGTCAACTCCGCTGACCGCGAGGGGCGTGACGTGCAGCGCTTGCTCGACTGGGTCGCGACTCAGCCCGATGTCCTGCTCGATGGTCCAGGCGACCCACGAGTCGGAATGCTCGGCGGTTCATACGGCGGCGGTATCGCGAACATCACGGCCGCGATCGATTGTCGAGTCGACGTGATCGCACCGACCATCGCGTGGAACTCCTTGCGGACCAGCCTGTACAAGGGCGAGATCGTGAAACAGGGGTGGGCCGACCTGCTGTACGAAGCCGCGAGGACTCGTGAACTCGACGAGCATCTCGTCTCGGCGCACGAGTCGGGCCTGGTGACCGGCACGATCAGCGATGAGGACGCGGCGTGGTTCGCGGATCGCGGCCCGGGTGATCGCATCGGCGACATCGACGTGCCGACCCTGATCATCCAAGGCACCGTGGACACGCTCTTCACCTTGGACGAAGCGGTTGCCAACTTCGCCATCTTGCGCGAGGAGGATGTCCCGGTTGCGATGCTGTGGTACTGCGGCGGCCACGGCGTCTGCCTGAGCGAACCGGGCGACGACTCCTGGACGGGGCCGATCACCCTGCACTGGTTCGACTACTACCTCCGAGGGAACGCGGATGCCGAACTGCCCCCGACGTTCGTGTTCGTCGATCAGCGCGGAACCCGTTGGGCGCTCGACGACTGGCCACAACCGTCGGGCACGCTCGATGCGTCGGGATCGGGCCGACTCGAGCTCGTCGCCGAGGGCGGATCTGGTCCGGCGATCGCTCCGGCTGATGGCGGCGGGGTGATCGGCGGGCTCGCGTTGGAGTTCACGCCAGGTCGCGCGACGAACGCGGTCGAGGTCACCGTGCGCGGCGAGCCTGGCGAGGACCAGTTCGTGGTCGGCGCCGCGACGTTGGAGGTCACCTACTCGGGGACCGCCGAGGAAGGCGACCGACCGACCCGAGCCTTCGCACAACTCGTCGACGACGAGACGGGCCTGGTGCTCGGCAACCAGGTCACTCCGGTGGTGCTCGACCTCGACGGAGCATCGCACTCGATCTCGCTCCCGTTGGAAACGGTCGCCCACCGGTTGGCGGCAGGGTCCTCGATCACCCTGCAGATCGTGGCCACCACCACGGCGTATGCGGAACCTCGCCTGAGCGGGACGGTCGAGTTCACGAGCATCGATGTTTCGTTACCCGTCATCTCCGGCGTTCGCGCCCTCTGACCGATCGGTAACCGAATCAGCACACCCCACCGCGCATAGCGTCGCGATTGCCACGCCGTGCGGCACGACCAACCGTAGATTCGGCTTCGGCGGGATCGAAAAAACGACGCACAGAACGGATTGCCTTCGTTGTTCGACGGGATAGCGCTCTCGCTCATCGGTATCGCTGCCACCGTCATGGTGGTCGGCGGGATCGCCACGTTGCGATCACCCGTGGCGCTCTCGACGGCGTTGGCCGCGAGTCATCGTCGCGTCGCGAGCATCGCCAACCCGGCTGCGGCGCGCGTGATTGGCGTCGCTGAGATCGCGCTCGGACTCGCGGCCCTCGTCGACGTCCCGGGAACCGCGGCCGGACTCGGACTCGTTTTCGTCACCTACGCCTGGTTCACCGAGCGCGCGGTGCGCCGTTCGGCGTCGTGCGGTTGTCTTGGCGTGGCCGACACGCCCGCGACGCGGTCGCACGCCGTACTCGACCTCGTGATCGGAATCGCGGTCGTGCTCGCGGCCTGGTCCAACCCGCCGCGTCCGAGTTGGGCGATCACCGCGACGGTGGCCGCGCTCGTGGCGGTCGGCGCGACGAGCGTCGTGCACCTGTTGCGCTCGGATTCGAGCACTCGAGTTGCGGCGGGCGCGTCATGAGCATTGTGGTCGGTGCGCTCATCGTGGTCGTCGCGCTCCAGTCGTTGCTCGTCTTCGGACTGTTGCGTTCGCACGCGGAGATCCTCCGGCGGTTGCATGCGATCGATGTCGACGCAACCACGTCGTCCGCATCGGTGCCGGTCGAATTGCGGACCGCGGCAGGCGTACCGCAACCAGGTGCGGGTGACGGCCGGGCGCACGACATTTCCGGCGCCGGGCTCAGGGACGACGTCGTGCTGGTCGGCGTCAGCGGTGTTGCGCACCGAACGCTGTTGGCGTTCTTGTCGGCGAACTGCCTCACCTGCGAGACCTTCTGGCGCGACTTCGGGAATCCCGAGGTCGATCTCGGGCTCGGCGCGACGCGCCTGGTCATCGTCACGCACGGTCCCGACGCCGACAGCGTGAGCCGGATCCGTGAACTTGCACCGAAGGCCGTACCGCTCGTGATGTCCAACGATGCCTGGCACGACTACGCGGTGCCGGGTTCTCCGTACTTCGTGCTCGTCGATGGAGTCACGCGTCGCGTCATCGGGGAAGGTACGGGTGCTCGCTGGGACCAGGTTCGCAATCTTCTCGATCAGTCGCTCGCCGATGCATCCGACCCTTCGACCGAATCGCGCATCGATCGTGAGTTGCTGGCGGCGGGGATCGGCCCTGACGATCCGAGCCTGTACCACGGTGACGACGCCGAGCGAGGTCGGTGAATCGTCGATGAGCGCAATGTGGATCGGTGTGCCGTTGGCGATCGTCGCCGCGATTCGTGGTTGTTGGTCGCCCTGAGGGGAGTCGGTGCTTGCGAGCATCAGCCCGCTCGGTGAGCGGGCCCGTCGACAACACTTTTTCATCACGGCTGTGAGCTACATCGTCGCGGCCGCGCTCGCCGGTGCTGCGATTGGTGGCACACTCGGGGGACTCGGCGCGTTGCTCGGTGTCGGTTTCGACCCGGTCGGCATGATCGCGCTTGCGGTGTTGGCCGTCGTCGGATTCGCGGTCGACGGTGCTTGGTTCGGGCTGCGCGTCCCCGGGCTGCGACGCCAGGTTGACGAAGATTGGCTGACTCGTTACCGGGGTTGGGTATACGGCGCTGGCTACGGCGCTCAACTTGGCGTCGGATTCGCGACGATCGTCGAATCCATGTTGACGTGGGTTGTCTTCGCGTGTGCCTTGTTGTCCGGACCCGTCGGCGGACTTGTCGTCGGCGCCGTGTTCGGCTTCGGTCGTGGCGCGCCGCTCTTGCTGACCGCGGGGATCCACGATCCGACCCGGCTGCGCCAATTCATGGCGGCGATGCACCGTCGACGTCGCCATGCGCAGCTCGGTGCGCGTAGCGCGGAGTTGCTTGCCGCCGCGGTACTCACGACCCTGGTGCTGGTATGAAACTCGCAGGATTCGGATTGGCGATCGACCTCGAGCCAGGTTGGGAAGGGCGGCTGTTTCGCCGGACCCTCCGGCACGGTGACGAGGTCACGCATCCGGTCGTCCACTTGGCGAACATTCCGCTCCCGGAAGACCGGGCCGACTTCGGCGGTGGAGTTGTCGAACACCTGCGATCGGGCGATTGTTTTGCCGTGCTGTTCGACTACGGCGAACAAGCCGCGTCGCGTCCGCTGTTCGCGCATCGCGGTGTTCCGGAGCTGCGGTCGAGCCATTTCACCTCGGCGCGCCTGCAACGAACGCTGCCTGGTCAGGTTGGCACCCAGATGTTCTTCCAATCGGGAGGTCGGGCGATGTGTTTGTACGTCGTGTTGGGATCGGCGCGCGACAAGTCTCCGGTCGCCGCCTTGAACACGATGTTGCGCCAAGTGCAGGTCGCGCCATGGTGACCGACGAGGTCGTCGCTGGTCGCGCCCATCGGCGCCCGCCGCTGTCGATGCGGCTCGCCGAATCAGTGGCTCGCCGGCTCGGTGGAGCGCGACCCTCACGGCGCAGCGTGCTCACCACCACCGCGGTTGCGGGGTCCGCGATCGCCGTGGCACCGTGGCGATTCCTCACCCGACCGGTGTCTGCCTACGACACCGTGTGTGGGCCGGCGAATGAATGCGCGGCGGGGTGGACGGTTTTTTGCTGCACGATCAACGCGGGGCGCAACGAATGCCCTCCTGGTTCGATCGCGGCCGGTTGGTGGAAGGCCGATATCAACAGTTTCTGTGGCGGCGGCCCGCGCTACTACGTCGACTGCAATTCGACCTGCGGTGACTGTGGCTGCGGACCGAACGGCATCTGCGGTCCGGAGTGCTGGAGCTGTGGATGTCGCTGCAACGACGATCCCTCGACGTGTGACCATCGACGCGTCTGTTGCAATCAGTTCCGGTACGGCAACTGCAACCAAGAACTCCCTTGTGTCGGGTCGGTCGTGTGTCGTGTTGTCAGCTGCGTGCCGCCGTGGGTGTGGGAGCCGAGTTGCACGAACGTCGCGGCGACCAACGATCGCACCGGCGACCACGCGGCACCGTGTCTCGACACGCCGATCCGCCATCTGTACTCGTTTGGCGATGCCACCGCGCTTGGTGAGGGGCGCGGCACGCTTCGGAGTGCCGCGGTGTCCCTCGCGCTCCGGCCTCAAGGTGACGGCGCCTGGGTCGTCGCGCTCGACGGCTCGATCCGTACGTTCGGGTCGGCGCGCCGACACGGATCATTCGCGTCCGGTGAGCCTGTGCATCCGATCGTCGACCTCGAACCCACGCCGAGCGGACGTGGCTACTGGCTGGTCAGCACGCGCGGGCGCGTCTGGAACTTCGGCGACGCGCCGCGGCTGGGGTCGGTTGCGGTCGACTTGGTGAAGCCGATCGTCTCCATGGCGCGTACCTCGACTGGCGCGGGCTATTGGCTCGTGAACGCCAACGGTCGAGTTTTCGCGTTCGGCGACGCGCAGCGTTGGCCCGGCCCGTCGAACCTGCCCGCCCATGTCTGCGCCATTGTGCCGACGCCGAGCGATGAGGGTTATTGGCTCGTCGCGCGATCGGGACGGGTGGTGGCCTTCGGTGACGCCGTGCACCGCGGATCGCCCGACCCCGCAACCCTCAACGCGCGAATCGTCGGAATGGTCAGCGCGCCCGACGGTCGCGGTTACGCCATGGTCGACGATCGAGGGCGCGTCCACCGGTTCGGCTCGATGCGGCACTTCGGCGGATTTGGCTCGGTCAACACACCCCACGGACCGGTGTTCGGGATCGTTCCCACATCGTCGGGCGGCGGTTACGTGATCGGAGCACAGCCGGGCTGAACCGGCACCGTCGCGTTCGATGGCGACATTTCGTCCGACGTGGGGAAGTACACGCGGGGCGTGGTGCGGCCAGACTGGCCCGGTGCAACCCGCTTCGATGATCGAACGCCGCTTACGCGAGGTATTTTCCGCGATCGGTCACCCGCGACCAGCCGTGGCGACGTCCGTGAGGGTGATGCACGTCGAGACCCCTGGCCGGGTGAGCGTCGCGCCGCCGATGTGGCTCCTGGTGATGCTGAGTTCGGCGCGCCCGCAGCTGGCCAACGCCGATCCGAATTCGACGATCGCGGCCTCGGAGGTGGCCGACCTGGTGGTGCACCTCTTCGAGTCCGAAGGGCAAGCGCTCGTGCGGTTGGCGCGATTGTTCGTCGACGACCGCAACGCGGCCGAGGATCTGGTGCAGGAGGCGTTCATCCGCTTGGCCCGCGCCGCGCACCGCATCGAAGACGTCGAGCGGGCGCCCGCCTACTTGCGATCGATCGTGTTGAACCTGGCGCGCGATCACAATCGTCGCGGTCTGGTCTCGCTGCGCCATCAGTTGCCCTTCGACGACGCGCGAGCCGCGACCGAAGATGTGATCGATCTCCGCGAGGATCAAGCCGAAGTTGTCGCTGCGCTCCGTAACCTCCCGCGCCGACAACGCGACTGCCTCGTGCTGCGCTACTACGACGAGTGTTCGGTCGGCGAGATCGCCGACCTGCTGTCGATCTCGCCGAATTCGGTGAAGACGCATCTGAAGCGAGGGCTCCAGGGGTTGCGCGATCAGATTGAGTCGTCGGCATTCGACGAAGCCGAGGTCGGTTCGTGAGCATCGAGAACCGCCTGCGAGAAGCGTTGGTGACGAGCGCGGGCCTCGTCGACGAGAGCGACGATCTGTTCCAACGGGTCGTGATGGGCATCGACGACGACCGCAAACTGCGTCGGCAGCGGCGAGCGCGTCTCGCGACCGTCATCGCCATCGTCGGCGCCTCGCTGAGTGTTGTGTTCGGTACGACAGAACTCCGGGAAGGGACTGTGATCATGGACTGGTGGATTCTCGAACTCATGTGGTTCGTCACGATGATCGGCCTTGCGTTATGGCTCGGGCCGTTCATTCGTCGATTCGGTAAGAGTTACGCGGCTGATGTCTTCCGAGCGAACCCGCGCACCGGGAAGAGCTTCATCGTGTTGATGGACGTGGCGTACTACCTGATCTTTCTTGCGTACACACTGTTCACCGTCCACTTCGAACCCGATCGCGGTTGGGAAGCGACCGTCGTGGCCCAACAACTCCGAGCGACCGCGGTTCGGCTCGGCGGGATCTTCTTGATCATCGGCGTCTTGCATGGGCTCAACGTGTTGGCGCTGCCGCTCATCGGGCGTGTCCTCACCCTGAACCGCCGACTCGACGAAGACACGGCCGCGCGGTCGATCCTCGGATGAACACCGAATATCAGCATCCGCGCCGCCCAGGTCATTGGTGCGCCGCGCCGCGGCGGTTCCGTCGATGATCGACGTCCGGCGAACGTCGATGTGGTCCGGCGCGCTCGCCGGGTTGGGCCTCCTCGTCGTCGGGTTCCTCGCGCCTGCCGCATCGGCCTCCGCGGTTCGATCCGAGTTGCACAGTGTCGTGCTCCACTGGGTCGAACCCGATTCGTTCGGCGGGCTGGAACGGCGCCTCGGCGATATCGCTGACGGCGATGTCTTGGACATCACAGTGATGAACTTCGTCGCAGATGCGACCGGACGAGTCGAACTCTGCGGTGATGGCAGCGCTCCGAGGTGTTCGGCCTCGTACCCGGTCACGTTCAACTCGGATGGGTACGCCCGGTTTCAGTACCGAATTGTGCGACCCAAGGACTCGGCCTGCGCTACTGCCGGGCTGCCTTGTCGAGTCCGGGTCGTCTCAGGCGATCGAGAGGCGTCGTTGCAGGTCTGGTTCGACGCGCCCGCCCCTGCGATCGGAGAAGTCATGGTGAGCCGACGAACCGGACTGCGCGATGGCGACGAGATCGAGATCAAGGTGACAGGCCTGCAGCCCGGCCAAGACGTGATTGCGACGATGTGCGCGGCACCTGCCCGCCGTGGCATCGAACAGTGCGGCGCGCCTGCGCCGGAGGTCACGATCGCGGTCGACGCACAGGGTTCCGGTTCGGCGCGCTATGTCGTACGAGCCGGCCCGACGGGTAGCGAACGCATCGCGTGCGGACGCGGTTCGAACTGCGCAATCGCGGTGCTGAGCATGAACCGCGACGCGTTGACGGATGTGCGCACGATCGAGTTCGCTCGGCGGGAAGGCGCCAACTACGTCCAGGACCGATTGATCGTCGGTCTAGGGCTGGCGACGGCATTGATCGTCGCGGCGTTCGCGTGGAATCGACGAGTGGATTGGTCGGCGGTGGGTGACGCGGCTGCACCCGAGATCGACGAAGCTGAATACGCAGATCTCGATGCGATCGTCGCCGAGTTGGACCGGCGTGACGCGGAAGTTCAGGAGTCGCTGACGAGCTGATCGGCTGGCGCGTGATCGTCGGTCAGCTCGAACGCGTTGCCGACGAATGCCTCGAGGTCGGTTCCGCCAAGACCGACCGACACCGAACCTCGGTCGCGGGCGGCCAGTTCGAACTCGGCCGCATCGGGGAGACGATCGCCTGCCACGATGACGAAGTTCGTGTTCGGGCCTCGACGGTCGCGGTCGACAGCGGCGATTGCGGTCAGCACGACGACGTCGTCGAACCTCCGCCGCAGCGACGCAATCTCGGATCGCACAAAGTCGTAGCTGCCGCCGTCGACAACATTCATCACGTAGATCCCGCCTGGTTCGAGTCGACCTCGCACGGTGTCGAGAAACTCCGTAGTCGTCAGATGCCACGGTACCGAAAGGCCGGAGAACGCGTCTCCGATCACAACGTCGAACGAGTTGGTGTCATCGGCGAGCAGTAAGCGGGCGTCGCCGATGACCGTGCGCAATCGGTCGCTCGCCGGCGGAGGTCCCAACGCCGCGCGAACCGCGTCGACGAGGTCAGCATCGATCTCATACGACGTCACGGTCGCTGCGGAATTCGTGGAGACGATGTAGCGCGACAGGGTCTCGCCGCCTCCACCGATCATTGCGAATCGGCGCGCGCTCGGGGCGGCGACCACGAGCGCGGCGGCGATGTCGCGCGCGTAGCTGAGCCGCAAGTTCGTCGGGTCGTCGATATCGGTGTAGCTGCTGCTGTAACCGTTGCTCTGGATGTGGAACTCGCCGCGTGCTGTCGGTTCGATGACGAGGCATGCGTACCGTGTTTCCCTGGTGCAGGGCGGGCGAGCGTCGGCAAGTTCCGCGGTGCCGACCAAGGTCATCGCGGCCGTGACAGCGGCGATCGTCGCGACGCGTGCCCGCTTGCGATCACCGAGCGCGACGACCATCGCGAGCGCAACAGTCGCGGCTCCACACGCAGTGAGAATCGTGGATGACCCGAACCGACCGATCAGCCAGAATCCAGCACCGAAGTTGCCGGCCAGCGCGCCGATCGTCGCGCACGCAGACACGTTGCCGGCGACACGACCGAGGCGACTGAGGTCGGCGCCGAGCGATCGAACGATGACCGGACTGACGGTGCTCAACAACGCGCACGGCAGTGCGAACCCAGCGGCGGCGAGCATCAGGGCGGACCACGGTGACCGGCCGTCGAGTTGCGGACCGAGGGAATGCACGATCGTCGGCGCGACCGCGAGCAAAACTCCGGCGAGGGCCAACGCCGCCGCCAGGCCCCGAGTCGCATCGTCGCGATCGGCGAGTCTGCCGCCGAGGTGGTTGCCGACCGCGATCGCCGCGAGCACGCAGCCGATCACCGCCGAAAATGTCTCGAGCGTCACCCCGACGTAGGGCGCGACGACCCGGGCCGCGACGATCTCGGAAATCAACACGATCGCGGAGGTGACGGCAACGAGCGCGTTCGGCCAGCGCATCCCTTTCCATCGGCGCCATCGGAGCGCGTCTGCGCGATCCGCTCGGATCCGAGGACCTCCGAGGACCCTCCGAGCGTGGTGACGGCGATCTCGAGCCCGCGACGGGCGGAATCGGGCGGCGTAGGGTGATGCGCATGTGCCGCAACATCACCGAACTTCGTGGCCTCGAACCGCCCGCGACCGAGGAGGAGATCCTCGCCGCGGCGACCCAGTTCGTGCGCAAGGTCACCGGCATCACCCGTCCCTCGATCACAGCGGCGTCGGCCATGGAGGCAGCCGCGACCGACATCGCTGCGATTGTGTCGGCGTTGCTCGTCGATGTCCCGCCGCGTCGTAACCCACCGCCGACGATGCCGCCGCTGCGCCGACCCGAAGTGCGCGCCCGTCTGGGTCTGGCCCCGTTCGCCCCCTCGTAGCGGCGTCTTCGGCCTGCGTCACGCGGCGACGTCAAGTCAGGTCGGCGACGTCA
>SXIR01000178.1 GCA_005772765.1 Actinomycetota bacterium
CGCGGGTCGTAGAGGCCCTGCGCGGGCGGCAGGTCACGGAGATAGGCGGGGGCGCGGTCGGCCATGGGTTCGATTCCTCGATGAAGGTCGGTTCGGGTTCGGCTCAGTGATGACGCAAGCTGTGTCGGACCCGCACGAGGACATCGTTGGCCTGCCTGCGGAGCGGGGTGACCCTACCTCACCATTCCCGGGCCGGCCCGAGAGGATTCAGCGCGAACGCGAGACCGCCGCGCGAACGGTCCGACCGAACCTACGATCTGGCCATGCGCGAACACACCGAAATCGATTCCGTTCCCGATCCTGCTCGTCGCTTCGGCCGCCGGGCCGCACTCGCCACAGGTGGCGTCGCCGCGGGACTCGCGCTTCTCCGACCGTCGCAGGCCAGCGCCGCGACGGGCAACCTGCAATACGGCACGGCCAACGACGCTGGCGCCGACGCAACCGAACTCACTTCGACCACGGCATTCTTCACACTTTCTGTACGGAACACCGGAATCGGGTCGTCGTTGCGGTGCACCACGACGGCGGGCAACGGTTCGACCGTATACGTCAACAACGGGTCGGGCGGGGGTACCGGCGTGTGGATCGACGCCGAAGGTCGCGGGCTCAACGTTCAGTCGTTCAATGGCGCGGCGCCCGCCGCCGAGGTTACGCAACAAGGTACGACCGGATCAGCCTTGCTGGTCAGCGGCGCCAACCTGCTCAACACCGATCCCGTCGTAGAGATCAGCGCCGCGGGGCTCGGCAGCTACCTGTACGTGAACAATGCAATACCCGCCAACACCTCCTCGGTCGTCGACGTTCGCCAGGCGGGAACTGGTCGCGCACTCGACGTGCTGTGCACCAACGCGGGCGCGAGTACTCCTCTCGCGTACATCCAGACCAACGGGACCGGTCGGGTCTTCACTGCCTACCTGAACAACACCGGCTCGACCCAACCTGCAGCGAAACTTCAGACGAACGGAACGGGAGTCGGGGTCGAGGCGGTGTCGAAGAATGGCCGCGGCGGTCGGTTCGCTGGCAAGCTCGCGCAGCTACAACTCGCACCGGCGAATACGGCGACTCATCCGACGTCGGGATCGGCCGGCGACCTCTACGTCGACCGGTCGAAGCGTCTGTGGTTCTGCAAAGGCGGAACCCGCTGGGTCCAAATCGCCTAGCGCACCGCTCGCCGCCCGAGCCTGAGCCCAAAGTCGCTCGATGCGGGAACTGTCCCCCCGCAGGGGCCCAGACTGCACAAAGCGATTCGGGTCGTCTACTTCACCGCAGTCGGTGCGACGGGCGCGCCGACGGCGCGGCTGAACGGTATCGGCGTCGCGCAGAGCAAGAAGTCGTACTGGCCGTCGGCGGCGCAGTCGACCGCGAGTTCGTCGAGCGCCCAGATCTGTCCCTGCGGCATCCCAAGATCGCGCAAGTTGATCTGGTGGGTAGGGAACGCATACCCACCGTCGTCTTTCGGCCACGGCTCGAACGTCAGACAGTCGGTCGCGCACGCCGCGACGTCGTGATCGTGGAACCACTCGGCCGCCTCCGGCACGATCCCCGGACTCGGGTTCGCGAACCGATAGACGTCGTCGATGCCGAGGTAGGCGTGTTGGCCGGTTCGCACGCACACCACGTCGCCCGACTCGATGCGCGTTCCCGTGAGCGCGAGCGCAGCGTCGAGGTCGTCGCCCGCGATCGGGTGGTTGTCAACGAAACACTCGACACCCAGGGCTCGAGCGACGTCTAGCAAGACGCCGCGGGTCACCATCGGACCGAACCGGTCGATGCCGAGTTCGTGCGCACCCGCTTCGTCGACTGTCGACGCGGGTACACCGTTGTAGAGCAACCCGTCGTAGGCACAGTGCGCGAGCGCATCCCATTGCGTCGCGGCTTGGAGCCCCATGTCGACGGCGTCGTCGTTGAACGTGCTGTCGCCGAGGTCGCCCGTGTAGTTCATGTTGATCGCGATCATGCGCCGCTGGGGGTTAATCCGGCCCGGTGCGCTCAGGTCGGTCTGCGGGCCGCGCTCGTCGAACGGGATCGCGAGGCTGAACACTTTGCCTTGGCGAGCCGCCGCGACCCCGCGCAACACCGCCGCCGCGTCGATCAGGTTCAGCGTCCCCCGCCGATCGTCTGGCCCCCACCGCCCCCAGTTCGAGACGCGCTCGGCGATCGCTTTGTGCTCAGGTGACAGCGCCATAGTGCGCGGGATCGTACGCGCTGTCACGTTTCCCGGAGAGTTCGTTGCGGATTCCGCAACAATAACTCCGGGAAATGGAGTCGGGCGGGTCAGCTGGCGGCTTGGGGGCGGAGCGTGTCGAACGCTTCGGCGCGGCGGTAGGTCGCCGGTCGGCTCGCGCCCCGCGGATGGTCGCGCAAGCGAATGTCGAGTTCGGCCCAGATCGCCGCGTATGCCTCGGTGGCCGGATGGTTCGGCGCGAATCGTGCGAGCGGCGCCCGCACGACGCTCATCTTCTCGACGTCAGCGCTGTAGGGCACTGGCGCCGACAAGGTCTCACTGCGGTTGAGCTGGAGGTGCTCGACGATCGACCGGTGGACCTTGCGGCGCCGGTCGACGAGGGTGAAGAACGGGAACATGGGCGGAACTTCGCCGTCGTGCTCGACGAGCAGGTCAGCCAACGCGTCCAGGGTCCGCAGCGACAGCGGGTTCGGAATCACCGGTACCAGCAAGGCGTCCGCGACATCGACGATCCCGTGGGTCAGCTCCGACGTTCCGGGCGGGCAGTCGAGCACGATCTCGTCGTACCAGTCGCGCACCGCCTCGACCGTCGAACGCAGCCAGAACGGGTCCGGCAGCGAAGCATCGAGGCCATCTCCCGACACCGCCCACCCGGGCGGCGCCGCCAGCACGTCGAGTTGAGGAATGTCGGTCGTGTGCGCTTTCCCGTCGGCCGGCGACTCGACATCGGCTCCGCCGACGCGCAGCAGGTACGACGCCGCGCCCTGCGGGTCGAGGTCGATGAGCAACGTCCGCTTGCCCGAACGCGACGCCAAGTACGCGAGGTTGACTGCGGACGTCGTCTTACCGACACCGCCTTTGACGCTGATGACCGCGACGACTCGCATACAACCTTCCGACGCCGACCCGCCCATCGGCGCCGACCTTCCAGCGGCCGACTCTAGAAGAGGTCGTCATCGTCTCGCACTTCGCGCGCCCGCGAATCATGCACCCGTTCGCCGATGGTCGACTCTCGGTCATCACATCCCAGGTGGACGGCGCGTCGACCAGGGCAGGGCGGCTTCGAGTTGTGCGCCGACCTGGAGCAGCAGGTCTTCGCGGGCCATCGGCGCGACGAGTTGGACACCGATCGGCAGACCGTCGTCGGTCCAGTGCACGGGCAACGAGATCGCGGGTTGTCCCGTGAGGTTGAACGGAATCGTGTAGGCAACCGCGTCGAACTTCACCGGGTCGGCCGCACCGATCATCTGCGGAGGGTCCGGCACCGTCGGCGTCAGCAACAGGTCGTAGTCGTCGACGAATCGGCGCGCGACGTCACGCGACCACGACTGCACGCCTTCGAGCGCGGCCTGCCATTGCACGGCGGTGCATCCGCGTCCGAGCTCGGTCATGGCGGCGTTGTTGGGTTCGAGTTCGTCGAGGGCGATCGGCCGTCCGATCCGTGTCGACCACCGATCCACGTCGCGAGCGATGAACGACGGAAAGAGCACGATGAGCGCTTCCATGGGCCGCGCTTCGTCGACGAAGTCGACCGGCACCACGTCGACCCGATGGCCCAATGCTTCCAGGGCACGTCCGGCGATCTCGACCGCTGCGTCGCACTCGGCGTGGTGGCGTCGCTCCCCCCCTCCGAGGCGCAGCGGACCAGGATTGGAGGCGATCTCCGCCGCGAACGGCCGCGCCGGGGCGGGCGCGGTGTACGGGTCGCCGAGCCCGGGGCCATGCACTGCGTCGAGGATCGCGGCGGCGTCGCGCACCGACCGGACGAGCACGAACTCGTGGGTCGTCGGCCCCCAGTATTCGCCGAAGCCCGGGCCGAGCGTCGTGCGCGCTCGGGTGGGTTTGAGCCCGACGAGACCGCACATCGACGCCGGAAACCGGATCGAGCCGCCCATGTCGTTGCCGTGCGCCACCGCCACCATGCCGGCCGCGACCGCCGCAGCCGACCCGCCGCTCGATCCGCCGGGCGACCGGTCGAGCGACCACGGATTGCGGGTCGGTCCGTAGGCGAGCGGTTCGCAGGTCACCGTCGACGCGAGTTCGGGCAGGTTCGTCTTGCCCACGACGACGAATCCGGCGGCCCGAAAGCGCGTCGCCAGCCACGCATCGTCGGGTTCGGTCCAGCCGATGTCTTTGAGGACACGCATGCCGCAATGGAACGGATCGCCCGCCGTGTGACAGACCCCGTCCTTGATGAGCATGGGCACGCCGGCGAACGGGGCGGCCGGGTCGACTGCACCGACCGATGCTCGAGCGTTGTCGTCGAAACGATGGATCACCGCGTTGAGCGCACCATCGCGCTCGTCGATGCGGGCGATCGCGGCATCGACCAGTTCGTCGGCGGTGACGGACCCGGCACGAATCGCGTCGGCCTGACCGACGGCGTCGAGGTCGAGCACTGCTTCGACGCTCATGGCGTCACCTTCCAGATCGGGGCGGCGACGCCCTCGCTGATCGTCAGATAGCCACCGAAGTCGGGGACGAGCGCAATCGCTTCGCCCTGTTGCTCGCGCGCGACGGGCGCACGGCATGGCTCGCGCCGCAGGGTGTCGACGATCGCCTCGTCGCCGTCGCGGGCAAACACCCAGACATCGCCATAGGTGCGCACGACGACCGAAACCGCATCGGCATCGGCCGCGGTGACGAGCTGCCCGCCTTCGAGCGCGATTTCGCCGAGATCGCGGAGCGGGTCGCCAGCACCGTCGATGGTGGTGAACGCCTTCGAAACGCCAACCCAGGCTTTCGTCACGATGACCAGCTCGCCCGTCGCGGGATCGGTCACGATCGCTTCGGCATCGTGGGGACCATCCGGATACGTGATGCGTTGCGGCGCGAGTCCGACCAACCGCACCGGACGACTCGGTTCGGCGGGTAGGTCGGGCTCGGGAACGCGCACGATCGTCACCGAATCGCGTACCGCTTGGTTGTCGCCGATGTCGGCCACGACGATGTCGTCGCTCGTCGAGCCAGGTACCAAGGTGATGTCCTCCCAGTCGAGGGCGGTCACACCGTCGAGGACGAACTCGCCGCGCCGGGCACCGGTCTCGTCGAGGGCGAAGATGCGCGCCTGGTCGCCGCTGTCGTTGTGGGCCCAGTAGATGCCGTCGAGGCGTCGACTGGCGACGAGCCCGGACAGTTCGACGATCGCCGGGTCGGCGACGGTGCCGGTCTCGACCGGCGCGGCGTCGAGGTTGCAGAACCGATCACCGGGCGGCAACGTCGTCGTCGCGGCCGATGAGGACGGTTCGAGGGCGGTCGTCGTGCTCGATTGATTCGATTTTTGTTGGGTTTTCTCGGAGTCGCCGCACGCGGCACCGACCAGGGTCAGCATGAACAATCCCGAGATCACAACGCCGTATCGCACGGCTGCACTTTCGCACGAACGAAGGCGTGCGAGAAAAACGTAGAAAAACCCGAGCAAAATCCCCGACTTCGCGCCGCCCGGATGTCATCATCGTCGCCGCTGGGAGTTGTTCCCCGAAAGTTCGGGGCCAAGTACCGCTCAGCTCCAACAGCATGACCAACCATCCAGCCTGGAGGAATCTGTGAACCGCAGCCAGTTGGCCGCCGCGCTCGGAGAGCGCACCGGCGTATCGAAGAAGCAGGCCGGCGAAACGCTCGACGAGCTCATCGACCTGATCACCGAGACCGTTGCGAGCGGTGAGCCCGTTGCGATCAGCGGCTTCGCCAAGTTCCGTCGTGTCGAGACGAAGGCCCGAATGGGCCGCAACCCCGCGACCGGCGAGCCGGTGAAGATCAAGGCGTCGAAGAAGGCGCGCATCACTCCGCTGAAGGCGTTCAAGGACGCGGTCCTCGCGGGGAAGGCCCCGAAGAAGGCCGCTCCGGCGAAGAAGGCCGCAGCAAAGAAGGCACCGGCCAAGAAGGCCGCCAAGAAGCGCTGAGTCCCGTTCCGACTCCTTCGAGGCCCCGCCGACAACGGCGGGGCCTCGTCGCGTCCGGACGGAACCGCCAGCCTCGAAAGCGCCTTCGTGGGTCGACCCCGTAGCGTTGCGCAGCGATGTCGCCGTTCGACTACCGCCCGATGTTGGCGACCCCCGCCGACCAGCGTCCCGAGGGCGACTGGGCGGTCGAGGTGAAGTGGGACGGCATTCGGGCGGCGGTCGTCGTCGAACATGGCGCACTGCAGCTCATCTCGCGGAACGGCCGCGACATCACGGCCGCGTATCCAGATCTGGCAGGTTTGGTCGGCGTCGTCGCTCCCGGCACGGTGCTCGACGGTGAGATCGTCGCGACCGACGAACACGGTCGCCCGAGTTTCGAGCGCCTCCAACAACGGATGCACGTACGCGATTCGGCCGCCGTCGCTCGACTCGCCCGCGAGTTGCCCGTCGCGTTTCTCGCGTTCGACGTGCTGCGGGTTGCAGCGAAGGATCTGCTCGACGATGCCTGGCAGGTTCGCCGCGATCGGCTGACCGACCTCGTCACCGCCGGGCCGAACTGGCGGGTCTCGCCCGTCGAACGCGGCCCGGGCGGCGCGGCCCTGTTCGAGCGAACCGTCGAGCTGGGCCTCGAAGGCGTGATCGCGAAGCGGCCCACGAGTCGTTACGAACCCGGCCGTCGATCGACGAACTGGCGCAAGATCAAACACTTCACGAGCCAAGAGTTCGTCGTCGGTGGATACGAGCTCGGCGATGGCGGACGCGCCGGACGACTCGGCTCATTGCTCCTCGGGGTCTACGACGATTCCGCCGCGTTGGTGTTCTGCGGCGGCGTCGGCACGGGTTTCACCAACGAGATGCTCGATGTGTTGACTGACGCGCTCGAGCGCATCGAACGACCGGACTCGCCGTTTTCGGGTCCGACACCGAAGCACGCGCGATTCGTCGAACCCGTCATCGTGGTCGACGTGCGGTTCGCGCAGTGGACTGACAGCGGATCCGTGCGCGCCCCGAGCTTTCGCGGCGTCCGCACCGACATCGACCCGACTCAGGTGCAGCGGATCTCGAGGTAGTCGTTGATCGCCCGCGCCACGAGCGGTGGCGGGTCGGTGTAACAGCAGTGGATCCGCACTCGATCGCCGGCGGGCGAGACGTCGACAACGAGTGCCCGCACGGTCACGACGTGTGGCGTCAACACGAGGTCGACATCGACCACGTCACCGGATTCGAAGTACTCGTCGAAGATGGCACCGAAGCCGCCGAGCGACAGGTCGGTGGTTTCGCCGTGCGCGGCAGGCTCGATCCCGTACTCGGTCACCCGTCGGCACATCGCCGCAACGCGAGCGTCGTGTCGTTGGTATCGCCGTCGTTCGTCGCCCGCCATGCAGGGCTCAGGATAACGACGTGACCGTCGCCAGCGTGTCTTTCACCCGTCGATGCCACGCAGCCGTTCACGCAGCACGAACTTCTGCACTTTGCCGCTGGGGGTTCTCGGGAACTCCGCGACCGCATGAACTATCTCCGGCCACTTCGGCTTGGCCAGCCCCGCCGCATCGAGCGCAGCCTGGATCTCGGAGAGGGTCGGCGCACTCAGGCCGGGCTGCATCCGAAAGAACGCCGCGGCTCGCTCCCCCAGCCGTGGGTCGGGCGCGGCGACGACGGCGCATTCCGCCACGCCGGGCATCCGGATCAACAGCTCTTCGACCTCTTGGGCCGAGATGTTCTCACCGCCGCGGATGATGATGTCTTTGACTCGATCGGTGATCGCCAACCATCCGTGTTCGTTCAGGATCCCGACATCGCCAGTTCGATACCAACCATCGACGAACGCTTCGGCGGTGCGCGTCGGGTCCGTGTAACCCCAGAAACAGTCCGGACCGCGCGACCAGATCTCGCCCGGGGTCCCGGGCTCGACGTCGCGCCCGAGGTCGTCGACGACGCGCAGTTCGACG
The DNA here is from genome assembly GCA_005772765.1 of Actinomycetota bacterium. Lineage (GTDB taxonomy): Bacteria > Actinomycetota > Acidimicrobiia > IMCC26256 > PALSA-610 > SXJQ01. The sequence goes on from SXIR01000178.1 coordinate 8,037, forward strand.
CCCGGCATCAACGTGCCGTCGCTCGTACAGCGCTGGTCCCAGGATTGCGCGAACGTCGACCCCGTGATCGACGGATGCTCGGTGCAGCCGTACGAACGGGCGCACTCGATGCCGATCGCGCGGGCGCGTTCGCAGACCGCCCGAGGAACGGCGGCGCCACCGAGACCGATGGTCGCCATACGCGGGCCATGCACCGCGGGATCGAAGTCGGGATGATCGAGCAGGCTGGTGAGGAACACCGTCGCGCCCTGTCCCGACGACACGTCGTCTTCGACCATTGCTGCGAGGACTCGTCCGGGATCCCAGACGTCGATGAGGTGGATCGCGGTACGTCGCCACACGGGAAGCAGTAGCGCAGCCAACATGCCGATTCCGTGCCCGACCGGCGCACCAATGAGCATCGGACGACCGGCAGGTTGGATCGCTCCGAGTTGGCGGATCTCGGCCCCGATCGTTCGGTGCGAGTGCACGACGCCCTTCGGGTCAGCCGTCGTCCCCGAGGTGTACGCGATGAGTGCGGGCGCATCGGGTGCGGTCGGCCGGGGTTCGGCGATGGGTTCGTCATCGAGCAATTCATCGAACGACCTCTCGCCGACGACCGCAACCCAAGCGAGGTCGGGGAGTCCCTCGCTTCGCATCAGGTCGAGGTTCGCGGCGAAGTCCTGGGCGCCGAATCGATCGGTCGTGATGAGCGCGTCGACTCGCGTCTTGCGCAAGATGTAGCCGACCTCTTTCGCCCCGTAGAAGTGCACAATCGGCACGACGGTGGCACCGAGGTAGGCCGTCGCATAGAACGTCGCAGCGGCCTCCACCCAGTTCGGGAGCTGGAACGCCACGACCGACCCGGGGCCGATCCCCCGCGCGGCCAGGCCCCCCGCGAGCCGGCGGGCGAGGCGGTCGACATCGCCCAAGGTGCCGCGGAATGGTCGGCGATCCGAACGCACCACGAACGCTGCATCGGCCGCGTCCGTGAGGCCCGCCGCAAGGAGTTGCCCGAGGGTGTCGTCGTTCCACCACCCTTCACGCAGGTAACGCTCGCGGTGTTCCTCGGCGACTTCGATCGGCTGCCACTCGAACGGCATCTGGTTATTGTGACACTCGTGCCAGGCCTCGACGATCGATCGTCGCCACGATCGGCCACCGCCGACGGACGGTCGATCGATCCCGTCACCGCCGAGGTCGTTCGTTCCGCCTTCGAAACCATCTGTTTCGAGATGGCGACCTACGTGTCGCGGACGGCCACAACCCCGATTCTGAACCAGAGCAACGAACGCAATGCGACGATTCTCGACGCTGGCGGACGGCTCGCGGCGCTCAGCGTCGGGATTCCGCAGTTCATGTTGTCGAGCACGCTGCCGGTTCGGCTCGCCATCGAGTTCTTCGGCGACGAACTCGTGCCCGGCGACGTGATCGTGGCGAACGATCCGTACCACGGCGGCGGACACCTCCCGGATTTCAACGTGTTCGCACCCGTCTTCGACGACGATGGCGAGCTCCTCGTCATTGCGTCGATCCAGTGCCACCATGGCGACACCGGCGGCGCGATGGCGGGCGGTTACAACGTGTTCGCCAAGGACATCTGGAGCGAAGGAACCCGCTACCCGCTGCTGAAGATCATCGACGGCGGACGCGAGCGACGCGACGTCGTGCTCATGATGCGCGCGAACAACCGGCTCGACGGGTTCATCGGTGACTTGCGAGCGCAGGTCGGCGCCGCCCAACTCGGCGTCGATCGACTCGCTGCGGTCGCTCGCGAACACGGATCGGCAACCGTCCGCGCCGCCATCGACCACACCATCGCCGATGCGCGCGAGCGATTCGCTGCCGAGATCACCCGTTGGCCCGACGGTCGGTACGAGGCCGACGTCTACGTCGATGCAGATCCGGCCGGCAATGCCGACATCCACGTCCATGTTGCGGTGACCGTCGCCGACGATCGGCTCGTCGTCGACTTCGCCGGGAGCGACGAACGCCCCGACATCAACGCATGGTCTACCTACGGCAACACGCGCGGGTACACCATCGCGCAGCTCGCGTCGCTCGTCGATCCCTCGATCCCGAAGAACGAGGGCTTCTTCGACTGCGTCGACCTGCGAATCCCCGAGGGGACGTGTGTCAACCCGCTTCCGGGCCGACCGGTCAGCGCCGGGACGCACCATCCCGGCGTCGAGGTCGGCGACGCGATCGCACTTGCGATGAGCCAGATCATCCCGAGTCGCTGTGCGCCTCAGACGTACAAATACGGCGCGCCCCGCCAGATGTGGGGTGATGTCGATCCTCGCAGTGGCCGGCCGTTCTTCGACCACGGCGGCGAGACGAACGCCGGATGGGTCAATGCCGTCGAAGGGGTCGACGGCTGGGGTGCGCTCGTTGCGAGCAACGGCAACCTCATCAAGGCGAGCGCCGAACTCAACGAGGTCTTGTTTCCCCACCTGCTGCGCGGTCGCAACTACCGGACCGATTCGGGCGGCGCGGGTCAGTGGCGCGGCGGTTGCGGCAGTCACTTCGTGAAGGAAGTCCGCACGCCGACGTTCGTGAACCAGTACGTCGTCAATCGGATCCACACCCATCCCGGCATCGCGGGCGGGACGAACGGCGCGCCGGATCGCGTCGTGCTGGCAGCCGGCACCGATCACGAAGTCGAGGTCGCCCCGACGGTGGCGGGACATCTGTTGGCGACCGGCGAACAACTCGTGTACGACTTCGGCGGCGGTGGCGGTTGGGGCGACCCCTTCCGGCGCGACCCCCAAGCTGTGCTGAACGACGTCTGGGACGAGTACGTCTCGGTCGAGGGTGCCGCTCGTGACTACGGCGTCGTGATCACGGGCTCGCTCGACGCGATGGATCTGGCGATCGACACCGAGGCAACGGAACGGCGGCGAGCCCGACCGTGAGGGTCGCACTCGACGTCGGGGGCACGTTCACTGATTGTGTTGCGATCACCGACGACGGTCGCGTGTGCTTGGAGAAGGCACCTACGACCCCCGACGACCAAAGCGTCGGTGTGCTCGACGGTCTGCAACGGCTCGCGACGGCGCTCGGCTTGAGCGACGTCGACGGGTTGTTGACTGCGACCACACGCATCGTGCACGGCACGACGACGGCCGACAACGCCATGATCCAAATGCGAGGCGCGACCACCGGCTTGCTCGTGACCGAAGGATTCCGCGACGAGATCGAGTTTCGACGCTGCTACAAAGAAGACATCTGGGACCCGGCGTTGGGCCCGCCCGAACCCATCGCTCGACGCCGCGTGCGCCTCGAAGTGCGCGAACGGATCACGGCCGAAGGTGACATCGAGACGCCACTCGACGAGGCCCATCTGCGTACTCGTATCGCGCGGCTGCGTGCGTTCGACGTCACGAGCATCGCGATTGCGTTCCTGCACAGCTACCGCAATCCTGTCCACGAACTGCGCGCCCGCGAGATCGTGCTCGACGAGTATCCCGATGTCGACCTCGTGTCGTTGTCGCACGAGGTCCACCCGAAGCCACCCGAGTTCGAACGGACCAGCACGACGTTGGTCAACGCGTTCGTCGGACCGCCCATCGTGCGCTACCTCGAACACCTCGAGACGAGCCTGCGCGCGCACGGCTTTCGCGGCGACCTGCTGATCGCGACCTGCAGCGGCGGGGTCGCAACGACGAGGTCGATCGCACGCCGAGCCGTGGCGACCATCAACAGCGGGCCGACCGGCGGGGTCGTTGCGGCGGCGCGGGCGGCCATGGCGACAGGGTTCGGCGACGTCGTCAGCGTCGACATGGGCGGGACGAGCTACGACGTGGCGTTGGTGCGTGACGGCAGACCCGAGCTCAAGGCCGATTGGAACTGGCGTCACCGCTATTGCGTCGCGCTTCCGATGGTCGACATTCACGCCATCGGCGCCGGTGGCGGCTCGATCGTGCGGGCGGACCACGCAACGTTGACCGTGGGGCCACAGAGTGCCGGCGCACGCCCAGGACCAGCGAGCTACGGGCGCGGCGGCACGGCGCCGACGGTGACCGACGCGAACCTGATCCTCAACCGCCTCGATCCCGACGGGTTCTGGGGCGGCCGACAGCGTCTCGACGTCACCGCGGCGCGTTCTGCCTTTCGCGAGGTCGCGTCGCGCCTCGGCCGCGACGACGAGGTGTCGGTCGCGGCCGACTGCATTCGCCTCGTCGAGGCCCACATGACCGACGCGATCCGACGCGTGTTGTCGCTCGCGGGCGCCGATCCGCGCGCCCTCGACCTCGTGGCGTTCGGGGGTATGGGCGGGCTCCACGCGGTAGCCCAGGCGCGTGCGCTCGGGATGCGACGGGTGCTGGTACCGGCGCTGGCGTCGGGGTTCAGCGCGTGTGGTCTCTTGCAAGCCGACCATGTCATCGACCGAACCCGTACGACCATCGCGCCGTGGCAGACACTCGATCCCGCCGAACTCGACGCGCACGCCGAGGACCTTCGGGCGGAGGTCGCCGCCGAGTTCGATGCGGCGGGTGTTGCCACCGAGCTGCGGACGGCGACGTGGTTCCTCAACCTCGTCTATCCCGGACAGACGTTCGACACCTCGATCCCGCTTCCTTCGTTCGATGATCCGATGTCTGCAACGATCACCGCCGACCATGTCGCAGCGGCTGTGGCTGCGTTCCACCGACGCAACGAGGCGGCACGACTGATTGAAACCCGAGCGCAAGAACCTGTCGTACGCGGCGTGCGCGTCGTGGCGACAGGCGCGGTCGGTTCGGCGTTGCCCGCGGTGACCAACCCCACGCCGGATTCCGCCGGAACCGCGGCGCGACGCAACGTCTGGATCGAAGGGCGCTGGCACGACGCGTCCGTGGTCTCGTCGTCGTCGCTCACGCCCGGCGCGACCGTGCTCGGACCCGCGGTCGTCACCTCACCGTTCACGAGCATCGTGATCGGCCCCGGCGACGAACTGCGCGCCACCGACCGCGGCGATTCGCTCGTGACCCTCGCCCGCGCCGAGGAGTGAGCGCGGGCCGCGCGGCCGAGAACGATTCAGCGTGGGAGACCCAGGACGCGTTCGGCGATGATGTTGCGCTGGATCTCGCTCGTTCCGCCGGGAATCGTGCCACTGAAACTACGGAGGTACTGGATCAACCACGAGCCTTCACGCCACATGCGAGGCCCGGCGTGGTCACGGTCGAGCGCGTCGGCGCCGAGGAACTCGGTGGCCGCGAGCAAGCACTGCTGCACGGACTCGGACCCGAACAGCTTGAGCAGCGAGTGCTCGGGCGACGAGCGACCCTTCATGAACTTCGAGAACCCGCGGTAGCCCATCGCCGTCAACGCAACGGCATCGACGTGGAACGACGCGACCGCGTCGCGGAAGTGGGCGTCGTCGCCGAGACGACGTCCGTCCGGGCCGACACGATCGGCGAGTGCCTGCATGGCCTGCACCGCCCGCTGGATCAAATGGGCGTAGTCGATCCACAGCATCGCTCGTTCGTGGGCCAACGAACCCTGGGTGATCGGCCAGCCTTGATGCAGGGCACCGAGCAGGTTGGCGCGGGGAACCCGGGCATCGGTGAAGAAGACCTCGTTGAAGTCGCAGAAATCGGGTTCGGTGAGCTCAGGAAAGGGTCGACACTCGACACCCGGTGTCGTCATGTCGACGATCAACGCACTGATGCCCTTGTGCTTGGGGACGTCGGGGTCGGTGCGCACGAAGCACAAGCACCAATCGGCGTGGTGGGCACCGCTCGTCCAGACTTTCTGCCCGTTGACGACGAAGTCGTCGCCGTCGAGCACCGCACGCGTCGTCAGACTGGCGAGGTCACTCCCCGCCCCAGGTTCACTCATGCCGAGGCACCACGAGATCTCAGCGCGCAAGGTCGGCAGCACGAATCGTTCGCGTTGTTCGTCGGTGCCGAAATCACGAATCGACGGGGCGATGATGCCCAACGCTTGCGGGTTGAGCGTGCGGGGTATGCCGCGCTTGGAGAGTTCTTCGAAGTAGATCATCTGTTGGGTCGCCGTCGCGTTGCGCCCGCCGTACTCGGGCGTCCAACCGGGCACGAGCCAGCCGGCGTCGAACAGCGTGCGCTGCCAGGCCCGGGCCCAGTCGGGCAGGTGCGCGCTCGACAGACGGGGTGACTCGAGTAGATCGCGGTCGGGAACGTTGGCGTCGAGCCAGTCGACGAGTTCGGCGCGGAATGCTTCGTCGATATCGTCGTACTGGAGCCGCATCGGGGCCGCACGCTACTTTCCTGACACGCGTGTCAGCAATCGGACGCGTCCGCGAACGAGGAGCCCGTATCGCACGCGATGAACACCGACTTCGACGACGCACAGATCGCATTACGCGCATCGGTTCGCGGGTTCCTCGACGTCCACGCACCGCTCTCGAGCGTGCGCGCGTCGCTGGAACGAGGTCGGGCCGACCGCAACCTGTGGAAGGGCCTCAGCGCTCTCGGTATCACGGGACTGCTGGTCCCTGAGGATCTCGGCGGATCTGCAGCGACGTGCGTCGACGCCGCCGCGGTTGGCGAGGCCTGCGGCCGGGCCTTGTTCGTCGGCCCGTTCGTCGAAGCCGCCATCGGCGCAGCCACACTCCTGCAGGCGGCGCGACGGACCGCCGTGACCGACATGGCGCTCCGAGATCTCGCCGAGGGCACGGCGACGACTGTGCCCGCCCTGTTCGATGCCGGGACCCGCCACGCCATCGACCGCACGCGCTCGACGGCACAGGACGGATTCGACGCGACGGTCTTCGTGACGGGCTCGAAATCCTTCGTGGTCCACGCGGGGTTCGCAGACCGATTCGTCGTCACCGCCACCGACGAACTCGGACGGCTCGACGTCGTCCTCGTCGAGGCAGCCGACGCAGCCGACACCGTCATCGTGGTCGACGAACCCATCCTCGACGCGACCCGCCCCACCTCGAAGGTCGAGTTCAGGTCCGCACCGGGTGTACGCCTCTTAGTTGCCGATCCGGCGCTCGCGGTGCGCACCGCGCTCGATCGCATGATGGTCGCGACCGTCAACGATTCAGTGGGCGCGGCGGAACGAGTCCTCGAACTCACGGTCGACTACGCCAACGAGCGAATGGCGTTCGGCCAGCCGATCGGCTCGTTCCAAGCGATTCAACACCTCGCCGCCGACATGCTGCGCGCGGTCGAACTGGCGCGCGCCGCGGGCTACTACGCCGCGTGGGCGCTCGACCATCTCGACGGGGCCGCCGCACATCTCGCGACGTTGCAAGCAGCGGCCTACGCCAATGCGGAGTTGCCGGTTGTCGGCGAATCCGCGATTCAGGTCTTCGGCGGGATCGGGTTCACCTGGGAACACGACGCTCACCTGTTCTACAAGCGATTGGTTGCCGCGAGCGCGCTGTTCGGCACCGCCGACGACCACCTCAGTGCGTTGGCCGACATCGTCCTTCCCGAGTGAGGTCAGTCCTCGAACGCGGGCGCCAACGATGCGAGTCCGGCCGCGAAGACCTCGGTCGCCTCGGCCGCGGGAAGCGCTTTGGAGAAGTACCACCCTTGGCCATCGTCGGCGCCCAACGTCATCAACCCAGCCAACTGCTCGCGGGTCTCGACTCCTTCACAGACCACCCGCAGTCCGAGCGCGCGCGCCATCGCGATCACCGCGGCCACGATCGTCGAATCTTGCGCGTCGTCACCGAGGTGGCGAACGAAGCTCTGATCGACCTTGACGACGTCGAACGGGAATTGGCGCAGATAGGTCAGTGACGAATAGCCCGTGCCGAAGTCGTCGGCCGCCAGCTTGACGCCGAGCGCCTTGATTTCGTCGAGAATCCCGACCGCGCCGCGCACATCGTCGAGCAGCACTGATTCGGTGAGTTCGACGGTGATGTAACGAGGGTCCACTCGATTCGCGGTGAGCGACGCGCGGATCAATGCGGGGACGCCGCCCGCGCTCAGTTGATGACCCGAAACGTTCACCGTCACGACAGGAGGTCGATCCGCGAACAATTGCTGCCATCGCCCGGCCTGCGCGAGCGCTTCCTTCATGATCCAGGCGCCGAGCGGCACGATCAGCCCGGTGTCCTCGGCAAGTTCGATGAAGTCGCTGGGCGGAATGAGCGTGCCGGATCGACGCCAACGCACGAGCGATTCGAAGCCCCGAATCGTTCCCTCCGCGAGATCGACAATGGGTTGGTAATGCAGTTCGAGTTCGGTGTCACCCGGCCGCGCGTCCTCGATGGCGTAGCGCAGCGCCACCGCGAGCTCGGCGCGGGCTTCGATTGCAGCCTGCATCGCTTCGTCAAACCACGCGTACGTTGCCCGGCCGGCTTCCTTGGCCCGGGTCAACGCCATCCCGGCTCGCCGGAACAACGCCGCCGGGGCGTCTCCGACCTGAGCGGTGGCAGCGCCGATACTCGCCGAACCGAACACGTCGGTGCCGTTTCCGAGTTGGATGGGAACCTCGAGCGTCGCGATCAACGCCGCGGCGAGCGAGCTGATCTCGCCCTCACGGCGTGCGACGAGCAGCACGAGGAACTCGTCGCCGTTGATCCGGGCGACGAGATCGTCGCTCCCGACCGCCATCAACAGGCGACGCGCTTGTTCTCGCAAGACGCGATCACCCACCTCGTACCCGAGGCTCTCGTTGACGGTCTTGAAGCGATCGAGGTTGACGTGCAGACATGCGGGACGCCGATCCTGGGTCCAATCGGTCTGGCCGATCAGCGTCGTCGCGACGTCGGTCGCGGCGATCCGATTCGCAAGGCCGGTCAAGGCGTCGTGGCGGGCCTGATGGCGCGTTTCGGCTTCGGCGTCCTGGCGCCGACTCATCTCGTCCTCGAGCCATGCGTTCGTCTCCGCGAGCTGGCGGCCTCGATCGGCAATGGTCTGGAAGGCAGCCCCGAGTTCGACGGCGACACGACCGATCTGATCCTCGCCGTACCTCGATGCGTCGAACTCGACCTCGCCTGCGGCGACACCCGCGACGTCGTCGGCCAGCCGCCGAAGCCGGCGCGTTGCACCGAGACGCAGAGCAAACAGGGCAACGAACGCGACCGTCAGCGAAGCCAACAACGATGCAACCCTCTGCACGCGGGCCCGTTGCGCGATGGCGGCGCGGGTTGCTGACACGTCAATGGTGAGGTGCGCGGTCGCCGAGTCGTAGTCGGTTCCGGTCGACACATCGACCGAGGTTCGCAGACGCCCGTAGACATGAACGACGTCGGGATCTCCGTTGGCGCTGCCGTGCTCGACGACTGGTTCGCTGCGGACGTTGTTGCGCGCCTCCGCGAGGTCGCTGACGACCTCGCGGTCTGTCAACGTGTCGAGGACTTGGTAGCGATCGCGCAAATTGGTCGAGGCGACCACCTCACCGTTGGTTCCGGCAACGACGACCGCGTCGAGAATCTCGTCGTCGCGACTCATTGCGGCGAGCGCGCTGGGTGCCGACCCGCCGGATGCCCGAATCAATCGCTCGAGTTCGAGAAAGGCCGACCCCGCGCTCGAACTGGATTCCGAGCGAAGATCGTCTTTCGCTTGTTGATTCGTCCACCAGGCAAGCGCGCCGACCACGAGAACCGTCGCAATCGCGATGGGGACGACCACTTTGAAGCTCAGTGATCGGCGAAGTCGAGTCGACACGCGGGGTCCTTCGAGACGTCGAGATACGTTCAGATAGCAATCGGGCAGTTTGCAATCGGGCAAATGGTCATCGCTGATCCTTCTATCGACCAGGCGTATGGTCATCACACCCGAACGCACGGCGCGAATGCACGCTTCGCGTCAGGGTGGCCGTCGCAAACGGACGAAACGGGCTCAATCGCGCACGAGGAGCAGGCAGCCGCAGGTGTTCCCGCCGCCCGCAGCGACTGCCCCGACCTCGACGTCGCGGGGAATCTGACGTTCGCCCGCCTGGCCCCACATCTGCAGCGCGGCTTCATGCAAGAAGCCGTACCCGTGGAGGCGACCGGCGCTCAGCTGCCCGCCGTGGGTGTTGAGGGGCAACACCCCGTCGCGAGCGATCCGCTCACCCCCCTCGACGAACGGGCCGCTTTCGCCCAAATCACAGAACCCCAACGCTTCGATCCAACTCATCGTGATGAACGAGAACCCGTCATAGGCCTGCAACATCTGCACGTCGGCTGGCGAGAGGTCGGTCCGGGTCCAGAGTTGGGCCGCCGCGTCACGGTTCGCCATCGTCGACAGGTCGTCGAACTGGTCCCAACTGGGTCGACCGCGGAGCGCCGATCCGACCGCCTCGATCCGAAGCGGCGGGTTGCGCAGATCTTTGGCGCGATCGACGCGGCTGATCACGAACGCGGTTGCCCCGTCGCACGGAACATCGCAGTCGTACAAGCAGAACGGCGTCGTGATCGTCCGGGCGTTCAGATAGTCGTCGAGCGACATCGGATCGCGATAGATGCCCTTGGGATTGAGTGCGGCGTTGCGGCGGCCGTTGAGCGCGATCCACGCCATTTGCTCGCGTGTCGTGCCGTAGAGATGAAAGTGGCGTTGCGCGAACATCGCGATCCAGATCGCGGCGCTCGGAGCAGAGAACGGCAGGTTCCACTCCATGAATCCGCTCGCTTTGAAGCCGCCGCCTCCGCCGCCTCCACCCCCGGGCATGACGGCTGATCGACCTTGTGCGCCTTGTGCACTGCCTTCGAACACACTGCGAAAACACAAGACGTGGTTCGCGAGGCCGCTCGCGACTGCGAGACAGGCGTTGATCACCGAGCCGAGCTGACCGGACGTTTCAAGACCACCCTGATACCAACCGACGTTCAACCGCAGTGCATCGATGACGTCGTAGGCGCCCGCGGCGCTGAAACCCGCGGGCGTCGTCATCGGACCTGGGTAGGTCGACAGTCCGTCGATGTCGGCCACAGTGAGACCGGCGTGATCGATGGCGGCGAGACAAGCATCGAGGGTCAGTTCCATCGGGTCGCGGCCGAGCCGTCGGCCGATGTCGCTTTGCCCGACCCCGGACACGCACGCTCGTCGTTCGATGATCTCGTTGGCGTCCATCACCGCTCGTCTCCCACCGTTTCGTTCGATACCGCTGGTTCGAACAGCGGTAGCCACACGTCGCCGTCGGGATCGCCATGATGTTCGAAGGTGACCTGCAGGTCCATCTCGCACCGAATCTGGTCGTGTGGGCAGTGCACGAGGTTCGTGGTCAACCGGACGCTCGGCTGCTCCACGATCTCGACGATCGCGACGACGTACGGCAGTTCCGGCCCCGGCATCCAGGGCTGGTGGTTGATCGAATAGGTCGCCAGCGTGGCGCGTCCGGACACGGTTTCGACGGCGAGGTGCTTGCTATGGCACATCGGGCACAGCGGCTGGGGTGGATGCAAGTAGTAGCCGCACGCTTGGCAACGCCAGAACCGCAGTTCACCGCGCTCGCCACCCTGCCAGAACGCACGGTTCCAGTCGGTCAGTCTCGGCAGTATTCGAAACGGCAGATCAGCGGCAGTCACGGCAACCCTTTCGCGGTGTCCAGCTCGGCTCAGTCGTCTTCGGTGTCGCGCGCCGCTTCGTAGCCGGCGCGTGCGTGCGGGATCGCTTCGACCGCGGCCAACAGTCCGCAGCCTGGCGTTGTCAGCATGATCGAACCCAAAATCTCGTCCCAGGTCGCACCGACTTCGTGCGCCAGCATCGCGTGGCGCTGCACGCCGGCCGGGTTGCGGAGCATGACGGTGACCGCGAGTCGGATGAGCTCGTGGGTCTTGCGGTCGGGTGCGGTCAACGAGTCGATCGCGCTCAGCCACGCGCTCTGCGCGTCGTGCAGCGCCGGGAACACCTCGTGCAACGGTTCTTCGAATGGGAAGTTCCAATCCTGGCGGTCCATCTAACGCACCGTAGCGGGGTCGATCGGCCTGAACACTGCGATCGTGCACGGCGGATCGTCGCTGATCTCGCGAAACGCGACCTCGACGGATTGGTCACACCGCAACGCGTCGATGTCGCAGTCGACGATGTTCGTCATCACGCGCGGACCTTCGGCGAGTTCGACCATGGCTGCGACGTACGGCACACGTTCGTTGAACGGCGGCAGGTCGTTGTGATGGATGACCGAGAACGTGTAGATCCGGCCGCGCCCGCTCGCAACTTCCCAGGCCACGTCGTCGCTCCAACATCGTTTGCAGAACGGCCGGGGGTAGTAGAACGCGAGCCCGCAGGTGCCACAGCGTTGGAACATCAGTTTCCCGTCGCGACACGCGTCCCAGAATGGTTGGGTCGTCGCGTCGGGCGACGGCAGATCGAACCGCATCGCACCGATCGTGCGATGCCCGTCCACCAACTGTCAAACCTCCGAGGCGGGCGCTTCGTCACGGGCGATCTCCTCCGCGCGCGTGTCACACACCGGACCAACCGCTCAGAACGGGCAGCCGAGCGGGTGAGCGCTCGTGGCTCCGGAGCAGTCTCGGCGATCGCCGAAAGTTGCGCCTCGATCGTCCGATGAGACGCACGAGGTTCGGATCCGTCTGCACCTCATCACGAGATTCTGGGGGAAGGAACCAACATGGCCGATGCAGCGTTCTCCGGATTGCCGCCCGAGCAGGTCCAGGCCTGGCTCGAGTCCGTGCAAGAACAAGTGCGACGCGTCCAGACACGCATCGACTACCTCCAGGCCGAACTCGCCCGGCTCCAAGAGCAGGAAAGCCTGCTGATGGAGCTCATGGCCTCGGCCGCGTCTCCCGTCGGCTGATCCTTCGGCGGTTCGCCGCCACCAGCGCCTGCGTCGTTCGGTCGACGTTCGGGCGCGCCGCCCTCACCCGGCCGACGTCCGTTGGGCCCACGCGGCGCTTCAGGCGAGTCGCTGCGCGAGGTGCTTGGCCATCTCGGCTTCGAGCCGCCGTTGCTCGGCCAGCAGCCGCGCCGCCTTTTCACGCAGCATCTGCACCCGTTCGGCACCGTGTTCGGCTTGTGCCGCGCGTTGCAGCGATTCGATCCGCAGCTCGTGGACCGCACGAAACGAGTCCTCTGGTGCGGCGACCTCTGCACTCCGGCGTCGACCCGACTCGTCGAGTCGACGACCTTCCCGCACCAGGCGTGCGGCTCGCTCGCGAGCGGTCGCGGCGCGATCGGCCGACGCTTCGGCTTGGGATGCCCGGCGGAGTGCATCCGTGCGGACCGCGTGGACCTCGCGGTAGGCCGACTGCACCTGCGCGGCGATGTGATCGCGTTGGCGGCGCAGCATTTCGAACGTGTCGGGCGGTGCGTCGCTGATCGCGGCTCGCGCGTGCGGATACAACCCAGCCGTGCCGTCGCCGACCCGCTCCACGAGCCGCGACGTCAGTTCGGGCGCCGAACGCAGGGCGGGGCGCACAAGTCGTTCGGTCGGCTCACCCGGCAGCGGTTGGCTGGGATCCCAATCGTCGCCGAGGGTCGGTGGGCCGACCCGACGGCGGGCCTTCGTTTTCGGGCTCGGGCGACTCCGTTGGTCCCGATCGCCGTTTCGGCGATGCTCGACCTCGTCTGTGCGTTGGACCGCGTCGACCGATCGCGCCTCGTGCGCCCCGACCGAAACGAGTTCGGCCGGTTCCGCCACCTCCATCACGATCCCCGCCTCGCCGGAGGCAGACCACGAGACAGCGTCGGCGAGGGCGTCCTCGCCCTCACGCTGCTCTGCCGCAACGAGATCGAGACGCCGGTTCGGGTACTTCGAGAGGATTTCCTCTTCGATGTCGATCTCAACTCGGATCTCGCGGGCGCGCACGCGCGCCAGCCCGAGAAGGCCGCTACCGAGCACCATCAGGATTCCCCCCAGGGACACCGGGTCCACCGCTCCTGATCGGTCGGAAACGCGCTGTCGTGAGGAGATCGCTGTCGTGAGGAGATCGTTGTCGTGAGGAGATCGTTGCCGTTGGGCTAGGGATCGCGGGGCAGTCCGAGCAGGCGTTCGCCGATGACGTTCTTTTGGATCTCGGTCGTGCCGCCCGCAATCGACAGACAACGGTTGAACAAGAAACTGCCGACCCACGTCGCCGCCTCGTTGTCGCTGAGCGCCGCCGCGGACCCCGACAGTTCGACGCCGATCTCCTGCACTCGCTGGTCGTGTTGCACACCGAGCAACTTGCGCACGGCCGCTTCGCTGCCGCTCGGGTCCGCCCCGGCGAGTGCGCTCAACGTCAGCCGATAGCCGAGCACGGCCAGCGCATGCCCGGTGACGACGAGCGCGCCCACGTGGTCGAGGTGATACGTGTCGTCGGTCAGCCCCTGTGCGTCGATCAGTCGCAAAACGCCGACGACACCGCCGCCGATCGTGTTCGAACTGCCCATGTAGACGCGTTCGTTCGCGAGGGTCGTGCGAGCGCACCGCCAACCATCGTGTTCGACGCCGACCAAGCAGTCATCGGGTACGAACACATCGTCGAAAAACACCTCGTTGAACATCGCTGCGCCGGTCAGTTCTCGCAGCGGTCGCGCGTCGACACCCGGCGTGCGCATGTCGAGCATGAAACAGGAAATCCCGTCGTGCTTGGGCGCGTCGGGATCGGTGCGGGCGAGCAGGATGCCCCAATCGGCGGTGTGCGCCATCGTCGACCACACCTTCTGCCCGTTGATCAGCCAACCGCCGTCGGTTCGTTCGGCGCGGGTGCTCAACGCGGCGAGGTCGCTGCCCGCACCGGGCTCGGAGAACAGCTGGCACCACGTGATCTCGCCGCGCAACGTCGGTTCGATCCAGCGTTCGCGTTGGGATTCGGTGCCGTAGACGATCAGGTTGGGCAGCGCCCACGCCCCGACCATGATCGACGGGCGGGTGATCTTGGCCGCTCGGAACTCTTCTTCGATCACCATGAGCTCGAGCGCTCCCGCGTCACGCCCCCACGGCCGCGGCCAACTCGGTGTCACGTACCCCGTTTCGACCAGGCGTTGGCGTTGGTCCGCCGCGTCGAGCCCTGCGAGTTCGCCGAGAAAGGATCGAAGTTCGGTACGCAACGCCTCGGCTTCGGGCGGTAGATCGACGGCGAGCCGACGGCGTTCGCCGCGCTGCGCGGCGCGCGCGGCCCGCACCCGCCACTCGTGACCGCCGCCGAACATCGACCGCAACGTCATCGCACGACGCAAGTAGAGGTGCGCGTCGTGCTCCCACGTGAAGCCGATTCCGCCGAGCACCTGCACGCAGTCCTTCGCGCACTCATACGCAGCGTCGAACGCCAACGCGCCGGCCGTCGCCACCGCGACCTCGGTGCCGTTGTCGTGATCGTCGATGCCACGGCACGCGTCCCACACCGCGGCGCGAGCGAGTTCGGTACGGGCGAGCATGTCGGCACACCGATGTTTGACGCCTTGGAACTGTCCGATCGGGCGACCGAACTGCACCCGGTCGTTGGCATAGCTGGCCGCAGTATCGACGCACCACTGCGCGATGCCGATCGCTTCGGCGGCAAACACCAACGCCGCCCGGTCGCGCACGGTTGGGTCGCGGAGATCGGCCACCACCGCGCCGGCAGCGACGACGGGCCGGGTTGGGTCGAGGCTGCGTTGCGACGCGGCGCTCAGCACGAGTTGCGCAGAGCCGTCGACGATCCCGATGGTTGTCGGTTCGACCGTTCGCCCCGTCGCGGCTGCTGCTGCCGCGGTCGGCACCGCGGCGCCAGGGACGCAGGCGCGACCGAGTTCTTCGCAGACGACGGCCTGCTCGACGAACCCGAAGCCACTGCCGCCGTTGGCTTCGGGGACGGCCAGCGTCAGGTATCCCAACTCGACGATTTCGTCCCAACACGACAACGGTTCGTCGGGTGCGTCGATCGCGGCGCGCACCGCGGCGGGCGGACAACGTTCTTCGACGAATCGGCGAACCGCACGTCGGAGCGCTTCGTGGTCGTCAGTGATCCCAATCGGCATGCACTGATCCTGCCCGACCTGAGCGGTGACCGTCAGATTGCGGGCCGTCCCGCAACGGCGGACGGTCAGACGACGCGGGTGCCGTCGTGCACGACGGCAATCGCCTGCGTCGGACAGCCCTGTGCGGCGAGGATGATCTTGTCGGCCGGTTGCGCGTTGACGTCGGCGACTTCGGCGACCCCGTCGTCGTCGAGTTCGAACACGCCCGGCGCCCAGAACGAACAGTTCCCCGAGCCCATGCAGAGGTCGCGGTCGATGGTGATCTCGATAGCCACGGCCCGACAGTATCGCTCCTCGTGCGGGGCGAGGCGCGGTCGCGGGCGTCCGCGGTCAGACGGTCCAGGGCGCGAAGCGGTCGCGCAACAAGCTCACGAGGTCGTCGCTGATCCGATTCGCGTCGGTCGCCACCTCGGAGAGGATCGCGGTCTCGGTGTAGTTCACCTGAAACACCGTTTCCTCGATCTCGAACTGCACCGTGACACCTCGGTCGGGATCACCACGATGGACAAAGCCGCGGTCGCCGAGCGCAAGGTTCTCGCGGTCGGCCTTCGGATACCCGACGCCGTCGAGATCGAAGAACTGTGACCCGTCGTAGACGTCGACCCGCAGCTGCGACAACACGACGCCGGCCGCCGTCGCGTCGCCTTCGGTGATGGCTTCGGTCTCGGTGTCGCTGATGTACTTGCACGACGAAATCGGACCTTCGACGACCTCGCCGACAAATGTCATCGGCACCCCGACCAACGCCGTCGCCTCACTCGCCGTGACCACGGTGCAGGCGTCGGTACTGGGCAGATCCGATGCTGCCGATGAGGACGCGCTGCTCGACGCAGGGTCCTTCGAGGTTTCTGGGTCCGAATCGTTGCACGCCACCGCCAGCACGCCGATGAGTATCGCAACGAGTGACCTGCCCGCGATCTGTCGTGTCTTCATCTGCCGCGAAACTGTAAGGCCTGGCGCGGCCAGCGACTCGACATCACAACGACCGTCGTACCAACTACGAAAGGCCCCCGATGAACCTCGATCGCTGTTCGCTTCCCCTGTTGTCTGCGCTGTGCGCGCTGGCCCTCTTCGTTGGCGCTTGCGGCGGCGACGACGACCAACCCGACACCAAGCGAACCGAAGCCAGCAGCGACAGCAACGGCAACGGCAACGGCAACGGCGTTGACGGGGACGGGGACGGGGACGGCAACGCGGTCCCCGACGGCGGTTCCGAGTTGAGCGACGCTGAGTGTGAGGCGCTGCGCCCCGACCTCGAAGCGGTCGGCGTCGCGATTCAAGCGCTGCCGCAGCTGCGGACGCCCGAGCTGATCGAGGACGAGTTCTTGCTGGCCGACGTCGACGCGACGCTGGCCAGCGTCGACGCAGTCCGGCCGTTCGCCAACGACAGCGCCGAAAGCTTGCTCGACGACGTCGCGTTGGCGCTGACGGCACTCGCCGAGGGTCGCAACGGCGACCCGGCGGCGGCCGTTGCGGAAATCGAACGCATCACCGGCGGGCTCGATGGACTCGACGAGTGGCTGTTCCGCCAGCTCGATCTCACCGAATCGCTCGACGCGATCGGCTGCAACTACTGACGAGGGTGCCGGCTGCATCGCGGCAGCGATCGTCGGCGGAAACTCAGGCGGCGAGCGTGCTCCACGCGGCGTAGCGCTGCGCCGCGGCATCCACCCAACGCGGGTCGGGCTCGACCCGCCGGTCGGTCTTCGCCCAACGCTTGGCGTCGGCCAACGACGTCTCGAGCCCGGCCGCCTGACGGCCGAGCCACGCCGCGCCGAGCGCCCCGCCTTCGGGGACCGCGACGACATCCACGGGCAGCGCCGTGACGTCGGCGAGGCATCGCAACCACTCGTCGACTCGCACCCCGCCCCCCGTCGCGACGATGCGACGGGCCGGTACCGGCGACACGTCGATCATGCGGCGTGCGACAAAACCGGCCGCCTCGAATGCGGCGCGCCGGATCTCGGCCGGGCCGTGGGTGAGATCGAGCCCGTGCAGCGACGCTCGCCGGGAGGGGTCGTCGAGCGGCGCGCGTTCGCCGCGCGGGTACGGCACCCAGATCGGTACGTTTGCCGGGTCGGCAACCGCACCGCCGTCGCCGGTCAACCGCCGCGCCCAGTCGAGGAACAACCCGCCGGCGTTCGACGGACCGCCGATGAAGAATCGCCCAGGGGTCGTGTGCGGGATCGGGAAGTAACCCGGGGCGTCGTGCGACTCGGCGGTGACACTCCAAACGATCAAGGTCGTTCCGCAGATCACCAGCACGTCACCAGGTTCGTCGCAGCCCGCGACGATCTGTTCGGCCATCGCGTCGATCGTGCCGCCTTCGAGCACACAGTCGCCAAGGCCACGGACCGTCGCCGCGGTTGTCCCGCCAGGAACCAACGTCGGCAGTTGGGCGACCTGCGCGCCGGCGCCGCGCACGAGCGCCTCGGCCCAACCGGCGAAGTCGAACAGCGGCCAGCAGGCGGCCGCTGCGGTCGTCGACAGCACGGGGCGCCCGCAGAGCGCGAAGTTGGCGGCGGCCTGCGCGGGCCAGAAACCGTGGGCGTTGGGAGAGTTGGCCGCGTGCCACGCCAAGAAGCGCTCGAGTTCGCCCGTTACACCCGGACGTCCCGCTTCGCCGTGACCGCGTTCGTCGCCGTAGAGCAGTCCAGGGCCGATCGCGCGGCCGTCGTCGTCGACGGCGGCCAACGACGGCACCATCGCAGCGACGCTCACGCCCCGCGGTGCAAGATCGACTGCGCCGAGTTCGTGGAGCGCTCGGATCGGTCCGTCGATCCAGCACCGCGCGTCGTGTTCGAATCGCATCGGCGAGGGTACGAAGAACTCGTGCGGCACGCGGGCCACCCGTACAACGTCGCCGTCGGGATCGACGGCGACGGCTTTCACCGACGACGTCCCGATGTCGATCCCGATCGTGATGTCCGAAGCCATCACCGCACGCTAGGTGGTGCTACTTGCGGAGCGCAGCGACAACAAGGTCGTGGATTTGTCCGTTCGTCGTCACCAACGACAACGGTTCCGCCGGCGTTGCGCCGTCGAGCGTGCTCCACCGACCACCAGCTTCGGTGATGATGGGGAGCAACGCGGCCACATCCCAGTACGCGACCACCGGGTCGACACCGATGTCGAAGCTGCCGTCGGCGACGAGCACGTGCTGCCAGAAATCGCCGAGCGCGCGGGTGCGCCAGCATCGATCGGAAAGGGCCGTCAGCCGATCCGGGAGGTGATCGTCCATGTACTGACGATCGCTTGCATACGACAGATGGGCGTCGGCCAACTCGTGCACGGCCGACACCCGAATCGGCGTGCCGTCGCGGAACGCGCCGAGGTCCTGCCCCGCCCACCAACGCGTTCCCAGTGCCGGGGCCGACACCACGCCGACCACGAGCTCGCCGGCCCGTTCGAATCCCAGGAGCGTTGCCCAGATCGGAACGCCTCTGACGTAGTTCTTGGTGCCGTCGATCGGATCCACGATCCAGCGACATTCGGCGTCGCCGTCGTCGCCGAACTCCTCGCCCGCGACGAGGTGTCCGGGCGCGCGGTCAGCAATGAGGTCCCGGAGCCTTACCTCCGTGGCGTGGTCGGCCTCGCTGACCGGCGTGAGGTCGGGTTTGGTGTCGACGACCAGATCGGCCGCACGGAATCGGGCCATCGTCAACGCATCGGCGGCGTCGGCAAGCTCGAGCGCGAGTCCCAGGGCCGCGGCGGTGTGCATGACCCGACGCTACCGATCGCCACGCGGGGCCGAATCATCGCCGATCGCGGCCGCAATCGGCCGGTCCGAGGCCAAATCCTGGCTCTTCGTGCGGATTCCGCAAGTTTCGGGGCTCCGACGGCCGATAGAGAACCGTGGCGCTCACCGAGTACGGAACCGGATTACCCTCCGCGTCGATGGTGTCGACCATCGACGCTGAACGCAATGCGCTCATCGAGCGCGTCGCTTCGCTCGCGGCGGCGTACGTCACCGCCGGCGAGCCACCCGGCCTGTCCGAGTTCATTCGCCGGTACTACGCCGACGTTGCGGTCGACGACTTGATGAGCCGTCGAGTCGAAGACCTCGCCGGTGCGGCGCGCGCTCACTGGCGTCTGGCGATCGAACGCGTGCGCGCGACTCCGATCGTGCGCGTCGGGAATCCAACGACGGGCACCGACGGTTGGCAGACCCCCAACACGGTCATCGAGGTCGTCACCGACGACATGCCCTTCCTCGTCGACAGCATCACCGCAGCGCTCGAACGCCACGGCCTCGGGTTGCAGCTCGCGATTCATCCCATCGTGCGACTTCGACGCGACACCAACGGCCGCCTGCTCGGCCTCGCCGACCCGAGCGACCACGTGGGCGAGGTGTACGCCGAGTCGTTCCTACATGTCGAAGTGGATCGGACGGCCGACCCGACGCAGATCGACAGCATCGTCACTGAGATCGAGTTGGTGCTGGCCGACGTGCGCAACGCCACCGGCGATTGGGTCAAGATGTTGGCGACGGCGCGTCGCGTGACCGACGATCTCGCTCGCCGTCCGCCTCCTGTCGCTCCCGACGAGTTGGTCGAAGCCCGATCGCTCCTCGACTGGATGTCCGACCATCACTTCACGTTTCTGGGCTACCAGGAGTATGCCCTCACCGGCACCGACGACGACGCGGCGCTCGTCGCGGTCGACGGCACCGGCATGGGCATCCTGCGCGACCGCTCGGAAACGACAGACACCGACACGTTCGCGACGTTGCCCGCGGCATTGCGCGCCCGCGCTCGCGATCGCAGTCTCCTCACGATCACCAAAGGCAATTCGAAGAGCACGGTGCACCGCAACGTCTATCTCGACTATGTCGGCGTGAAGAAGTTCGACGACAACGGTGGGGTGGTCGGCGAGCATCGATTCCTCGGCTTGTGGACGAGCGCCGCCTACAACTCGAGCCCGATCGACATCCCCGTGCTGCGCCACAAAGTCGCGTCGGTCGTGCGCCACGCCGGTTTCCCGGCAAACTCGCACTCGGGCAAGGACCTCATCGCCATCCTCGAGACGTATCCGCGCGATGAGCTCTTCCAAACTGCCGAGGAGGAGCTGTACGAGATCGCGATGGGCATTCTCGCGATCCAGGATCGCCGAAGGGTGCGCGTGTTTGTCCGGCGCGATCGGTTCGAACGCTTCGTCTCGGCGTTGGTGTTCGTGCCTCGCGATCGCTACAACACTGCGTTGCGATTGCGCATCGACGAGGTGCTGCGGACGTCGTTCAACGCGATCGGCAGTGACTACACCGCGCGCGTGAGCGAGTCGGTCCTGGCGCGACTGCACTTCGTCCTGCGCACGGTTCCGGGTCGGATTCCCGAGCGGCTCGTCGCCGACATCGAGGCCGAAATCGCCGCGGCCGCGCGCACCTGGACCGATGATCTCCGTGAACGACTCGTCGCCGAACACGGCGACGTCCACGGCGGCGCGCTGGCGCGCCGTTGGGCCGACGCGTTTCCCGCCGGGTACCAAGAGGCATGGTCGGCCGCCGACGCCGTCGGTGACATCGCTTGCCTCGAACAGATGATGGACTCCGGCGACGCAGTGCTCCGCCTCGACCCGCCCGAGAACGGTTCGCCGCTGGTGTTCTCGATCTTCGGGCCCCGTCAACTCGCGCTGAGCGACGTCATGCCGGCACTGACGAACATGGGCGTCACCGTCATCGACGAACACCCGTACCAGTTGCATCTCGCCGACGGCCGCACGGCTTCGATCGAACGATTCGGGCTTCGTAGCGCCGTCGAGGGACCGAACGGTCTCGCCGATCTCGCCGACGAGTTCGAAGGCGCCTTCGGCGCAGTGATCCGCGGCGACGCCGAGAACGACGGGTTCAACTCGCTCGTGCTCGCAGCCGGGTTGACGTGGCGCGAGATCGTCATGCTGCGCGCGTATGCCCGTTATCTCCGCCAGGTCGGCACGCACTTCAGCCAGGACTACCTGGCGGCGACACTCGCCGAGCATCCGACCATCACCCGCAGCCTCGTCGGGCTCTTCACGCTGCGGTTCGATCCCGATCACACCGACCCCGGCATGGCGGTGAGCGCACAGATCCGCGCCCAACTCGACGAGGTCGCAAGCCTCGATCACGACCGGATCTTGCGTTCGTTCCTGCACATGATCGAAGCGACGTTGCGGACCAACTGGTTCCAACGCGACGCCGACGGCCGTGAGCCGTATCACTTCTCGGTGAAGCTCGACCCGGCGCTCCTTCCCGACCTTCCGAAGCCACGACCGGCGTACGAGATCTTCGTGTACGCCCCGAGAGTCGAGGGCGTGCACCTGCGCATGGGCAAGGTCGCACGTGGGGGTATCCGCTGGAGCGATCGACGCGAGGACTTCCGCACCGAGATACTCGGGCTCGTCAAAGCGCAGATGGTC
>SXIR01000179.1 GCA_005772765.1 Actinomycetota bacterium
GTGAACATCTATCCCGCCGAGATCGAGGGCGCCCTCGCCGCCCATCCCGCCGTCGCCGACGTCGCGGTCATCGGCGTTCCCGATGACGAGTGGGGCGAGTCGGTGAAAGCGGTGATCCAACTCAAAGACGAGTTCGTTGCCGACGACGCACTGTCCCAGTCGCTCGACGAACACTGCCGGGCGCTGCTCGCGGGCTACAAAGCCCCTCGGTCGTTCGATTTCGTCGAGTCGATCCCGCGTACGGGAACCGGCAAGATCGAGAAGCGAACGTTGCGAGCGCCGTACTGGGACGGCCACGAGCGCAAAATCTGAACTTCGGTCGGGACGATACGGTGCACGCCGTGACCGACGAACTTGCACCAATCGACCCGACGGCGTTCGCGCAGCGCTACGGGCCCCGCGCACTGGTTGCCGGCGGCGGCGTCGGCCTCGGCGCCGAATATTGTCGCCAAATCGCGGCTACGGGCATCGACCTGCTGATCGTCGACCGTGATGTCGCCGCGCTCGACGCGATCGCGTCTGAGATTCGCGGCGGCTCGACCGGTGTCGACGTCGTCACCGCCGCGATCGACCTCGGCCAACCGGCACTCCAACTGCTCACTGCCCTGCGCGCTGCGAGCGAGGGACTCGACATCGGACTCGTCGTCGCCAACGCGGCGTGGTCACCGGTCGGGCCGTTCGTCGACGTCGAACTCGAACTCCACTTGACGGCCATCGATGTGAACTGCCGGGCACCCGTGGTGCTGGGCCACGAGTTCGGGCGGCGCATGATCCGACGCGGCCGCGGTGGGCTGATCTTCATGTCGTCACTCGCCGCCGAATCCGGTGCCGCCCAGGTTGCGCTCTACTCGGCGACGAAAGCATTCGACCTCGTCTTGGCCGAAGGGCTCTGGTACGAGTTGCGCGACCACGGCGTCGATGTCGTTGCGATCCGGCCTGGATCGACCCGCACACCGGGTTGGGAGTCCTCCCAGCCGACGCAGGAGTTCGACGGCGTCATGGAACCGCTCGACGTCGTTCGGGATGCGCTGGCCGCGCTCGGAACCACTCCGTCGATCGCCGCGGGCGCAGCGAATCGGGCCGCGGAGGCCTTCTTCCGGTCGCTCCCCCGCCGCGACGTCATCGAGATGATGAGTTCGATCACGAAGGATCTGGTCCCCGCACCGCACTGACCAGCCGGGCCGACCCACCGGTCGCTGTGTGCGAGCGCGATCTCGATGACGAGCGCGTCGTGGGTGATCTACGAACGCGCTGCGGTGCGTAGACGTCGACGTTCGAGCGCTTCGGTGATCGTGGCGAGCCCGATCTCGAACTCGTCGGCGAAGTCATACCCGGCGACCAGCACGTGTTCGGTCGCCATCTCGACGAGGTACGGGTACGCGCCGGGCGCGATTGCGGCCAACATCGTCGTTGCGAGTTCGGGGATTTCGTCAGGGCCGTCGAACGGCAAGGCCGCTTCTTGCAACACGAATCCGTACACGAAGCTGTCGAGCAACGCGAACGCGTGCGCAGCTTCGGCGATCGAAAAGCCCGCACGTCGCAAGCACCCGAGCACTGCATCGTGATGCGCCAGCGTTGCGGGACCGGGCGTCGAGCGCGAATCCAACAAGCCCGTGGCCCACGGGTGACGGCGCAGCGCGGCGCGCACCGAGCGCGATCGGCGATGGACGGCGTCCTGCCACGGTTCGCCAGCTGCCCGCTCGGAGCCGGACCATTCGACGTCGTGGACGGCGATCTCGCCGAACACTGCATCGACCATCAGGTCGATGAGCGCGTCCTTGTTGGCGACGTGGTGGTAGAGCGACATCGCCTCGACGCCAACCGCCTTGGCCACCGAACGCATCGACACGGCACCCATGCCGTCGCGGTCGGCGATTGCGACGGCCGCCGCCGTGATGCGGTTGGCGTCGAGGGGCGGCCGGGTTCGACGAGGACTCACAGCGACACTCCCTGTTCGGTCGACTTGTCAACCTTACAACGTATGGCTATCCTTACGGCGTATGGCCAAGAATCGGATCCCAACTGCACTCGATGTTCGTCCTGCCACGGGCGGTCGTCCCGATTCGATGTGCGCCGTCGTGCAAACCGGCTACGGCCGGCCCCGCGACGTGCTCCACGAGCAACGGGTGGCGATCCCCACACTGCCACCCGACCGGTTGCTCGTCGCCGTACACGCCGCCGGAGTCGACCGGGGGGTCTGGCACATCACCGTCGGCGAGCCGCGCGCCGCGCGCCTGGCCTTCGGACTACGCCGACCTCGCACCCGCCCGGGCTTCGACTTCTCGGGCACGATCGTGGCGACCGGATCGAAGGTCGACGGGTTCTCCCTTGGCGATGAGGTCTTCGGAACGACCCGAGGATCGTTCGGTGCGTACGCCCTCGTCGATCCCCGCAAATGTGCTCCCAAGCCGCCGGCCCAACCGTTCGCCGCTGCGGGCGCACTCGCCGTCTCGGGGTTGACCGCACTCCACGCGGTGCGCAACCACGGCCGCGTCCGGGCCGGCCAGCGCGTGCTCGTCGTCGGCGCCTCGGGTGGGGTGGGATCGTTCGCGGTACAGATCGCCAAACACTTCGGCGCGACCGTCACGGCCATCGCGAGCGCAGCGAAGCTGGAGTTCGTTCGATCGCTCGGCGCCGATGTCGTCGTGGAGTACGAGTCGTCGTCGATCGCCGACCACGGACGCCACGACGTCATCATCGACATCGGGGGCTGTCGACGCCGATCCGAACTCCGACGCGCTCTCGTTCCGGGCGGGACCATCGTGTTCGTCGGCGGCGAACGCGGCGAACGTTGGCTCGGCGTGCGCCGTCAGATCGGAGCCGCGTTGTGCTCTCCGTTCAGTCGCAACCGGTACGTGATGTTCGTGTCGAGCGAGAACGCGACCGACATGCGCGTGCTCGCCGACCTCGTCACCGCCGGCGAGATTCGTACCGCGGTCGATCGAGTACACCCGCTCGCGAACGTCGTCGACGCGCTCGAGCGACTCGAGCGCGGCGAGGTACGCGGCAAAGACGTCATCGAGGTCACGGGATCGACTCCGGGAGAACCGGCAGCGCACGATTGAACGGGTGCGCGTCGGCTCACACCGTCAACCGTCAACCTTGATTCGACGCGGGAGCCGGTCGAGCCACCACGCAACCAACCCGGCATCGTCGATTCCATAGGCCGCGTTGGCGGCGACGGCGAACGCACGCCACTGGTCTGTGCTTCGCCGTCCGGACGCAAGCACCGTCGCGAGCGCCGTCGCCCGTTCCCATGCGTCGGGGTCGGCCGGGAGCGGCAACGCCGCGATCTGCTGCGCGCTCAGTTTGATCGCGTCGATCGAACGGGCCGCGCCGCGATAACTGCGTAACGCGAGTCGGGTCACCACCGGCGCACTCAGCGCCGCGGCCACTCGCCACAGGTGATCCGGAGCCGGAACGACCGTGACCACCGGCACGCACGGCACGCACGAGCCATCGACGTCGACCGTGCACTCGACAATGCGCGTCTGCGTCGCGACCAGCACCTTCGGGACCGTGCGAGCATCCAACCACGAGCGCAACGCCGGTGCGTCGGCTCGCAGCGCGGCGGCGTCGACGGTCGGCGCGGCCCACGTTCGCTTGGCAAAGCGCACTGGACGTTGCCCCCACAAGGATGTCAACGGGTCGATCGTCCCGCACGTCACGAGTTGGTGGGGACCGCCACCTTCGCGTACGTACGGCACGATTCCGTAGTACTGGTCGCGAAAGTCTGCGGTGACGGCAGCGAGATCTCCGATCGTGCCCGCGGCATTTCCGCCGAGCATCCAGTCGCCGTCTCCGTCGTCGGTCAGGCTGCCCCAGCCCGACGCCGCAGCCGCGTCGAAGTCGCTTGCGGCGAGCGGCGCAACGGACCGCCACGCCCGGTCGCGAAAGCGTCCGATCGCGGCCTGCTCACGATCGCGAACCACCACGATCGCGCACACGCGCACCCGAGCGTGATCGAAGAGGTTGTCGTCGTCCGACCACCACACCGTCTCGAGCGCGGCGCGTCGCGCGACGACCTGGCGGATCGCGTTCGCGTCGCGCGTCGAAAGCAGCGACCGAGGAAGCACGAACGCCACCACTCCACCAGGCCGCACGATCTCGACGGCCTGCGCGAGAAAGACACCCGCTACGTCGGCATACCCGCCCGCGTGCGCGCCGAACCGCGCACGAAGGCGGGCGGCGTACTCCCGGTCGGGTGCTTGCGCCCGTCGAAGTCGATTGAGGAAGGGTGGGTTCCCGACGACGAGATCGAAACCGCCATGGCGGACGAACACATCCGCGAACGCTCCAGAACCCGGCGTGCGGGCATCGACGTCGAACAGCGCGTCGCCCACGCGAATGTCGGCACCGGGTCCGAGTCGAGCCTGACACGACCCGACCGCACCGGCGTCGATGTCCATGCCGAACAGGTTGGGGCGGGACACGGTCGGATCAACACCGGCGGCCGAACGGAAACGACGCACCGAGTCGAGAAACACGCCGTCGCCGCACGCAGGATCGAGCACGTTGATCGAAGCGCCATCCGCCGAAGGCTCGGTGCGCCGAAGGCTGGCGAACGAGCGCTCGACGAGAGCGTCGGCCAACCATTCGGGGGTGTAGAACGCTCCGCGCCGCCGAACTGCTTCGAGCGCGACCTCGGCGCTCACCTACCAGCGAATCTCGATCTCGAGTTCGTTATCGTCGCCGATTTCGATCTCGACACTGAACTCGACTTCGTCGGGAACCTTCACGGTGTACGGAACACCATCACGACGGAAGCGCAGCGCGTTGTGCCGCGACAACTGGTCCGCGATTTCGCGCAGTCGATCTGCGGCGGCTTCACGTCGCAGGCGCGCTGACTCTTCGATCTCGAACAACTCCACGTGCACCTCCACGGTTGACAACTCGGCTGCGACGGTAGTCGCCTCGAAACGACTCGAACCGCTTGGTCAGCCGAACCAACACGTGCGGACGCGCGGGTGCTTGGTCACGGTCGGGCGAACGCGCCGCGACCATCGAGACGAACGATTCGTCCATCGTCGACGGTGACCTCGGCCGGCGCCTTCCGCGCACCAATCGTGACGACGACAGCACGCGGCGCGCCGCGTGGCGTACGCGGCGGCGTCGAAAGAATCTGGGCGCTCCAACCTTCGACGTCGAGATCGTCGACATCGAGCGTCACGGCGGTGACCGACTCGTCGCCGGCCGCATCGGTGAAGGTGAGAATCGCTCGATGCGTACTCATGCGCAGCACCGCACGGGAACCCACGCGTACGACAACTCGGGTTCGCCCGCGAAACGGTCGGACATCACGCCGGACTCAGGCGTCCGGGTTTCGGGTCATTTCGGGAACGTACGGAATCAGTTCGCCGTCTTCGCCCATCGTTCCGAGCAACATCCCGGCATCGTCATAGACCGGAGAACCCGCTGCGGACCCGCCGCCCTGGCGTCGTTCCCGCTTCGCCGCCTGTTTGGCCTTGCGGTTGCGCTCCTTTTGGAGCTTGTCGAACGTCGTGCGCTGCTTGCCAGCCATTGGGCGCCTCGCGATCGTTGTGACGATCGCGTACCGAACGTCGGGAGCGCCACGCTAGTGGCCGTCAGTCCACGATCTGTGCTCGCAACTCGCGAGCACCGGGTGCCCCGTAGGCTCACGGCGTGTCCACGGTGGATTCGCACGATTCGGACCCCATCGGCGCGGGCGACTTCGGCGTGTGGCTCGCCAACCTGCGCCGAATCATGCGTCGCGGCGGCGAGTCCGACGTTGCGTGCGGCACGTGTACAGGGTGCTGTTCAGGCTCGCAGTTCGTGCACATCGAACCCGACGAGCACGTAGCGCGGGCCGCGATCCCGCCCGCGTGGCTGGTACCGGCTCCGGGCATGCCGCCCGGACACCAGGTCATCGGTTTCGACGCGGAGGGACGTTGCCCGATGCTCGGCGACTCGGGCTGCACGATCTACCCCGATCGTCCACGAGCCTGTCGGGTCTACGACTGTCGCGTCTTCGCCGCGGCGGGCGTCGAGGTGGACGAACCCGAGAAGACCGCGATCGCGCACCGGGCGCGTCGTTGGGTCTTCGAATACTCGTCCGAGGCAGATCGCGCCCAACATGTCGCAATGACCCGCCGTGGCGCCGAGGTTGCCCACGATCCCCAGCTCCGCGATGTTGCGTCCCTCGGTCGAGCGCTGGCCGTGATCCGCTCGCAGCTCGGCGCCTCGGCGGACGGCGCCAACCCCGCCTCGCGGTCTTCGGCACGCCGTCGCCGGACAACGACACCTCGATGCGATGAGTGAGCGCTCACTCACCTAAGGTCGGGCGATGCCGATCGCGACGCCACCCAGCTCCCGCGCACCGGGCAGCGCCGTGGACTCGGACGCGACGATCGCACCGGGCACCCGTACCCGAGCCGCGGCCCTGCCGCCCGAAGCCCGACGGGCCGCCATCGTGGCCGCCGCGCTCCCCCTCGTACTCGAACACGGCGATCGGGTGACGAGCCGCCAGATCGCCGATGCCGCCGGGATCGCCGAGGGAACAATCTTTCGTGTCTTCTCCGACAAGGACGCAGTGATCGCCGCCGTGATCGATCAAGCGATCGACATCGATGCACTCGAGCACGCGCTCGGCGGCATCGATGCAACCGCACCCTTCGACCAGCAACTCGGCGCGGCCGTCGAGGTGTTGCGCCAGCGCGTCTTGCACATTTGGCAGCTGTTGTCGCGCCTCGGACCGAATCATCGAGAGTCGGCGGATCGCCCGATGATCGACAGCCCCACCTTGGTGGCGCTGTTCGAACGACACGCCGACCAGTTACGCGTCGATCCCAAGACCGCAGCACGACTGCTACGCGCGTTCACGTTGACGGCAGTGCACCCATTGCTCGACGACACGCCCGACTCGACGAACG
Source organism: Actinomycetota bacterium (assembly GCA_005772765.1). Lineage (GTDB taxonomy): Bacteria > Actinomycetota > Acidimicrobiia > IMCC26256 > PALSA-610 > SXJQ01. Next base: position 6,891 of record SXIR01000179.1, read on the forward strand.
ACGTGGTGCAGTTGTTCCTGCACGGCGTCGTCGCTCGGAGCGAGGTCGACCCGTGCTGACCCGCGTGTTGCGAGAACACCTTGCGCCGTCGAAGCGCCTCATCGTGCTCATCCTCATCTGGCAGACCGTACAAACCACCGCGGCACTCAGTCTTCCAACCATCAACGCCCGCATCATCGACAACGGCGTGCTACTCGGCAACGTCGGGTACATCTGGACGTGGGGCGCGATCATGCTTGCCGTCGCGATCGTCCAAGTGGTGTTTGCCGTTCTCGCCGGCTACCACGGCGGGATGGTCGCGATGCGATTCGGACGCGACCTGCGCGGACGCATGTTCCATCAGGTCACCGACTTTTCGGCTCGCGAGGTCGGAACGTTCGGCGCTCCATCGCTCATCACGCGCATCACCAATGATGTCCAGCAGGTGCAGATGCTCGTCGTGATGGCGTGCACGATGGCCATCGCCACCCCGGTCACGATGGTCGTCGGCATCATCATGGCGATGCGTCAGGACGTCGGGCTTTCGATCGTGCTCGTGGTCGGCATTCCGATCGTCGCAGTCATCCTCGGCATCGTCGTCGCCAACATGGTGCCCGCATTCCGCCTGATGCAAGAGCGCATCGACACCATCAACCGAGTGCTCCGCGAGCAGATCACCGGGCTTCGTGTCGTGCGAGCGTTCGTTCGGGAACCTACTGAGACGAAGCGATTCGCCGGCGCGAACGACGATCTCACGAGCGTCTCGCTCCGAGCGGGCCGGCTGATGTCGGCGATGTTCCCGACGGTCAACTTCTTGATCAACGCGTCGAGCGTGGCCGTGCTGTGGATCGGCGCCAACAAGGTGAATCAGGGCGACCTCGCGATCGGGACGCTCGTTGCCTACTTGAGCTATCTCGTCCAGGTCCTGATGTCGGTCGTCATGGCGACGTTCACGATCTCGATGATTCCGCGGGCATCGGTGAGTTCGGAGCGCATCATCGAGGTACTCGACACGCCGACAACCGTCGTGGCTCCGACCAAACCGGTCGCGTCGATGCCGGAACCCGGGACCTTCCGGCTCGCCGATGTCGGCTTCCGGTATCCGGGAGCCGAACACGCAGTACTCGAGTCCGTCTCGGTCCTCGGCACGCGCGGCACGACCACGGCGATCGTCGGGAGCACCGGAGCCGGCAAGACAACGCTCGTCAACCTGCTCGTTCGGCTCTACGACGCAACCGATGGACGCGTCGAGATCGGTGGGGTCGACGTGCGCGAACTCGACCCCGATGTGCTGTGGACGACCATCGGCTACATCCCGCAGCGACCCTTCCTCTTCGCCGGCACAGTGCGCAGCAATCTCGAGTTCGGCAAGGCCGACGCGACCGACGACGAGATGTGGGAAGCGCTCACGGTCGCGCAAGCCGCCGACTTCGTCGCCGCGATGCCCGGAGGGCTCGACGCCCGCATCGAGCAAGGCGGAACGAACGTGTCGGGCGGCCAACGCCAACGGCTGTCGATTGCACGCGCGCTCGTTCGCAAACCATCACTTTACGTGTTCGACGACTCGTTCTCCGCGCTCGACCTGGCGACCGACGCACGGCTGCGCGCCGCGCTCGTCCCCTACACGCGCGATGCCGCGGTGGTGATCGTCGCGCAGCGCGTGTCCACGATTACGAGCGCCGATCAAATCCTCGTTCTCGACGACGGCGAGATGATGGGCATCGGCACCCACGACGACTTGTTGTCATCCTGCCCGTGTTACGTCGAGATCGTCGAGAGCCAACTCGGAGAACACGCGACATGACTACCGTCGACGAGCACCTATCGGGATCGGCCGACGAGAACTCCGACGACGACGTCGACCTCGCCGCACCCGAATCGCGCGCCGCAGGACGATTCACCGCGGTCGGGATGCCCACCGAGAAGTCGAAAGACTTCGGCGCTGCGTTACGGCGTCTTACGACGATGTTGCAACGCGACCGGGCGACCCTGGTTGTAGTCGTGGTGGTTGCAGTCATCAGCGCAGTCTTGAACGTGTTCGGACCGCGCATCCTCGGGCACGCAACGGACGTCATCATTCGGGGCGCATTCGGCAGCGCCGGGATGGACTTCGCCGCGCTGCACCGTGCCCTGCTCGGAGCGCTTGCGCTCTATGCCACGTCGTCGATCTTGTCGATCGGCGCGTCGTGGCTCCTCGCCGGCGTCGTCCAACGACTCATGAACCGGGTACGCGCCGAGATCGAGGCAAAGTTGCATGCGCTGCCGCTCGGCTACATCGACCGCCAAGCGCGCGGGGATCTGCTGAGTCGCGTCACGAACGACATCGACAACGTCGCGCAGAGCCTGCAACAGACCCTCGGACAGATGCTGACCTCGGTCCTGCTGCTCGTCGGGGTCACAGTCATGATGTTCACGATCTCGCCGATGCTCGCCCTCGTCGCACTGATCACGGTGCCGCTGTCGGTCGTGTCCATGGGGTTCGTGGCGAAGCGGGCGCGACCGCGTTTCATGGGGCAGTGGCGCAGCACGGGTCAGCTGAACGCGCAGATCGAAGAGACGTTCACCGGTCATGCGTTGGTGAAGACCTACGGACGCCAACGTGCTGTCGAACAACGGTTCTCCGACACCAACGACGACCTCTACCGGTCGGCGTTCGGCGCGCAGTTCATGTCCGGCTTGATGCAGCCGCTCTCCATGTTCCTCGGCAACGTCCAGTACGTGATCGTCGCCGTCGTGGGCGGTCTGCGCGTCCAAAGTGGCGCCATCAGCATCGGCGACGTGCAGGCCTTCATCCAGTACTCACGCAACTTCTCGATGCCGCTCACCCAATTGGCATCGATGATGAACGTGTTCCAATCTGGCATCGCTTCCTTCGAGCGAGTCATCGAGTTCCTCGACGCCGACGAACAAGTCGCCGACCCCACACCAGCGGTCGAAGCACCGCCCGTCCGCGGTCACGTCGAGTTCCGCGACGTCACGTTCAGCTACGACCCGGATCGATCGCTCATCGAGGGGCTTTCCCTCGTCGCGGAACCCGGTCGAACCATTGCCATCGTCGGACCGACGGGCGCAGGCAAGACGACACTCGTGAACCTCATCATGCGGTTCTACGAGCTCGACGGAGGCGCCATCCTGCTCGACGGACGCGACATCTCCGACATGCCGCGCCGCGAGCTGCGCTCCGAGATCGGGATGGTGCTCCAAGACACCTGGCTGTTCGGCGGCACGATCCGCG
>SXIR01000021.1 GCA_005772765.1 Actinomycetota bacterium
GATGACCCTGGGCCAGCGAGTCGCCGTATTACGTGACGGTCGGTTGCAGCCGGTTGCGACTTCGTCGGAGCTGTTCCGAGCGCCCGCGAACCTCTTCTGTGCCGGTTTCATCGGCTCACCGCCGATGAACCTGGTCGAAGCCGTGGTCACCGACGGCGTCGCGCGCTTCGGTGATCTCGAAATCACAGTTGGTGCGAGTGTCCCACACGGTCGAGTGATCATTGGACTCCGACCGAGCGACCTGTGTCTCGCGAGCGAGGCACCCGAGCGCTCCGCACGGCTCCGCGCGGAGGCGATTGCGGTGGAGGATCTGGGCGCGCAGCTCCACGTCGGCTTCGGTGTGGGCGCGCCGCTCGTCGACCCCGATCGCGGGCTGACGGTCGATGCGGCTGGCGAACCGACGCCCCTGATCGACGCGGGGCGAGCGCGCTGGCACGTCGAGCTGCCGGATCGCTGCCGGTGTCAGGTCGGCGACGTGATCGAGTTGGCCGCCGAGACCGACCGGTTCCACTGGTTCGACCCGGCAACGGGCGAGCGGCTGGGAGGGCCGCGCTGATGGCTCGCTACCCGGCGTATCCTTCGATCGATCGTTCTGACGAGAAGGGTGATGGCGGGGTGAGTGGCGAAGGCGTGAGCCGGCGCGATCTCATGCGCTTCGGATTGTTCGGCACGTTGAGCGCGCCGACCGTGGCGGGACTGCTGGCCGCGTGTGGCGGCGACTCGCCGCGCCGAACCGTGTCGCCGACGTCGCTCGGCTCGTCGTCGACGGTGCCGCCCTCAACAGTCGCGCTCGACCCGGGCACGCCATGGTGGTTGCAACGCGGCTTCGCCCCCGTGGCCGACGAGGTCGAGACGTTCGCTCTCGAGGTCATCGGGGCGATACCGCCGGAGCTTGCCGGCTTGTACGCGCGAAACGGCTCGAACCCGGCGACCGGTTCGTCGAGTCATTGGTTCTTCGGCGACGGGATGCTGCACGGGGTCCACCTCGAGGGCGGGAAGGCGAAGTGGTATCGCAATCGGTATATCGAGACGCCGTTCTACGAGCAACGGGTCGGCTTCGGTGAGGGTGGTGCCCCGGGAGGTGGCGGCAACCAGAGCAACGTCTCGGCGGTGTGGCACGGCGGTCGGTTGCTGACGAGCGGCGAGGTGGGTTTTCCGTACGAGATCGACGCCACTGATCTGTCGACCGTTGGCGTGTACGACTTCGGTGGCAAGCTGGCGTCGTCGTTCACGGCACATCCCAAGATCGATCCGCAGACCGGTGTGATGCACACGTTCGGCTACGGGTTCACGCAGCCGTATTTGACGTACAACGTGATCGACCGCGACGGACGGTTGATCCATTCGGAACCGGTGGCGGTCAATGGTCCCACCATGATCCACGACTTCGCGATCACCGACCGCGACGTCGTGTTCTGGGAGCTTCCGGTCGTGTTCGACCTCGAATCCGCGATTCGGTGGATCGAGTCGGGGAGCAGCGACGACATGCCGTTCCAGTGGCGGCCGTCGTACGGCGCGCGGGTCGGTGTGATGCCGCTCGGAGGACCGGCGTCGCAGATCGTGTGGCATGAACTCGACCCGTGTTACGCGTTTCACGGCGTGAACGCGTATCGAGACGACACCGACAACGTCGTGCTCGACATCTGTCGGATGAGTTCGATGTTCAAGAAGGGCGAGGCGTTCGGTGGTGCGTCGTCGCTGCGGCGCTGGACAATGGATGGTCGCGGTGGAGCGGTACGCGACGAGATCATGGTGGAAGAGGGAGCGTCACCGGGCGAACTACCGATCCGTGACCCGAGGGTCGTCGGGCGTCGCCATCGCTACGCGTACTTCGTGCAGACACGAGACGACGTTCGCGACACGGTCGACCTCGGCGGCCTGGTCAAACACGACTACGACACGGGCGCACGTGAGGTGTGGGATCCCGGTCCGGCTGTGCACTCTGGTGAGTGGCTCTTCGTGCCGGCTGATAATGGCACCGAACAGGACGCAGGCTGGCTGCTGGCGTACGTCACCGACGAAGCCACCAACAAGAGCGACCTGTCGATCATCGACGCCACCGCCGTCGAACAGGGACCGATCGCTCGCGTCGAACTCCCACAACGAGTTCCCGACGGGTTCCACGGCACCTGGGTACCTGCCTGACCCGGCCGTCGTCGCCGAGGACGGTGCACAGCGGCGCGAAGGCTCAGGCGATCGTGGGAGGTCGTGCTCATGGACGACCCGCTACTCCCTCGTACCGATGCTGGCGTCGCCGTGCAGCTGTCGTCGCGCTGCGGATGTTCGTTGCTGCGTTCATCGTCGTTCGCTACGACCGGAGCTCGGTAGGGCGATATTCGCGCTGCTCCGAGGGTTTGCAGCGACGTCTGGTGTGACCGCAACCGACGCGCTCACAAACGCGGCGACCAACCACCGTCGGCTACGACGCCGTCCACCCATGAGGGCTGAACGCAACACTCGCTCTGGGCGCGACGTTCGGGGTGCAGCACGTTCGCGTGCGAGCGGACAGGCTCGGGCGGTGGCCCTGTCCGAGCAGCGATGGATACCATGCCGGCGTGCGAGGTGGACGCGACATCCCGAGGCGTCGGGCCGCTGGAGTCGCGCGCGGTGTCGCGCTGACAGTGGGAATCTCGCTCCTGGGAGTGTCGGTGGGCGGACCCGCAACATCCGCGCCGGGCGACGTGATCGAGATCTCGGTTCCTTCGGTACCCGGCGCGCCGGGGTGCGCCCTCGAGCTGGTGACGGACGACGGGACTTTGCTGGCCGACGACTTCGCCTGGCACCCCGCGAACGGCCTGATGGACCCCAATCCCGACGGCGAGAGCTCGCTGATTTCCGTCGATGGTGACACCGCGCTCTACCGGGACGACGGCGGCGAACACTTCTTCTGGACCCGCGCGTCGGGTGCGGACTCGGTCACTCCGCCACCCGACTTCGACAACATCGACGGGTTCGACGGTGAGTGGATCGTGGGCACTCGCTTCTTGGCTGACGGGCTCTACCCGGGATTGTGGCATCGGACGTACGGGTTCGTGCCGGTCACCTCGGCGATGCGAGATCGATGGGTCGTCGACGTCAACGCGCATGGCGCGTCGATCGTCCAGGGGATGACATCCGCTGGACGCGTACGCGCCTTTCTGTGGCGGGCGAACGGCAGTGTCGTGCCGCTCGGTAACCCCTTCGGCAACGGCATCGACATCTTCCCGACGGCTATCAACGACAGCGGGCTCGTCGTCGGCTACGCCGACTCGACCACCGGCATCCCACGAGCCTGGTACTGGCGCGAAGGTGGCCCGATAACGCCGATCGGGCCCGCCGACGCGCCCACCCGCGCAGTGTTCGTGAACGAGCACGGTTCGATCGCTGGCGTGACGCTCGCGCAACTTCCGAGCGGCTTTTTCGATGTGGCATTCCTGTGGACCGAGCGCCGCGGCTTCGTTCCCGCGGCCTACCCCATTTCACCGTACGGCCTGACAGAGCACGATCAAGTCGTCGGCGTAGCCACCCAGCATTCGCAGGCGGTGATCTGGGACCCAATCCGCGGCCACCTCACACTCTCGGATAACAAGCCGTCGTTCGCGTACGACATGAACGACAACGGCCGGGTCGTCGGGTGTGATGTTCTCACCGGCACCGCGTGGGACGTTCGCACGGTGGTGCGCGCCGACTGGTCCGCGGCTGAGGTTGCGCGCTTGGCGCAGTTGCGCGCGTTCTTCGGTTACGACACCGACGAGGAGTTGTTGCAGTTCGGTGTGCTGGTGCTGGCGTTCATCAACGCCATCGACCCGCAGCCCGCGCCGACGCCGGTCGTGCTCGACCTGCCGGGTGCTGCGGCATCGACAGTCGTCACGTGGGAAGCCGCCGAAATGGACGTTCTCAATGCGGTCGAGCAGCGTTGGGTTGTCAACGACGAGGACGCGCACCGCTGGGGCTTCCTCGTCCTCAGCTTCATCGCTGCGATCCAGGGACACTGACAACGATCGGTGGCTTCACCACGCCGACCTCATCGTCGTCGAGAGGTGTGTTGCCGATCCGTCCATGGCGGTGCATGCCACGCGTGTTGCGTGGTCGACAAGGCGCGATCGCTGGCGGAAGTGCCCCTCGTCGAAGAGCGTCGCGTTACAGGGTTCCGGCGTCGAGCATGCGCAGCACCTCGCGTGCCCGCGCACGCACGGCATCTCCATCGCTCAGTTGCGAAGCGGCGCGCACCTGGACCGCGATGCGCGGATTGCGGGCGAATCGAGCCTCGTGGCGCAACAGGAAGTCCCAGTAGAGCGTGGTGAACGGGCATGCAGTGTCACCGATCCGCTGTTTACGGTCGTACGCGCAGCCCTTGCAGTAGTCGCTCATTCTGTCGATGTACGCGCCGCCGGCGGCGTAGGGCTTCGTCGACATCCGTCCGCCATCTGCGTAGAGCGCCATGCCGATGACATTCGGCACCATCACCCATTCGGCGCCATCGACGAAGCTCTCCCACATCCAATCGGTGACCTGACGCGGGTCGACGCCTGCTAGGAGCGCGAGGTTGCCGAGCACCATCAGTCGTTGGATGTGATGCGCCCAGCCTCGTTGCTCGACATCAGCGACGCACGAAGCAACGCATCGCATCGACGTTGCGCCCGTCGTCAACGACGGTGGGAGGGCACGTTCGGCGCCGAGTGCGTTTTCGTCGCGGTATTCGGGCATCCAGCGCCAGTAGAGACCCCACACGTATTCGCGCCAGCCAATCACCTGGCGGATGAAGCCCTCGGCAGACGCGATCGGCACGCGCCCGGTTCGGTATGCACCCACGACTGCCTCGCACACCTCGCCGGGCAGCAGGAGACCGTTGTTGAGATAGGGCGACAACATCGAGTGGGCGAGGTGCCAGTTGTCGGAGAGCATTGCGTCTTCATGGGGTCCGAATGCCGGGAGTACCTCGGTCACGAAGTGCGACAGGCGACGTTTCGCACCTTCGCGAGAGGTCGCCCAGATGCCGTGAGGCGCTTCGCCCCAACAAGTGGCGGGCAGACCGGCGAGTACGGCGCCGTCGACATCGTCGAGTACCTCGACTGGCGGTGACGGCCAGGGCCGAACGCCGTTGCGAGGTGGTGGTTTTCGGTTCTCCGCATCGAAGTTCCATCGGCCGCCGGCAGGTTCGTCACCATCCATCAGATATCCGAGACGTGTTCGCTGATGGCGATAGAAGTCCTCGAGGCGCAGCGTTTTGCGCGTGTCGGCCCAATCGTTGAATTCCGAGAAGTGGCACAGGAATTGATCGGACCGCACGGTGGGTACGCCGAGTCGGGTCATGAGATTGCGGGCGCCGTAGCTGTTCGGTTCGGTCGCAATCACCCGAGTCGGCGAGAACTGCGCGACATGCGCATCGAATCCCTCCGTGAAGGTGGCCGCAACGCGGTAGTCGACGGTGAATCCGTCGTTCCGCAGTTCGCCCGCGAACCGCCGCATCGACGCGATCAGGAAGTGCGCACGCTGCACGTGCCACTGCCGAGCCGACAGCTTGGCCTGCGACTCCACGAACAGCAGCCGGTGGGTCGACGGTGAGGCGTCGACAAGTGCGCCGATGTCCCGGTTCAGTTGATCCCCGAACACCCACACGGTCTCCATTTCCGGAAGCCTCGCACACGCTCGGTGGATTGATGGCATGTCGGCAAGCAGTTGATCTTCGTTGTGGTGGGACGTATCACGCCTGAGCTGGCCGAGGTTTCCTGCTTGCCGGCTCGCGGCCGAGTTCGCGTCAGCAGGCCGCGGCGACGTCGAACGCGACGACGTCGGCTACGTGAGGGGCTCGCACTCCCCGATGCCCGTGACCTTCGGGGCGAGTGGTGGCTGCGCCGGAGCGCATCGGTGGGTCGGCGGAAGGGACTCCGCACGGTCTGATCGTGCAGCGGCGGTCGACACGACGGCCGAATGCAACGTATTCAGGACCAAGGTCATCGCGAACCCGGGACCACCTCGTGCTCGATGCAGCACGAAGGCTCTCGCCGTAGCCGCGGCCTGCGCAGAGAGTGACCCGTAACAGATTGCGTTTCTCAACGGGGGTACTCATGCGTCGCGCCACACTGGACAAGTTCTTCGTCGTCGGCGGGCTCTCGCTCGCAGCGCTCTTGCTCGTGCTGGGGGTCGTGCTGAAGTCGAACGCGAGCTTTGCGAGCGACTACGTCCGCGACCAACTGTCGGCGCAGCAAATTACGTTCACGCCACTCGAGGGTCTGTCCGACGAAGAAAAGGAAGTCGAGTGCCTGACGGACAACGCCGGCGCAGCCCTGACCACCGGTAAACAGGCCGAGTGCTACGCCAACGAGTACATCGGATTCCACGTCAAGGACATCAACGAAGGCAAGACCTACTCCCAGACATCCGGCGCCGCCCGCGCGGCGCGTGCCGAGGCAACGGCCGCGGCCGAAGATGGCACTCCGGACGAAGCGCTCGAGGCAACCGCGGCCGAGCTCGAAGGCAAAGTCCAAGGGCTGTTTCGCGGCGAGACGCTGCGCGGACTCCTTCTGACCTCGTATGGCTTCAGCGAATTCGGTCGCAAGGCGGACCAAGCGGCAATCGTGTCGTTCCTGGCCGCGCTCGTGCTGTTGCTGGCTTCGATCGCAGGTGCAATCCACGCGATGAGAACCCCACGCACCGCCGTTGTCGAGTAACGCGCCAAGGATCGGGTGGCGCCTCGCCGGGTCGTGCGGGGACCTGCGCCACTGGTGCGAAACTCAGATCCGCAGGATGTCCACCGAAGACCGAAGGGTCTGCAGCACAATCGATCCGAGGAGTCCCGCGACGACGATCCTCCCGGCCCACTGCATCGGACGTCGATCGAGTACGACCGCCAGGCGTCCCGGCAACGCGCTGCGCCCGATGACGTAGACGGCCAGACCCACGACCAACGGCGGCACCAAGGCAAATGGGATCAGGCCCAGGATGGTCACGTTGCGGTATCGGCTGTTCCCGTCCGCGGTCTTTTGGAGCCGAGCAGCCACCGAGCCACAAGCAGCACCGAACAGCGCAGCTCCGCCCACGATCAGTCCCACTGCAAGCCAAGCCGGCGACAAGATCGAGAAGTCCACGTTGTCCGACGAGAAGTCCTGGTTTCCGACCAGACCCAACGGCACCAGCCCAGCCATCAACCCCGCAACCGCCCCGTTCACGCGTAACCAGGGACGCGCGACGAGCAACGCAATGGTGACGACCGCACCTGCGCCCAAGCCAACGAAGAAGATGAAGCCCATCGTTCCGCCGAGGGTGATCTCGCCCACGACCTCATCGGCGTCGGTGAGACGGCCCTGGGCATCATCACCGGATGTCGCGGCCAATGCCCGCATGACGAACCGGCCGAGCACCCCCGCGATGAGCAGACCGCACACGATGCCCGCCGAGCACACTGGGCCGAGCGCGCGCAGCGAAGCGACGAGCCGAGACGGCCAACGCCCATCACCCGCGCTGATCGGTGCTCCAGACGATTGGATCGGGAGCCGACCCCATCGCACGATCGCCAAAACGCTCGATCCCAGAGCGAGCACCGCAAGGCCGACGATGATCAGGTTGTCAGCCCGCATTCGATGTCGCGTTTCCCACGACTCCCCAACGACACCGACCCGACGCCGTCGATCGCACTCGACCCCGAAGCTCGGCGCGGTCTGCGGTGGTTTCCATGCGCTCGTCCTGACGTCGCGGGCTGGTCACTGGACAGACATCTCGAGGAACCGAGCGGGTGACATCGTCGCCCAATAATCGCGGGAAAAATGGTCGGCAGTCGATCATCGCCCTCGGGTGGGCGACGGTCTGCCCCGGCTCGGTGGCTCGTCATTGGGGACATTCGCCCCTTCCGCTGCAGCACGGAAGCGAGCACACTGACGACATGCGCCGTCACGTACTCAGCAGCACGATCGTGGTCGGGCTCCTCGCCGGTGCCTGCGGTGACAACTCGCCGACGATCCCCACAGGTCCGACGTCATCGGTCGCGACTTCGACCACGGTCGCGACCTCGACCACGGTCGCGACGACGACCACGGTCGCGACGACGACCACGTCGTTGCCCGCGGAGGCCGAGCAGGCGGTCTGGCCGTTCGTCGCCGGCGATCGCTACGCGACACCCGAGGACGCAGTGCGCACCTTCGCCGTCGAGTACCTCGACTACACCGATCCTGCCCTCGGCGAGTTCGCGGCGGGTGACAATCGTTCCGGCGAAATCGAGGTCCGCGCCGGACCGGGACTCGCGGCGTTCACGACCGTGCTCGTGCGGCAATTCGCCGATGACACGTGGTGGATCCTCGGGGCGTCGACGCCCGACATCGTTTCGATCTCGCCCGCCCCCGGGGCCACCGTTGGTTCGCCCGTCACGCTCGAGGGTGAGAGCCGAGCCTTCGAAGCGAACGTCAACGTCGACATCCGAGTCGCGGGGTCGACCGCGTCGATCGCATCCGGGTTCGTGATGGGCGGCGGCTTCGACGGTCTGGCGCCGTACTCGAAGGCATTCGATTTCGCTGCGGGCGATGCCGATCGCGGGGTCATCGTGTTACGAGTGCTCTCCCCGAAGGACGGTGGCGCCGAATCGGCGACGATCATCCCCGTGCAGTTCGGCTGAAGCTCCTCCCACGCGTGCTCGCCGAAGCGGCTCACGCCGCGGCTGGGTCCTCGATGACGTGCGCGAGGAGCAGCGAGTCGACCACTTCAGCTGGGGTGCGGGAAGGCAGTGCGACGCCCCGTCGAGAACCTCGTATTGGTAAGGGCCCGGTGACGCAATCCTCCGTCAGAACGAACGTACTGATGTGTCCCCGTTCCGATCATTGTTCGCCGTTCGGGTCGGCCGACGCGAGGGCGTTGGCCGCAGGGTGCCGGACCGAAGAACCGTCAAGCTCGCAACCCGATCCGGATGGGCGATCGCCACCGCAATGGCGCCAGCCAACTCAGGGCGGAGCGCGCGACCTGCCCGCTCAGACTCTTGGGCCTCGGGTGACAGTCACCCGAGGCCCAACGAGCCGTTGCGATCAGGGCGTGTACTTGAAGATGTAGAGGCCCTTGTCGCGGTCGGAGGCTGCGATGTATTCGACACCGTCTTGCTCGAAGGTTTCGATGCCCCAGAAGTTGTTGCCACCTTCGTCGATGAACGCGGCGACCTCGGTGATGCCCGTGAGCGCGTCGACCTCGACCACCCGCAGTCCGCCGGCGTAGTACGACAGGTACGCGAGCCCCGGATCCTGTCGCGACGCCGCGACCTCGTGGACCGAGAGATCTCCGAAGCCACTGGCGTACGCCGAGTTACGCGACTCGGGGATGGCGTAGGCGTCGATCTCGCTCATATCGGTCGCATCGAGCAAGCGCACGAATCCCCACCCGTCGAAGTACGCCTCGAACTCCAGCGTGTCGCCTTGAGCGCCGAGCGCGATCGGGGCGAGCTGCGTTCCGTCTCCCGCAAGGCAGACGGCCTCGTCGTAGGCAGCGCCGAAGATCTCGAAGCCTTCCGAACGTGGGGCAACGCCGAACGTTGGGATGCCGCCGGCAACGGTCATGCCGAGCGACGATTCGCAGCCGTCCTCGGCCGTCCGATTGAAGATCAGGATGGCGTCGTAGCCTCCCGCCGTCTCCACATTGGCGACCTTGTCGGTGAAGTCGCAGGCACCGCGCTCCACCACGGCGATGGCAGTGCCGATGCCAGCCGGCGCGCCGACGATCGCGTCGCCGTTGCAAGCGCGACCGGCGAAGACCGCCGTGCCGCTGATCTGCTCTCCTGGGGTCAGCGGTGGCGTGTCGCTGCCGGGCGACGCCGTCAGGGCAGTGCCGTCGGTGGTGTTGTCGGCGATCAAGGCGTAGGGCGAGAAGTCCTCGTCGGCTGCGATGACAAGGTCGTTGCCGAGGTTGAACTCCGCTTGGTGGGCGTTGCCCTCGGGGAACACGACCTCGCCGTCGGCCAGCAACGGGTCGGCGCTCCCGAAGTCGCTGTTGGCGATGTGTACCGGGTTGATCGGGTCGTCGACGTCGAGTAGGACGTAGCCGCCGTCCCAGTACGAGAGCAGCATGATCTGCTGTCCGTTGATCTCCTTGACGACCATGTCGTGCAGAAACACCTCGGACAAGCGCGCGTCGTCCTCGGAGACTCCGAACCGAGCCTCGAGGTCGTGCTCGGCGATGAGCTTCGGTTTGCGCGGGTTGGTGATGTCGACGATGTCGACATCGGCGAATTCTTCGTTGTCGACCATGACGGCGTAGGCCTTCGCGCCGTCCTGCCAACCGAAGACGCTGTGAACCTGGTTCGCTGTCTTCTTGCGGTTCCTGCCGTCGTCGTAATCACCGAACCCGACCGCGAGGTTCGTCGGTCGCGTGGGATTGGTGACGTCGTACAGGTTGATGCCGCCGAAACCGACACCTTCCTTGCACATCTCGTTGTTCGTCAGCAGCACGTCGCCGGTGAACGAGGGCGTGCGCATCGAGAACACCTGGGCACCTTCGCCCGGATAGCTGCCCTCCTTGGTGTTGATGAACGCGACTTCGACCGGATGCTCGACGTCCGAGATGTTGACCACGTGGGTTCCGTTGCGACCGCAGTTGCCTGCGCCACCCCATGAGTTCAGATACGCGTAATCGCCGTGCACCGCCACATCGGCGATCCCGCCGTCGGTCACTCGGCTCATTGCCAGTTCGGAAACCACTTCGATCGGCCCGACGGAAACGGGATCGAGGTGGCCGTCGTCGGCGCCGTGCTGCGCGTCGTGGCCGTGCGTGTCCTTGGCGTTGTCGATCGCACCATCGCTGATGAGGTCGACGCCGGAGTGCCCGGAAGCGACACCGGCGGCGAAGAGGAGCGCGGCAATGTTGCCCGCCACTGCACTGACAAGAATCCGCTTCACGAATTTCCTCCTCGGAACCGTCGGGTGGCCGCAACCGCCAGGCCACGACTCGGGACACCCGTCGACGGATCATGGTGCAAGATCTCGGCGCGGTCAACGGCAGCCGAATGCGCCGACCGACTGGACCGGGGGACCGCAGACGGTTTGTTCGCATCATCGAAAGGACGAGTCACCGTGATCGTGCGGGGGGCGAAGGCCCAGTGCCTTGTCGGGCCGATCATCGCGTCACGTAGGTGTGGACGTGGTCGAACTCGCCCGCTCGCACGGCGCGAGTTCCGGCCCTGGGGCGATCGTTCCGGCGCCTCGGCAAATCTTTAGCGCTAAATGACGTCCGGTTCGCCGGATCGCTCCGTAGAGGGGGCGAACCCTGAGTCGGAGGTTGCCATGTCAAAGGTTCATCCTGCACTGAGAGTGCGGATCCCATTCATCCTTGCCGGAGTTTTCTCGTTTCTGTTCTCGGTCTGGTTGTACTTCGTAAAAGACGACACCTCGGCCGGCATCTTCGTCGGCATCTGGGTGCCGTCGATCTTCTCCTTCGCAACCCTGCTGCTCGGTCCGGTCGCCGATCCGGCGCGAGCTCGAGCCGTGGAGGTCGACCGATGAACCAGTCGGTGATCTTCAGCGTCGGGGTGTTCGTCTTCATGCTCGCCGTGTGGGGAACGGTGATGGTGGGCGGTCTCTGGATGGAACGGTTCGCTGATGAAGCAGACCGTCGGGATCTGCAACGCAGAACAATGGGCGCGACGGTCGGAGTCGACGTTGCGACATCCAGTCCGCTTCCCGGACGAACTGATGAAACGCTGCCGGGGTAGCCGCCGGGTGACAGCAAGCGTTCGGTGCACACGAACGCGAAGGTCAGTTGCTTAGGTCAGCGTCGATTCGATCGCGGCGGCGGCACGATCGTCGAGAACGCGTCCGCGCGTACGGAGATGATGCGCGACGGAAGATCGCTGCTGTTCCGTTCGGTTCTGTGCGAGCTTGAACTTGGCTCGGACGGTACGGACATCGAGGGTCAACGCGACGAGCTTCGCGATCATGGCTGTGTACATTCGGTCGTTCGGGTCGATCGGGCGGTAACCGCCCTCGGGCTGGTAGCGCGCCATCAGCCGACCCTGCTGTTCGGCAATCGCTTGCGGATCAGCGTCGATCGACGCGCGACAATCCAGCACGACGGTTCGGTGGTAGGCCGTTGCCATCACCGCGTTCTCCGGATGAACCCAATACGACGGGATGACGCCGAGCGCGTCGTCGACTTCGAACAGACATCTCGGGTGTGCCCGTAGATCGACGACCTGTTCGTCGGCCGCATTGAGATGGATCTCGACCGTCTCGTCACGTGCAACGAACGGGTAGAGGCCGATGTGTGGCGTGCCGTCGGCCGAGACCGTCACCAAGCGACCCAGCTCCATCTCGCCGAGGAATGCAGCGATGTGGGCGGCGTCTGGTTCGTAGTAGTCATAGAACATCACACTCGCGACGTTACGAAGCCACTGCGCTTGGCAGGGGCGAGTTTCGGCCCCGAGTTCAGAGCCCCGGAAACTCCCGCCACGCTTCAGCGAGGTCGACGTGACCCACGCTTCGATCACGGCTTCGCCGTGTCGCTCGCCTTCGGGGTTGCTGAGGGAAACGCCGTTCCAACCTGCAATCGGCGTCGCGGCCCGGCACCCGTACGAGCAACTCGCTCGCGAACGGGATGTGCTCGCAAGCGAGCGTCGTGCGAGACTGTCACGATGCGGGCGAATCGGGTCAAACAGGTGTCGGGTGTCCTTGTGGTTGCCGTCGTGGCTACTGGTTGTGCCATTCCGTGGGGTGCCCGCGACGAAGCAGTCTCCCCGCACCCCTTTGCGCAGGTCTGCAAGCGGTGGTCGATTCCCGACGGCGTGACGCCGACCGTGGCTGCGAACGACGCCGAGGTGCTCACGCCCGAGGAACTCGAAGCGTTCACCGACGAGGTCGAGGCGTACTCGCCGTCGTTCATCGCCGGTCGTTGTCTGCGCCTCAACCAGATCCAGGTGATTGGTTCGCACAACTCGTACCACGTGCAACCGCAAGAACCGCTGTGGTCGGCACTCAAGGCCTTCGATCCCGGTCTTGCTGCTGGATTCGAATACACGCATTCGCCGCTGGGGGAGCAGTTCTCCGATGAAGCGGTTCGCCAGATCGAACTCGACGTGTTCGCTGACCCAGACGGCGGGCATTACGCCGATCGCCACTTGAACCCGCTGTTCGGTCTGCCGCTCGCGTCGGGTATCCCCGAACTCGATGAACCCGGCTTCAAGGTATTCCATGTGCAGGAGGTCGACTACGAGACGACATGTATCTCGTTCGTCGAGTGCCTCGAGCAGATCGAGACATGGTCGAACGCCAACCCGAACCACCTTCCCCTCGCCGTGCTGGTCGAGTTGAAGGACGATGTGATTCCGGATCCGATCAAC
>SXIR01000022.1 GCA_005772765.1 Actinomycetota bacterium
AGATCGGTCTCGGCGAGGCAGCCACGAGCACTGGACGAACGCCCTACGAGGTCGCGGTGACCGCGTCGTTGATTCAGGGCGAAGCGAAACTCGATATCGAGCGGCCGATCATCGCGTCCGTCGTGTACAACCGGCTACGTGACGGCATCGAACTCCAGATCGACGCCACCGTGTTGTACGCCATCGGTGAACGCAAACCGTCGAACACGGCCGAAGATCGCGCGACGCCGTCGCCGTACAACACGTACTACGCCAAAGGACTGCCGCCGACTCCGATCGCGACCATCACCCGGGTGTCGCTCGAAGCCGCGCTGAACCCGGCCACGACCGAATACCGTTTCTACGTGCTGATCGACGAGTCTGGTGCGCACGAGTTTGCCGTGACCTACGAAGAACACCTTGTGAACGTCGAGCGCGCGCGTGACCTCGGATTGCTCGGATGACCATGTCGTCCGAGTCGCGACCGAACCCGCGACCGATCAGCGGGCGCACGAAGCTCGCGGCCGTGATCGGCGATCCGGTCGAGCACTCGTTGTCGCCGACGCTCTACAACGCGGCGTTCGCGGCCCGGGGCAAGGACTGGCGCTTCGTCGCGTTCACGGTGCGCCGGGGCGGCGGCGGCGCGGCCGTCGAGGCGATGCGCACGCTCGGTCTTTGGGGGCTTTCGGTGACGATGCCCCACAAAGAAGACGTCATCGCGGCCTGTGATCGGGTCACCGACCGGGCGTTGGCGTTGCGCAGCGTGAACCACATCGCCTGGGGTGACGACGAACTCGTCGGCGATTCGACCGACGGAGACGGATTCGTGCGGTCATTGCGCGACGTCGGTGTCGAACTGCCGGGCCGCAACGTCCTGCTCCTCGGCGCGGGCGGCGCGGCACGCTCGGTCGCCTTGGCGTTGACCGAGGGCGGGGCGTCGGTGACGTGCGCGGCCCGCCGTGTCGAAGCGGCCGCGTCGTTGGCCTCGCTCTGTCACGGGTCCGCCGCCGACCTCGCCGACGCCGCCACACTCGCCGCCGATCACGATCTCCTCGTCAATGCCACACCGATGGGTATGAACGCGGACCGAACGCTCGTGCTGCCGACCACGGCGATACGCGCCGCGCACGTCGTTGCCGATCTCGTCTACTCACCACTCGACACCGTTTTGCTCGGCGCGGCAAGAGCCGCCGGGGCGCAGGCTGTCGATGGCCTGGGGATGCTCGTGCACCAAGCCGCGCTCCAGTTCGAAAGCTGGACGGAGTCCGAGGCGCCGGTGGCCGCGATGCGGGCCGCCGCGGAAGCGGAACTCGCGGCCCGCTGAACGCGTCACCAGATCGGTCACACACCCCTCAACCCTTGTCCGTTTTGCGCCGATATCTCGGTGAACCTGGGGGACCGCGAACCGACTGGGAGCCACCGTGCTGCAGGGAACCTTCGACATCTTCACGCTGCCCGAGTTGCTCGGGATGCTGACCGGCGGCGCCAAGACCGGCACGCTGCTCGTGGAGCGAGGGGCGACGACCGGAAGCGTGCATCTGCGCGAGGGGCTCTGCAGCGGCGTCGAACCCGCCCGCGCCATTGTCGACGAAGCCGGGTTGACCGATGCGCTGGCGGGACTGTTCTTCGACCTGCTACGTGAGGTCGACGGTCAGTTCGAGTTCGACACCGCAGACCCGCCGGCGTCGGACTGGCTGGTCGCGGTCGATGACGCACTCGCCGAAGCCGACCGGCGGATCGAGGAATGGAACGAGGTCTGCACACTCGTCCCGTCGCTCGAGGTCTGTCCGCAGCTCAACGGCGAGATCGCCGGCGAGGCCATCACGCTGAGCGCCCGGGAGTGGTCGTTCGCGGTGAGTCTCGACGGACGGGCGACGGTGCGTGAGCTCGTCGATACCCGCCAGATTGCGTTGCTCGAGGTCTGTCGCGAGATCGCGGCGCTCGTCGAGCGTGGTGCGGTGCGTCTGAACGAAGCGCGGGCGACGAACTCGCCGACCGCCTCCACGGGTGATCTGGCCGAAGCCGCGAGCTATGCCGCTCCTGCCTTGGTGCCGGTGGCGCCCTACGGGCCCGGCGTCGAAGACGCCGACACCGACACCGACGCCGACGCCGCCCCAGACGCCGACACCGCCCCAGACGCCGACACCGATGGGGCGGAGCAGCCGGCTGTCGTCACGGCCGACAACGCCGACGACACATCGGTCGCGCCATCCGCTGATGTCGCCGTCGGCGAAACCAGCAGCGCCACCGAGGGCGACCCTGCGGAGCTTGACCCCGCAGAGATCGACCCCGCGGCGATCGACCCGGTCGATGCGAGCTCCTCGGTCGATGACGATGTCGAAGCGTTCTTCGACGAGATCGCCGAGCCCGCGACGGCGACCGGGCGAGACGACAGCGACGACCTCGATGAGGTCAAGGACCGGGGCGCGCTCTTGCGGATGTTCTCGGCCCTGCGGGAGAACTGAGACCCGAACCCGCCCAACTGCAGAGCCGATCCCGGACGGGCGGCCGGGTCGGACGCTGCCCCAGCCCCGGCGTGGTTCGACGGCACCGTCGGGCCACCGCCCGGCGGCGTGTGAGCACGTGGGTTCGCCATACAGGCCGACGGACGAACCGTCGATACTCGGATGCGAAGTCTGTGGGAGGAACTCGTCCTGTCCGACGGAACGCCCCTGGGCGCAGTGTTGTTGCGAGCCGGTCTCGTCACCGAGGCCCAGCTCGACGCGGCGGTCGTGGATCAGTCGCGCTCGGGCAAACCGCTCGGTCGAATCCTCATCGAGGCGGGGACGGTGTCGGAAACCGACGTCGTGCGCACCCTGGCCGACCAAGTCGGGCTCGAGTTCGTCGACCTCGGCGACATCAGCATCGATCCGAGCGCCGTCGGTCTGATCAGTGAGGCGGTGGCGCGGCGGTATCAGGCGATCCCGGTGACGTGGCGCGACGGCCGGTTACTGGTCGCAATGGCCGACCCGTCGAACGTCTTCGCCCTTGACGACATTCGAGCTGCGACGCGCACCGAGTGCGACAGCGTCGTGGTCACGCCGTCGCAGATTCGCGAGACGATCGATCGGTACTTCCGGGTCGACAGCGAAGCGGGGTCGATCGCGCAGCTCGCGGCAGACGAGTTCGAAGAGGAAGACTCGATCTCGGCGCTCACCGAGATCGTCGAGGACGCGCCGATCGTCAAGTTCGTCAACCTGTTGATCACCCAAGCCGTCGGCGATCGGGCGTCGGACATCCACGTCGAACCGACCGAGACCGATCTGCGGATCCGCTTCCGGATCGATGGCGTACTCCACGAGGTCATGCACTCACCGCGTTCGATCCAGGCGGGGGTCGTGTCGCGACTCAAGGTCATGGCCGACATCAACATCGCCGAACGACGCGTCCCTCAAGACGGCCGCATCTCGATGAAGGTCGGGGGACGGGCCGTCGACCTTCGGGTGGCGACCTTGCCAACGGTGTACGGCGAGAAGGTCGTCATGCGTATTCTCGACAAGGGCCAGGCGCTCCTGCGCCTCGAAGAACTCGGGTTCTTGCCCGAACAACTCGAGCGGTTCTCGCAGGCTTATCGCAAGCCCTACGGCACGATTCTCGTGACCGGCCCGACCGGTTCGGGCAAGAGCACCACGCTGTACGCCACGCTCAACATCTTGAACCAACCCGACCGCAACATCATCACGGTCGAGGATCCGGTCGAATACCGGCTGCCCGGGATCAATCAGGTGCAGATCCACCCCAAGGCAGGCCTGACGTTCTCGTCGGCGCTGCGATCAATCTTGCGTTCCGACCCCGACATCTTGCTCGTCGGTGAGATCCGCGACCGTGAGACCGCGGTCATCGGCATCGAAGCCGCACTGACCGGTCACCTCGTCTTGTCGACATTGCACACCAACGACGCCGCGAGCACACCGATGCGACTCGTCGAAATGGGTGTCGAGCCGTTCTTGGTCACGAGCGCGCTCGATGCGGTGGTTGCCCAGCGTCTGGCGCGGCGGCTGTGCGTGCAGTGCAAAGAGCCCTACCAGCCGACCGAACCCGAACTTGTCGAGGCCGGATGGGACCTCGATCGCGAGGTCGAGTATCCGACGTTGCATCGGGCGGTGGGCTGCTCGTCGTGTGGTCGCACCGGGTACAAGGGCCGGTTTGCCGTCCACGAAGTGCTGCTGATGTCCGAAGAACTCGACCGAGCCGTGATCGAACGGCGCAGCTCCGAAGACATTGCCAAGATTGCGGTGATGCAAGGCATGATCACCCTCCGCCAGGACGGACTCCGCAAGGTCGCCGCTGGGCACACCAGCCTCGAGGAGATCTTCCGCGTCGTCGCCTAACCCCGCGGCCGCCGCTGCGGCTTCGTTGAGCGTTCCGTCAAGAACGTTGGAACGTGCTCGACGAAACTGGGTGGAACGCCTGCTACAGGCCTGTCCGGTTTGTGCCGATGTTCTGCACGATGCTGGCCCAGCAAGCGCGGCGGTTCGGGGAAACGCTCATCGAGCGCCACGTCCTGTCGCGCGATGTCCTCGAAGCTGCCCTCGCCGAGTGCGAGCGCACCAACACGCCGTTGCCGGCGTTCTTGTCGGCGCGGGGGTTGGTCGGCACGAAGGACTTGACGGCTGCGCTTGCCGACGGCGTCGGCGTGCGCTTCGTCGACTTCCACGAGACCCCGCTGCACCAGGACGCACCACTCGCGGTCCCCGCCGACATCGCTCGCCGCTACCTCGCGCTCGGCATCGACTTCGAGGGCGCCAAGCTCGTCGTTGCGTTCGCCGAACCGGGCGACGACGCGGCGCTCCAAGCGGTCGGGCAGGCAACCGGCTACGAGATCATCCCCGCCGTTGCCGACCGCGGCGAGTTGGTGCGCGCGATCGAATCGATCTACGGCAGCGACCCCGACGGTGCGCCGCTCGACGAGGAATACCGGGGGCCGGCCGAACTCGGCGGCGGTCCCGATGACCTGCACATCAACGACCTGCTCGAACGGGTGCTCGCACTCCGAGGTTCGGACCTGCACCTGTCGGCGGGCGCGCCGCCGGTGATCCGCGTCCACGGCGAGATGATGCAACTCAGCGAGTTCCCGAACCTCAACGGCAGCCAGATCCGCCAGATGGTGTACTCGATCCTCACGCAAAAACAGCGCGAGAAGTTCGAGAACCACCTCGAGCTCGACACGAGCTACACGTTGCCGGGCAAAAGCCGATTCCGCATGAACGTCCTCTTGCAGCGCGACAGCGTCGGCTGCGTGATGCGAGTCATCCCCTATGAGATCGTCGAGTTCTCGACGCTCGGTGTGCCGACCGCGGTGGAGCAGTTCGCGTGGCTTCCTCGTGGGCTCGTGCTCGTGACGGGCCCGACGGGCTCCGGGAAGTCGACGACGCTGGCGAGCCTGGTCGACATCATCAACCGCAGTCGCGCCGTGCACATCATGACTGTCGAGGATCCGATCGAGTTCTTGCACAACCACAAGACGGCGATCGTCAACCAGCGCGAGGTGGGCGAGGACACGCACTCGTTCGCCAACGCGCTGAAGCACGTCTTGCGACAAGACCCCGATGTGATCCTCGTCGGTGAAATGCGCGACCTCGAAACCATCTCGACCGCGCTCACGGCAGCCGAGACCGGTCACCTCGTGTTTGCGACGTTGCACACCCAGGACGCGCCACAGTCGATCGACCGCGTCATCGACGTGTTTCCCTCGCATCAGCAACAGCAGATTCGTGTGCAGCTCGCGTCCGCGCTGCAGGGCGTCTGCGTGCAGCAACTTGTCCCGACCACCGATGGGATGGGTCGGGCGGTTGCGTGCGAGGTGATGGTCGCGACCCCGGCCATTCGCAACCTCATTCGCGAGGGAAAGACCCACCAGATCTATTCGATGATGCAGGCCGGCGGAAAGCACGGAATGGTCACGATGGACATGTCCCTCGCTCACCTGGTGCGCACCGGGAAGATCTCGCTCGACCTGGCCCGAGAGCGCTGCTCCAACGAGGAAGACCTGCGCCGGCTGATCGCCGGGTAGGGGAGGCATTCAGATGGCGACGAGCACGTACGCGTACAAGGTTCGTGATCCTGCGGGCAAGCTCGTCGAAGGGCAGCTCGACGCCGAGAGTCAGCAGCTCGTCGTCGCGAAGCTGCGGTCGATGGGTTACACGCCCATCGATGTCAAGGAGCAACGCACCGAGCAGTTGTCGCGCGACGTCAAGATTCCGGGACTGTCCAACCGCATCAAGCTGAAGGATGTCGCGGTCTTCTCGCGCCAGTTCGCGACGATGATCAACTCGGGTCTGTCGTTGCTGCGCGCGCTCTACATCCTCGCCGAGCAGACCGAGAACAAGGCCCTCGCCGAGGTGATCAACCAGGTCCGCGTCGACGTTGAAAAGGGCTCCTCACTCTCGGCCGCGCTCGCCAAACACCCCAAGGCGTTCAACCGCCTGTACGTCTCGATGGTGAAGGCCGGCGAGGTCGGCGGCGTGCTCGACGGCGTGCTCGTGCGGCTCGCCGACACCATCGAAAAGCAGGTCGAACTTCGCCGCAAGGTGAAGTCGGCGATGACCTATCCCGCGGTCGTTGCGGCGCTCGTGTTCCTCATCGTCACTGCGATGTTGCTGTTCATCATCCCGATGTTCAAAGGTCTCTACACCGAACTGGGTGGCGAACTGCCCCTGCCCACGAAGATCCTGATCGACATCAGCTCGGTCGCCCGCAAGTTCTGGTATCTCGTGCTGGTGTTGCAGATCGGTGCGGTCGTCGGATTCCGACGTTGGATCTCGAGCGAAGAAGGCCGCAAGCGGTGGGACGCGATCAAATTGCGGGTGCCCGTCTTCGGTCAGCTCGTGCGCAAGACCGCGCTCGCCCGGTTCTCGCGGACGCTGTCGGCATTGGTGCGCTCGGGTGTGCCGATTCTCGAGTCGCTCGACATCGTCGCCGAGACTGCGGGGAACCACGTCGTAGCGACCGCAGTACGCGACGCGCAGGCGGCAGTGAAACAAGGTGAGGGCCTCGCAACCCGGCTCGAACACCATGAAGTGTTCCCGCCGATGGTCGTGCAGATGATGGCCGTGGGCGAAGAAACCGGCGCCGTCGACGAGATGCTCGACAAGATCGCCGACTTCTACGACCAAGAGGTCGAAGCGACCGTGAACGCGCTGACGTCGCTCATCGAGCCGCTGCTGATCGTCGTGATGGGTGGCGCGGTCGGTGGCATGGTGATTGCGCTCTACATGCCGATGTTCAACATCATCAAGCTCATCAAGTAGCCCCCGACCATTCAGCCTCCGCCACCGCGTGACGGCTGACCGTCCGCATCGGCGCACGCAGGCTCTGGCCGTTTCGGCGAGCCTTGGGCCCGGCGGTCGACAAATGTTGGTCGGTTGTGTTGCACTTCGGGGAACTGCGGTGTCAGTTGGGCGTGTCAGCAAGCAGAACTCCGGGGGGAGTGATGACCGAACCGATCTTCGGACTCGACCGCGAGACGGCCGAGCCACGAGATCAGGATCGCCATTGGGATGATCGGCTGATCGCGGAGCTGCGCGAGCTCTACGGTCCGTTGCGTCGTTTCGCGGCGGTCATCGGCCGTTACGACGTCGACCCGGACGACCTCGTGCAAGAAGCGTTCACCAAAGTGTTGCTGGTCGAACCCGGGCGCATCGACGACCTCGGACCGTACGTACGACGGATCGTGGTCAATCTGGTGCACAACGAGCGGCGTCGAACCCGACGCGGCGCGTTGGCCACCCGGCGGCTCGGTGCCAGCCACGCCTCGGAAGACCGTTATCCCAGCGAGCTTGCTGACCTGTTGCGCCTCGAGCCCCGCACGCGAGCGCTGCTCTACCTCGTCGACGTCGAGGGAGAACAGATCGCGGACGCGGCCGAGACGTTGGGTATGTCGGCGCCATCCGCACGCATGGCCCTCACGCGGGCTCGGCGGCGGCTGAAGGTCGAACTGCAAGGAGAGTTGGACCGATGAACGACAACCTGCGCTCACAATTCGACGCGCTGGCGAACCGAGGCACGCCCCGCGGTGCGGATGCAGTGCTCGACACGGCCGGCGCCCACGCGGCGGCATCACTCGATGCCGCCCGAAAGGACACCGTCATGACCGACGACCTGACCCCGATCGTCGACGACCTCGTCGTCGACATGCAACCCCGCAACCCCCGACCGTCTCGTCGTTCGCGCGGCGTGGCCGGTCTGGGTATCGCCGCGCTGCTCGGTATCGGCGGGTATGCCGCCATCGCCACCCAGGGCGGCGGCGGCGCGTCATCGCCCGAAGCCGCAGTCGAACAGTTCGCCCGCGCGCTCGACGACGAAGACGCGCTCGCCGCGATCGATGTGCTCGCGCCCCGTGAGGTGCGTTCGCTCGAACGTTCGGTGAAGACCGCGTCGAACAAGGCCAAACAGCTCGAGATGGTCGACGACGCAACTGACCCGTTCGCCGGGTTCGACATCGACGTCGACGGCCTCGAGACCGACGTCGAAGAACTCGCTCCGGGTTTCGCCAAGGTGACGATTACCGGCGGCACGATCACTGCCGACGTCGACCCCGGCGGGCTTGCCGAACGCTTTCGCGACATGGAGCCCGGTGAACCCGAGCAGGTCGACCTCGCGGAGGTCGATGTGTTCGGCGGCGACAGCGATGACTCCGTCGCGTGCGACAGCTTCGGAGAGTGCACGACGGTCGCCGACAGCAACGACGACGCGAAGACAGCCATGTTCGTAGTCGCGATCAAGGACGGCGACGGCTGGTACCTGAGCCCGGCGTACACCGGCTTCGAGTACGCCCGCGAGGCGTACGAACGCGATCAGAACACGACCGTGAGCGTCGAGTACGGCAGTGCCGAGGGGGCCAACCTCGGTGCCGCCGACCCCGAAGCTGCGGTGCGCGATGCATTCGGCGCAATCGAGGACTCGGATTGGAACCGGCTGATCGAGTTGGCACCGCCGGGCGAGTTGCCGATCTGGGAGTACCGCAACCTGTTGACCGACGCCATTGCTGATGAGGAACCGAGCACGATGCGCGTCGAATCGCTCGACATCACGATCGAGAACGACGGCGACCAGGCGACGGCGCTGATCGAAGCATCTGGCACGACCGAAGGCGGTACCTGGCAGCTCGGGGGCGAGTGCGACAACGACTTCTGGGCGGGCGACGATGGCGAGATCGAGCGGGTCTGCTTTGCCGGCAACGCCCGAGGCGTGGTGCCGCTCGGATTGTTCATGGGAGCTTCGACGGGGACGGACTCGGGACCGCTCGAAATCCAACTCGTGCGCGAAAACGGCCGGTGGTTCGTCAGCCCCGTCGGCACCGTCTTGAACGCGGTCGACGGTTTCGTCGAGTCGTTCGACGCCGACTTGCTGGCGTCGATGACCGGCGATTGGGACGAGATCGAACCCGACGGCTCGATCGCCTACGGCGACGCCGTCACGGTCCAACCCGGCGGTCCTCGGGTCTACACGTTCGAAGGTCAAGCCGGTGACGAGTTGTTCGCCCAGACCGATCGTCTCGTGTCGATCACGCTCGTCGGCCCCGACGGCGACGAAGTCGAGAACGGTTGGGATCTGACCTATCAGGGCCTCACCCTCGACGAGTCGGGAACCTACCGAATGGTCGTGTGGGTCTACAGCGGAGACCAGTCGGTCACGTTGGTCGAAGGTGGGCTGGCCGCGATCGAGCCGACGGGAGCCATCGAGCTCGGCGTCGAGACAACGATCGACGGCCTCGAGGTGTTCACCTTCGCTGGCGCCGCCGGCCAAGAGATCTTCGGGCAAGCCAACAACGCCGACCTGGTGCTCATCGATCCCTCGGGTCGGGTCCGGGACGACATCTACGGGTTGGGTTACGCCGAGGTCGTGACGCTCGACGCGCCCGGCGAGTACCGCGTCGTCGTGCGCCCGTACGACAGCAAGGCCACCTTCACGATCTGGAACCGGGCCGACGCGCCAGAGGGCATCGAGCAGGGCGAATTCGGTCCGACCTTCCCAGGTGACGGCGGCGTGGAGGAGTGCTCCAGCGACGGGACACTGACGACCTGCATCCAGTACGACGCCGACGGCAATGTCATCGGGGAGTACGCCTACGAAGAGACCGGCACCCCCGAAACCGTTCCGACCTCGGTCGCACCGGCGACGACGGCCGCGCTGTAGCCATTGCCCGATCGCTCACCTCGACGCCGCCGGTCGGCATCGCTCGGTCTCGCTGACCTGGCGATGTTGGCCGGCGGCGTCGCGCTGGTCGGCAGCCCGCTGCTGCGATGGGTTCGGCGAGGCCCCGGTAACTCGTTGAGTGGGCGCGACATGATCGACGCGATCGTCGCGCTCGGCGACACGCTGCCCGGATTGTCGGCGGCGCGCCTCGCCGTGCTCTGGTATCTCGTTCCCGCCTCCGGCGCGGCGTTGTGGATCGCTGTGGGGCTCGACGCGGGACGCCGGACCTCGGCCGCCGTTGCAGCGTTGGTCACGATGCTCGTCGTTGTCGGGTTCGCTCGCCTGGCGGGGGTGGGCGACCTCGGTGCGGGCGCCTGGCTCGCCACAGGGGGCGCGATCGTCGCAGGGGTCGCAGCCGGTTGGCGACGACCTTCCGGCGCGGCAGGCGGGGACACTCACGCACCTGCGTGATCGATGCCTCAGGCGTTTGTCCGATCAGGTCTCGTGGTCGAGACGCCTGCGCCTGCATCGAAACCGTTCGTGCCGCGGCGGCGCGGCCTGCCTCGGTGGCCAGCCTGGATGTTTCCCGTCCTGACGCTGACCTACATCGGGCTGAGCGAACTCGGGATGGCGTTGCGTCTGTCGCCGAGCGGTATCACGGCCTATTGGCCCGCTGCGGGCCTCGGCGCGGCTGCGGCGGTGTTCTGCCCGCGATCACAATGGCGGGCGCTGTTCGTGGCGTTGTTCGCGGGATGTGTGCTCGGCGTGTTGCGGTTCGAACCGATCGGCGCCAACGTGGGTTACGCAACAGCGCGCGCGCTCGAGGCCTTGGTGTACGCCTCGCTGATGCAACGATGGTACGTGCAGTGGCGCGCGAGCCATGCCAACACCGCGATTCGCGTACCCGCGATGTTCGTCATCACGTGCATCGCCTGCGGCGTGTCGGGATTGATCGGCGCCGCCACGACCACCTTGGTCCACCCGTCCGATGTCTGGGTCTCGCTTCGTACGTGGATTGCCGGCAACTTCACCGGCATCATCGTGGTCATGCCGATCGCGGCACACTTGAGAACGGGACAGCACCTGACCCGGCGGGTCCGCACCGAACTCATCGGGGCTGTGGCAACGCTCACCGGGGTGAGCGCCTTGCTGTTCGTCGGGCCGACCGAGACACAGATCGCGTACCTGCACTACCTCGTCTTGCCGCCCCTGATCTGGATTGCGATTCGGGTGGGTCCGCGCGAGACCGCGTGGGCCAGCGGGCTTTTCGGCTTGGTACTGATGGTG
>SXIR01000180.1 GCA_005772765.1 Actinomycetota bacterium
CTGGGGCAACGTCAACCCGATCGGACCGCGTGCCGTCTACGACGAAGCGAAGCGGTTTGCGGAGACCCTGACGATGACCTACCGGCGGCTGTACGACCTGTCGACCGGAATCACCAGGATTTTCAACACCTACGGACCGCGTCTGCGCCCTGCTGACGGTCGGGTCGTCTCGAACTTCCTGGTGCAGGCCATGGAGGGTCGACCGCTCACGGTCTATGGCGACGGGAGCCAGACGCGCAGCTTCTGTTTCGTCGACGACCAGGTGCGGGGACAGATCGCGATGCTCGACAGCGATGCCGCTGGGCCGGTCAACATCGGCAATCCGGTCGAATTCACCATGCTCGAGCTCGCCCACCTGGTGATCGAGCTCGTCGATCGATCGGTGGAGATCGTCTTCGAACCCTTGCCACAAGACGATCCGACCCGCCGTCGACCCGATATCACTCGAGCTCGCGAGCTGCTCGGGTGGGAACCGAGGGTCGATCTGCGCGAAGGTTTACGGCGTACCTACGAGAGCTACCTCGAAGAGCGCGCCGAAACTGATGCCCGAACCTGAATCCCAGCCATCGATCTCCCCGACGTCGGCGAGCCGATACCGCAAGCTTTCGATCGTCATCCCCGTCTACAACGAACGGAACACGGTCGTCGAGATCGTGCGCCGCGTACGCCAGGTCGAACTGCCCGGCGGCCTCGACCGTGAGGTCATCATCGTCGACGACGGCAGCACCGACGGCACCCGCGAGGTCCTCGACCAGTTGGGCGACTCGACGGTCCGCATCATCAAGAACCCGACCAACCGCGGCAAGGGGTACGCGCTCCGGACCGGGTTCGCCGCCGCGACGGGCGAACTCGTCATCGTGCAAGACGCCGATCTCGAGTACGACCCCGAGGACTATCCGCGCCTGATCAACCCCGTGCTGCGCGGCAAGGCGCGGGTGGTGTACGGATCACGCTTCACCGGCGAACGTCGGAACATGTTGTTCCTCCACTGGGTCGGCAACCGGTTCTTGTCGCTGATGACGAACGTGCTCTACAACTCGACGTTGAGTGACATGGAGACGTGTTACAAACTCTTCGACCGCGAGTTGCTCATGACGCTCGGTCTCGAATCCGACGCGTTCGAGATCGAAGCCGAAGTCACCGCGAAGTTGTTGAAGCGCCGGGTGCGGATCTACGAAGTTCCGATCAGTTACGCGGGACGAGAGTTCGACGAGGGCAAGAAGATCACCTGGCGCGACGGCATTACTGCCTTGTGGACGCTGTTCAAGTACCGCGTCCGCGACTGATGCACGCGCCCACGCCGTCGTGGGCGGCGGTGATCGTCAACTACAACGCGGGTGAACACCTCCGCGGCTGCATTGCGTCGGTGCTCGCCGACGATTCCGCCGGACCGGTGGAGGTCGTGGTGGTCGACAACGCATCGACCGACGATTCGCTCGCAACCATCGCGGATCTCGATGCAATGGTCGTGCACGCGGGCGCGAACCTCGGTCTGGCTGCGGCGGCAAACCTCGGCATCGCGGCGACGACGGCCCCGTGGGTCGCAGTGATCAACCCCGACACCTTGCTGCGGCGGGGGAGCGCGGCGAGGTTGGTGGGGCGGCTGCAGCACGAACCCGACTTGGGTGCCGTGGGACCTCGCATCGACAACCCTGACGGCTCCGTCTATCCGTCGGCTCGTCGCGAGCCGAACCTCGGCGTCGCGGTCGGCCACACGCTTGCCGGTGCGTGGTGGCCGAAGAATCCGTTCACCCGGCGATATCGAGAACTCGATGCCGACCCGGCGCGGGCGCGCGACGTCGACTGGATTTCCGGCGCCGGGATGTGGCTGGCGCGGGCCGCGCTCGACGATGTCGGCGGCTGGGACGAGCGCTATTTCATGTTCATGGAGGATGTCGACCTCGGTCGCCGTCTGCGGGAGCGAGGGTGGCGGGTCGCCTACGAGCCCGACGCAGCGCTCGTGCACGAAGAGGGCGTGAGTCGGGCCCATCACCCGTACCGAATGATCGCGGTGCATCATCGGGCGGTGTTCCGCTACGCCGATCGGTGGTGGGACGGGCCGCGGCGGGTCCTGCTCCCCGGAGCGGCGGCGCTGTTGACAGTTCGGGCACTCGTCACGATGGCGCGACGAGCCTTCGGCTCCCGACGAAGGCGCCCGCAGGTCTGCGGCTAGCCTCGGCGCCTCATGGGTAAGGCATCGAGGATCAAGCGCCGCGCACTGAAATCACGCGGTCGGGTACGCCGTGACGGTGGTTCCTACGGTTATTACAGCGCGGTCGCCGCGGTGTGCATCGTGGGTATCGCCCTCGTGGCCGTCACGAAGGCGCAGGACAGCAGCGCCGACGAAACGCCGCGGGCGAACGTCGACCACTGGCACGCCGCGATCGCCATCAATGTCTGTGGCACGTGGTTGCCCAACCCCGCCGAGTTCGAACAGCGGTCTGGGGATACCTCGTTGCGGGCAGGAATCCACACCCACGGCGACGGCCTGATGCACATCCACCCGTTCTCGGGCGACGAATCCGGCGAGAACGCCACCGTGGGCACCTTCCTCGATTTCGGCGGTTGGGATGTCGGCACCGACTTCGTCGACGGTTGGGACAACACGCGCCACGAAGACGGCGATGACTGTGGCGAGGGCGACGACGCCGAAGAGGCCATGTTGCGCTGGACCGTCGACGGCGAAGAGATTCGCGGCAACCCCGCCAACTACAAGCCGGTCGACCAGACCACGATCGGCATCTACTTCGTTCCTGCCGACGAGGATCTCGAAGCCCTCGAGGCGTCGCATCCGAGCAAGGCGCAACTTGCCGATCCGCTCGCTGCCGAGGAGGGTCGCGAGCCGGGTGTGACCACCGTGCCGGGGTCCGACACGACGGTTCCCACCGGGACCACTGTTGCCGGTTCGGGCACGACGGTCGATGGCTCGGGTTCGTCGACGACTGCGGCGCCGACCACGGTCGAGGCGACCACCACCACGCCGTGAAAGCGGTGCTCCTTGTGGGCGGCGAAGGCACGCGCCTTCGGCCGCTCACCTACACCGCGCCCAAGGCGCTCGTTCCGATCGGCAACGTTGCGTTTCTCGAACGTCAGCTCGAGTGGCTCGCCGGACACGGGGTCGACGAGGTGGTGTTGTCGATGGGCTACTTGCCCGACCCGTTCCGCGCACATTTCCCCGACGGCCGATTTGGCGACCTGACCCTGCGATACGCCATCGAGGAGACGCCGCTCGGCACCGCGGGCGGTATCCGCTTTGCCGCCGAAGGCATCGACGAACGTTTCGTTGTCTGCAACGGCGACGTGCTCACCACCCTCGATCTCACGCGGATGGTCGAGTTCCATCACGAGCGTGGAGCCGAGGCGTCGATCTACCTGTGTGAGGTCGAGGATCCTTCGGCATTCGGCGTCGTGCCCACGCGCTCCGATGGTGAGGTTGTCGGTTTCATCGAGAAACCGCCGCGCGATCAGGCTCCGACCAACTGGATCAACGCTGGTGTGTATGTGCTCGAACCGTCGGTCCTCGATCGCATTCCGCCGCGGATCAACGTGTCGATCGAACGCGAGACCTTTCCTCGCATGGTCGAGTCGCGTCACTCCCTCTACGGATTCCACTGGCCGGGCTACTGGCTCGACATCGGTACTCCCGAGAAGTACCTCCAGGCCAACCTCGACGTCGTGGCCGGTTCGCTCCCGGGCGCTGATCGTGTCATCGACCCGACCGCAGTCATCGACGGATCGGTCGTGCGCAGCGTTGTCGGTGCCGGCGCGCACGTCGCCGCGGGCGCCGAAGTCGAAGATTCGGTCATCGGGCCAGGGGTGGTGGTTGGCGCGGGCGCGCGCGTCCACGGGTCGGTTGTCGCCGCCGGCGGGCACGTCGGCGACGGTGCGAGCGTCACTGACCTTTCACTCGTCGGTACCGGTGTCGTGGTCCCCCCGAATGCCCGCGTGGTCGCGGCGCGGTTGGCGCCGTCGGGCTACGGCGACGGCACGTGAGCGCAAAGGCTGTCGTCACGGGCGGCGCCGGCTTCATCGGTTCGGCACTCGTCGACCGCTTGCTCGCCGAAGGTTGGAAGGTCGACGTTGTCGACGACCTGTCGAGCGGGTCGCTAGCGAATCTGGCCGACGCTCGGAATGCTGCGGGGCGTCGCTTCTCGTTCACGCGACTCGACGTGCGCAACGCTGGGGTCGTCGATCACATCAAACGTCAGGCCCCTGATGTCGTGTTCCACCTGGCGGCCCAGGCCGATGTGCGCGTGTCGGTGACCAAACCGCAGTTCGACGCGGAAGTGAACATCATCGGCACCCTGAACGTGCTCGAAGCCTGTGTCGCGGCCCGTGCCAGCAAGGTGGTCTTCGCCGCCAGCGGCGGAACGCTCTACGGCACGCCATCGGAACTCCCGGCTCGAGAGGGTGCGCCCTGGCGGCCCGAATCGCCCTATGGAGTGAGCAAGAAGGTCACGCTCGACTACCTGCACTACTACCGAGAAGTGCAGCACCTGGAGTACTCGGCGCTTGCGCTCGCCAACGTCTACGGGCCACGCCAGGACCCGCACGGCGAGGCGGGCGTCGTCGCAATCTTCGGGGGACGCCTGCTGGCGCATCAGCCGGTGACGGTGTTCGGAGACGGGCTCCAAACTCGCGACTTCGTGTACGTCGACGACGTCGTCGACGCGTTCTTCCGAGCGTCAGAGCGTGGTGGCGGCTTGCTGCTCAACGTCGGGACCGGCGAGGAGACCTCGGTGAACACGCTCTACGAGACGATGGCGCGGCTGTGCAACGTCAAGGAACCGGCCCAACACGCCGACGCGCGCGTGGGCGAGCTTCGAGCCAGTGCGCTCGACCCCGGGCGGGCCGAGATCCATCTCGGCTGGAAGCCCTGGACAAGCCTCGACGACGGACTCGCTCGAACCCTCGAGCACATGAAAGGCCACCGCGCCGGCGCGCGTTGACCAGTCCCGCACTTGTCGTCGCGTCAGACGAAGCGGCGGAGGTCGTCGAGCGGGACGGGCGGCCGCGGGCGCCCGACGTAGTCGGGGTCGGGCTCACCCAACACGACCATGGCGTGCGGCAGCCAGTCCGGCGGGAGGTCGAGTGCGTCGCGGGCCGCGGGCGGACAGAAGATCGGAGCCGCGACCCAACAGGATGCGTAGCCGTCGGCGGCGCAGGCCAGCATGAAGTTCTCGACGGCCGCGCCGAGCGACAACAACGCCATGCCGTGTTCAGCTCGCTGGCGATGCTCGTCGGGATACCGGTCGAGTCCATCCCAGGTGAGGCAGCCGAGGACGAGCGCCGGCGCCCGCTCGATCTTGCGGTGCGACGCGGCAACGAGCTGATCGACGCGCGTCGCGGCGAGGCCGTCGCGTTCGAGGTCGGTTTGCCAGGCCCGACCCATTCCGTCGGCGAGTGCTCGGCGCGACTCCTCCTGCTCGACGACGACGAAGCGCCACGGTCGGCTGTGGTGCGGAGCGGGTGCGGTGCACGCCGCTTCGATCCATGCGTCGATGCGGTCGCGGGGCACGGTGTTGTCGGTGAAGGCCCGGATCGACCGCCTCGCTTCGATGAACCCCGGCACCGTCATCGGAACAGATCTTCCTGGGCCGGACGGATGAGTTCGCGGTAGGTGCCCTCGCGGAACCACGCGGCGTCGAGGCCGCGCACGATCGCCGCGGGTACGCCGTCGGCTTTGCCCATGACGAGCTCGGCGGCAGCGGCGATCTCGTCGGCAATCGCGACTTCGGTGACGTGGAGCAGACGACCCAACGCGTCGGGGGTTTCTCGTAGGTCGACCACCGCAGCGATGCCGCTCACGCCGATGGCGACGTCGGTGAGTCCCATGCGCCACGGTCGACCAAACGTGTCGGAGATGATCACGGCGATCTCGACGCCGTAGCGCGCTCGCGTTGCGTCGCGGATGTACTTGGCGGAACGATCAGGGTCGATCGGTAACAACGCCGCGGTTCCGTGTTCCACGTTCGACAGGTCGATACCGGCATTCGCGCAGACGAACCCGTGGTGGGTTTCGCTGATCGTCAGGTCGCCGCGGCGGCGAACGATACGCGCCGACTCACGTTCGACGAGCGCTTGTTTGGCCGCGAGATTGTCGGGGTCGAGCGGCACGAGGCGATCCTCGGCCTTGGAGACGACTTTCTGGGTGACGACGACGCAGTCGTGGTCGGTGAGCGGTGACCCCTGGGCTGCGGCGGCATCGGCGATGTGCACCGCAAGTTCGTCGCCCGGGCGAATTTCGCCGATGCCTTCGATCGCGATGACGGTGAGCGACTTCATGCGATTGCCGCCAACGCGGTGCGGGCAAGGTCGGCGGCCACGTCGGAGTCTCGCATGAGCGTCTCCGTCACGACGGCTCGCATCCCGAGCGCTTCGATGTCGCTTCGTTGTTCGTCGTCGACTCGGTCGATCACGATTGCACTGCAGAACTCGCGATAGTGCCGGGCAACGCCCAGCGCGCTGACCTCGATGCCGAGGGGGGCCATGAGCTTGTCGGCAGGACCTTTCACGGGCGCGCCACCGATGATCGGCGACACCGCAACGACCTTGTGACGTCGACGGGTCAGCACGTCGGTGACACCGGGAACCGCGAGGATCGGGCCGATCGAGATCACCGGGTTCGAGGGGCAGATCACGATGGACTCGGCCTGTTCCAGCGCCGCGATCACGCCGGGCGCGGGTCGCGCGGTGTCCGCACCGTCGAAACGCACGTCGAGCACCGTGGGCTGGCATCGGTCACGCACGAACCACTCCTGCATCGCAAGGTCGACGGGTGAGGCGGATGACCCTGTGATGATTCGAGTCCGGATGGGATCGTCGCTCACGGGAAGGATCGTCGCCGCGATGGCGAAGCCGGCGGTGATTTCGGCGGTGACCGTCGACAGCGACGCGCCCTGACGAAGGCGTTCGGTGCGATGGATGTGGGTCGCCAGATCGAGGTCGCCGAGCCGGAACCAGGTCGGTGCGCCGAAGCGAGCGAGTTCGTCGACCGTCCGAAACGTTTCGCCAGCGCGACCCCATCCGAGCTCGAGGTTGTTCACGCCGCCGAGCATGTAGGTCACCGAATCGAGGTCGGGGGAGACGTGGAGCCCGTGAAAATGTTCGTCGTCGGCGACATTGACGATTGCCGTCGTGGTCGAGGGATGGACGACGCGGACGAGCCCGTCGAGGAATTTCGCGGCACCGACGCCGCCGGCCAACGCTGCGATCACGGGTGACACGCTAGGGGCGTGCGAATTCCGGATGCCGAACGCGGCGCGCGGGGCGCGACCGGGCCGGCACGCGGTGATGCCGTCCCCACGTCAGGACGGCATCACCGGGAAGCGAGTTGGTGCTGGGAACGCTGCGGTGCGAGGACCGCAGCGCAATCAGTCGATCAGACCGCGATGAGCTGCTTGGCGGCCTTCACAACCGGAGCCGCGGCGCGGGGGAGCGGCGCGGGCAACTCGGTCACGCGGACTTCGAGCTGGTCGACGACCGGAGCCACGCGTCCTCGCGTCGTCTCGCCGATCTCGTTCGCGCGGGTGCGGGCAACCGCCACTCGGGCCTTCATCTCGTCGATCCGGCTCGACACCTCGACGGTGGGGAACTTGTCGGCAAGCTGCTTGAAGCCTTCGGCGCGCTGTTTGGCGGCGCTCATGAGCTCGTCGGTCACCGACTGGAGCTGCTCGCCCAACCGCTGACGGCGGACCTGCACCTGCTGGGCGCTCAACACACCCAGGCCAACGGCGATGTAGCCGGCGTCGGTGACGGCCTTGCGGACGTCGAAGGCCCGACCTTGCGAGGTGCCGGTCGCGGTCGACTTGGCCTTCGCAGCCTTGGCGGCTTTGGCGGGGGCAGGCTTGGTGGTCGCGGACTTGGACGTTTCGGCCTTGGTGGTGGTGGCCATGATGGTGCTCCTTGGTTGTTCGAGGGCGCTTCGGCCGAGTGCCGATCACGCCAGCGGTGCGATATCGAGGCCGTTCAGGCCCGACTGCTTGCAGAATACACACTACTGCTCACTATTGCAAGCATTTGTGCTCGGACGCACAAAGTTGGCCGCGGGTAGCCTCGCCGACCTCATGGCGACGCAACGATCCGTGGCCGACCGGCCGAGCCGGCGCGAAACCGCCGTGCCGGCGGTGGTCGCGGTCGTGGTGACCGACGGGACGGGCGACGTGGGGCCCACCCTCACGGCCTTGGCGGCGCAGGACTACCCCGGCTTGACCGTGCTCGTCCTCGACCGCTCCGGACCGATCGAACGCGACGAACTGCGGGCGCGCATCGCCGCTGCCGCTCCGACTGCGCTGATCCGAACCCTCGAACGCCGCCTCGACGCCGTCGCGGCCGCCAACGACGTCTTGGTGTCGGTGGAAGGCGCGCCCTTCGTGTGCTTCGTCGCCCCTGACGTCGAACCCGAGCCGAGCGCAGTTCGTCTGCTCGTCGAAGAAGCGTTCCGTTCGAACGCGGGGATCTGCGGTCCCAAGTTCGTCGACGCCGCACAGCCTGAGTTGCTCGTCGAGGTCGGACCGGCGATCGACCACTACGGCGTCGTCTTCTCCGGAGTCGATCCCGGCGAACGCGACCAGGAGCAACACGATGCCGTACGCGACACGTTCTTCGTGTCGATGGCGACCATGCTCGTTCGCACCGACTTGCTGCACGACCTCGGTGGTTTCGATCCGAAGTGTGCACCGGGCCACGAAGACATCGACCTGTGCTGGCGAGCCCACATCGCTGGGGCGCGCGTGATGGTCGTTCCCGATGCTCGGGTTCGACGCAGCCGAGATGGCGCAGAACGATTCGGTGCCGTCGCGTCCGAACGAGCCGTCGCCGTCGAGCGCCGGATGCGCATGGTGCTCAAGAACTATTCGCTCGGCGCGTTGGTGTGGATCTTGCCGATTGCCGCCGTCCTCAACGCCGTCGAAGGCATTGGGTACCTCGCGACTCGACGTTTCGGGCTCGCTCGATCGACGGTCGCTGGATTCTGGACCGCCGTGGCGCACTCGCGACGAACGACCGAGGCGCGGGCGGCGGTGCAGGCCCTCCGCAAGGTCGACGACCGCGACGTGCGCGCGTACATGGTTCGCGGGAGTTCGCGGGTTCGTCACTTCGTTGCGCATCGACGGATACAGAGCGCGCTCGTCGAGACCGCTGAAGGACGGATCCGTGCGCAATGGAATGTCGTCCGCACGGCGTTCCGGTCACTCGATACCTGGGTCGCCGCCAGCATGATCGCGTTGTTGGTGGTCGGCGTCCGCAGCTTCGTGAGCGCCGGCGTGCCTTCCACGGGCGGTTTCCAACGATGGACGAGCACGGGAGACCTCCTCGGAGCCTGGGGCGGATCGTGGCGTGCGACCGGATTGGGCGCGGCCGACCCGGGCACACCGCTTTCGGGTTTGGCCGGGTTGTGGAGCGCGCTCTGGCTGGGGAACGCGCAGTTCGCCCAGATGCTCGCCGTCGTCGGGGCGATTCCGACCGGCCTCGTCGGCGTGTATCGCCTCACGCGTCGTTTGTCACCTCGCGCGCTTCCGGCCGCCGGAGCGGTCCTGGCCTATGGCGCGAACCCGGTGCTGCGCAATGCGTTTGCCGAGACCCGGTTCGATGCCTTGGTCACGTTCGCGCTGGCGCCCTACGTGCTCGCCCGGGCCATCGTGCTGATCGACGGCGCGACCGGGTCACCCCGTCGGCGTTCGCTGGCCGGCATCGTGCTGCTCGTGGCAATCGGCGCGGCCGTTTCGCCAGCCTTCGCACTGTTCCCCGCAGTGATCGCGCTGGCCGTCGCCATGACCTGGCCGATCGTCGGTGGATTGTGGTCCACCGCGCGCGCCGTGTTCATCGCGGGCGTCACCCTCGCGGGCGCGTTCGCCTTGCTTGCACCGTGGTCGTTCCGTGCGCTCGGGCAAGCGGAGTCGATGGGATTCGTGCCACGCGAACACCCCGCGTTGGTCGACTCGTTCGCGTTTCGAACGGGCACCGCCGGCGCCGGGCCGTGGGTGTGGTGCATCTTCATCGCTGCGCTGTTGCCCCTCCTGGTCGCGACGGAAGGGCGGTTCGCGTGGGCGCTCCGCGGCTGGACCATGGCCGTGGTCTCGTTCGCGATCGTGGTCCTCTCCGGTGGAACGTCGACGACGGCGACACCCGCGCTGGAAGTCCTGCTCGTCCCGGCGGCGCTCGGCCTCGCGTTGGCCATCGCGATCGGACTCGCCGCGTTCTTCGGTGACATTCGCACGTTCGTGTTCGGTCCTCGCCAGGGACTCGCGCTCGGACTCGCGGCGACGGCCGCGCTGCCGTTCATCGGGGTGTTGCCCGACGTTTTCGACGGTGGTTTCGACGCGCCGTCCGAATCGTGGGGGGAGACCCTCGCGTTCTTCGACGATGTTGCGATCGACGACGGCCCATTCCGCGTGGCGTGGGTGGGCCGTGCCGAGGCGCTACCGGTCGACGCGCAGATACGCGACGGCGACGTCGCGTACGCCGTGACTCGTAACGGCGCGGGCGACCTACGCGATCTACTGCCTCCCGTACCCGACCGACCGGAAGAGACGCTGACGAGAGCGTTCGACGAGGCCCGCGCGGGGCGTACCGTCCGCCTTGGTCACGCCCTCGCACCAATGGGCGTTCGCTACGTCGCCATCGTCGATCGGAGCGCGCCCAATGCTGCAATACGCCACGAGTTCGACGCGTCGCTCGCTGCGAACCTCGACCGACAACTCGACCTGACCCTCGCACGGCGTGTCGACGGCATCGCCCTCTACGAGAACGGCGCGTGGCTGTCCCCACGCGCCGTGTTGGTCGGAGAATTACCCGCCGCCGCATCGCAGACGCTCGACGCCCGCGGCGGTGTCGAGGTCGCGACTCGCACGGATCTGGCCGAGGATTCGCGTTCGGTACGTGGACGCGACGCCGACCTCGAGTTGGCCCAGGCAGGACGATTCCACCTTGCCGAACGCTTCGACGACCGTTGGCGGTTGACCGTCGACGGCGAGACCGCCGATCACGTCGTGTCGCTCGGCTGGGCCAACGGTTTCGACGTCGGAGCTGGTTCGGCCACCCTCGATCGTTCGGCCGGGGCGCTCGGCGTCGTTCGCCTTGCCGTCGCAATGGTGCTGTGGGCGTTGGTGGCCGCCTTGGCGTTGTTCCGACGTCGTGGTGACGTCGTCGTGCGGGCACTTGCCGTCGACTTCGCGCCCACCGCCCCGACGGCACCGCGGCGGACCAGCGCTCGCCGCCGCGCGCGAGCGAACGCCGCGGCTCCGGCAGGAACGACCATGCAAGGCGACTCCGACGAGGTCGACGACTTGGCGGCGCTCGCCGCCATCGCCGACGCGCCCGTGGTCGATGACCAAGTCGACTGGTCGGTGCTCTCCCCCGATCGTGACGCGTCTGGGCTCGACGAACTCGACGAGGTGGACTCGTGAGCGACGAAACCACCGACCACGCGCCGGAAACGGTCAGCCCGGCACCCGAATCCGAATCCGATTCGGGCGCAGCGCCGGTCTCGGCGCGGCGACGAACCCGTGTGAGCGACGTCACCACCGCGACCTCACGACGCCTGCTCGCAGGCGGCCTGATCGTTGCGTCGTTCGCGGCCGTCGCCACCCTGCACGACACGGCGAGCGAGCCATTGCTGGTCGCAACCGAACCCGCCGAGGCGGTCACGCTCCCGGCAGACGGCGTGGTGTCGGCTGCGTGGTACTGCCCGGGCGGAGTACCCGGCGATCCAGGCACGGTCACGGCGACCACCGATGATGACGACGACCCGGTCGGTCCGATCCTCGATGTCGTGTACGTGACGAACACCAGCGATCGCGATGGCGCAGTCCGGGTGACCGCGTTCAGCGCGGCGGAACCACCGCGCGGCCGGCGCGTCCCGGTCGGTGCCGGCGAGGTCATCGAACTTCCGGTGCGCGAACTCTCCAACCAACCCGATGCTGCGGTCATGGTCGAGGCGTTCACCCGAAGCATCGTGGTCGAACAACTGGTCGGTGCCCCCGACCGTGACGACGTCGCGCTGGGTCCGTGTGCGACGCAGACGAGCGATCGTTGGTATTTCGCGGCAGGTAGCACGTTGCGCGACTCGACCCAGTGGTTGTCGTTGCTCAACCCGTACGCGCAAGACGCCGTTGTCGACATCAAGGTGATCACGAACGATGCGGTGCGCCGACCCGCCGACCTCCAGTCGTTCGTGGTGCCGGCGCGCACCCGCCGCACGATCGCGATCAACGACGCCGCCGACCGCAAACAGATCGTTGCGGTCGTGGTCGAGTCACCCCAGGGCAACCGCATCGTGGCCCAACAGACGGTCATTCATCGCGGGGCAGGCCGCAGGTTCGGCGTGTCGTCGACGATCGGCGCGGTTGCACCCGGTCGTCGGTTCACGTTCTCGGGCGGCGATGCGCGCGCTAACACCACCCGCCTCATCTACGTGCTCAATCCCGGCGAGGTATCAGCCGACGTCGACATCTTGGTGACGGCCCCTGGCGCGTTGCCGACGACCATCCGAGTCGCACCCGATTCGGTCGTCACCGTCAACATCAACAAGATCGCTCCGATCGATTCACAGTTCGCGATCGTGGTGGAGGCAACCGCAGGTTTCGGAGACCGCCCGGATCCGGATCGGGGCGTGATCGTCGACGATTTCGACGGACGCCGTGTCGAGACGGCGCGTCGAACTGCATTCGGTGTCGCCGGCAGCGTCGGTGCAACGCAACCCGCCGACGAATGGCGATTCGGCGTGTCGGAGCTCGACGAAGGCAGCCAGGGGCGGCTCCAGATCTACAACCCGAACCAAGACTCGATCACGGTCGATGTGAGCTACGTGCGCGACGGCGAGATCGTGCGTCCGGACACGATGCAAGGGGTCGAGGTCGCGGGTTCGGGGTGGGCACGCATCGGGATCGACGATGCAATCGAGACGCAGGTCGGTCTCATCGTCGAGCTGTCTGGCCCCGGCTACGTCGAACGCTTCCTCGTGCGCGAGGAGAGCATTACCCGCAGCTTCGGCGTTCCGAATCGAGACTGATCCGTCGCAGCCGTCCGATGGCGTCGAAGGGTCCCGACGTGACGACGGCGTCAGGTCGGTGACGGGTCGGACTCGGCCTGCATCGCCCGCATGACGGCTTCGAAGATCTTCATCGCGTCCGCCTCCAAGTGGTGCTTGGCCCGGTAGAGGACGTAGGCACCGACGAAGACGGGCGGCGAGACGATCAGGAATGCTGCGCGGAGGTCCCAGATCTCGGAGAGCGAACCCACGATGAAGGGCGCGGCCGCAACGCCGAACACGATCGACGCCAGGTTGAAGGCGCCGAACCCTGCGCCACGCAGATGTGCCGGTACCGCATCGGCGAGACCCGCGCGCAGTGCGGGAATCGCCATCGTGATGGTGAACACACCGAGCGTCTGTAGCGCCAACGAGCCGTACTTGGGTACCGAATCCAAGTACGACGCCATCATGAACACGTTGCCGATGCCCAGGCAATACGCCGGGATGACCACCCGGGCGCCCGCGATGCGAGCCATGAAGTTGTCCGCGAGCACACCCCCGACGAGCACACCGGGAATGCCGCCGAACAAGAGGACCAGGCCGATCGCGAACGTCGCTTGTTGTTCGCTCAGACCGTTGAACCGCTGGTGGAACTGCGGCAGCCAGGCGCCGACGCCCGAAACCGTGAACATCAACGCGCTCACCCCGACCAATGCGAATCGCAACGTCGTGATCGACCAGATCACCTTGAAGTCGGCGATCAGACCTTGCACCGTGTCGCGCACGAAGCTGGCGAAGCCGTCGTCGAACAGCTTCACCTTCTCGTGTTCGGGCCAATCGTCGACCCCGAGTTGGAGTCGGTCGCCGTACCCGCGTGGTGGTTCTCGGAGCGCGTAGGCGAGCATTGCAATCAGGAGACCGGGCGGGCCTGCCGCTACGAACGCCCACCGCCATCCGACCTCGGACGCGATCGCTCCGCCGATCATGATGCCGAGCCCGCCGCCGAGCAGCCCCATCACTTGCTGGTTCGAAAAGACGGTGCCGCGTCGCGATGTGGGGTAGTAGTCCGACAGCGCGCTCGCGGCCGACGGTTCCGTGATCGCCTGGCCGAAACCGAGCAGCGCCCGCAGCAGTAACAACACGGTGAACGTCGGCGAGAAGGCTGTGGCCATGGTGATTGCAGACCATGCCACCACGGTGTGTCCGATCGTCCGGGTTCGGTTCCACCGATCGGCGAGGTAACCGGCGGGAACCGTCATGAGACCGTTGACGACGATGAACGCCGACAGCAACCAGCCCATGGCGGTGTCGGAGACGCCGAAGTGCTCTTGGATGTCGGTGGCGGCCCCGCGCACGATGCTCTGATCGAACTGGTCGATCATGATGACGAATCCCAACACCCACATCGGCCAAGTGCCAACGGTGCGCGACTGCGCCGCCGACGCGCTGCTGTTATCGGCGGGTTCGCTCGCTGGGTCGTGCCCCGTCCCGGCCTCGACCGGGGTGTCGTTGGATTCGTACACGCCGCGATGTTGGCAGTTCGCGGCGTTCGATGTCACAACGGCGGTACCCGACCGCGCTCTCCCCGTTCGTGCGGAACGACGTCGACGACCCCTCTACCCTTGGACCGTGGTGATCCTGTACCTCGTGGCTGCGCTCCTGGTGGTGGTGGCCCTCGGTGTCGCCGTTGTCGCCGAGCGTCGTCGACACCGCGGCGCGATGCCGGCCCACCGGAGCTACGACTACCCCCGACAACTGCATCGAAACGATTTCGATCGACCCGACACCGATTGGATCGTCGTGGTGTTCTCCAGCGCCGCCTGTACTGGGTGCGGGCCGGTGATCGGCAAAGCCGGGGTTCTGGCTTCTCCGCACGTAGCGGTCGTCGACTGCGAATACCAAGCCCAACGCGACCTGCATGAGCGGTACGGCATCGAGGGGGTGCCGACCACCGTGGTTGCCGATCGCGACGGCGTCGTTCGGGCAGGTTTCATCGGCGCCGTGAGCGCGACCGACCTCTGGGCCGCGGTTGCGGATCTGCGCAACCCACCGGCCGTGCCGCGGGTGTGCGGCGGACACACGGATCCGTCGACGGCGGAACGACTGCACTGACGACGAACGGCTTGCCCGCTTCGTCGAACGAACGTGCTCGCCGCGACGTCGGTCAGGTCGTGGGTTCGGTGCTGGTGCGAGTGGTGAACGGCGGCGGAACCGGTGCGGGCGGCACCGGTGCAGGTGCCTCGCTCGTGGTCCCGTCGGCGTGTACGACGATGCGGCCGCCCCCGGCTTTGAAGCCCATGGCCGTGTCGACCAACCGGGCGACCTCGTCGCCGTCGACGGTTTCTCGTTCGAGCAGCGCTTGCGCGATCGCGTCGAGCCCCGCTCGGTGCTCGGCGATGGTTTTGCGGGCGCGTTCTTCGTTTTCGCGCAGGATTCGTTCGACCTCTTCGTCGATGACCCGCGCGGTCTCATCCGAGTAGTCGCGGGTGTGCATGAGGTCCTCGCCGAGAAACACCTGCCCCTGCGTGCCCCACGCCATCGGTCCGATGCGTTCGCTCATGCCGAACTCGCGAACCATGCGCCGGGCGATCTCGGTTGCGCGCACGAGGTCGTTGCTGGCGCCGGTGCTCTGCGAGTCGAACACGACGTCTTCGGCGACCCGACCGCCCATCATCACGACCAAGACGTCGT
This sequence comes from Actinomycetota bacterium, assembly GCA_005772765.1. Classification (GTDB taxonomy): domain Bacteria; phylum Actinomycetota; class Acidimicrobiia; order IMCC26256; family PALSA-610; genus SXJQ01. The sequence continues at coordinate 15,662 of SXIR01000180.1, forward strand.
TCAAGAAGTTGCGGTCGTGCGAGTACCGCTCTTCGGTCGGCAACTGTTGGGTCATGCCGAGCGCCATGCCGGTCGGCAGGATCGTGACCTTGTGGACGGGGTCGGCGTGCTCGAGGACGTAGGCGGTGAGCGCGTGTCCGGCTTCGTGGTAGGCGGTGTGTTCCTTTTCTTCGTCGTTCATCATGACCGACGGGCGCTTCAACCCCATGAGCACTCGGTCACGTGCGTTCTCGAAGTCTTCACGGTGCACTTCTTGGGCGCCCCGGCGCACGGCGTAGAGCGCGGCTTCGTTCACGAGGTTGGCGAGGTCGGCGCCGCTCATGCCGGGCGTTCCGCGGGCGACGACGCTGATGTCGACGTCGGGTCCGATCCGCTTGTCAGCGAAGTGCACCTTCAAGATGTCGACCCGCTCGTCCTGGGTCGGCAGCGGGACCATGATCTGGCGGTCGAATCGGCCGGGGCGCAGTAGGGCGGGGTCGAGGATGTCGGGCCGGTTCGTGGCCGCCATCATCACGATGCCTTCGGTGGCC